>NZ_JASGCA010000019.1:0-61559 GCF_030449715.1 Bacillus sp. LB7
ACCCTTTAGGGTTTGGTCAGTAACAAAGGCTTTCAGCCGCAGAGAAAACCACCCGTTAGCACGGGTGGTTATTATTTTTTCGTTCAAAAAAACTCCACATTTTTCAGATCGCCCGGCACGGCTAAACAGACTTGCTCTATATTTCACACAATTCAAATTTTTTATGTATAACCGGAACCTTTTATGATAGGATTGTTTTATATTTTTATACATGAACAGGGAGCGATTGTGATGATACGTACAACGAACTTTAACGCAGGACCGGCAGCACTGCCTTTAGAAGTACTGCAAAAGGCGAAAGACGAATTTCTTGATTTCAACGGTGCGGGGATGTCCGTGATGGAGCTGTCCCATCGCAGCAAAGAGTATGACGCCGTTCATCAAAAAGCGAAAGCTCTGTTAAAGGAACTGATGGACATACCTGATGATTATGAAATCATGTTTTTGCAAGGCGGAGCAAGCCTTCAGTTCTCAATGATTCCGATGAACTTCCTCTCCGAAGACAAAACGGCCCACTTCATGATGACAGGCGCCTGGTCTGAAAAAGCGCTGGCCGAAGCGAAGCTCTTCGGAAACACATCGATCATCGCGTCCAGTAAAGAAGATACGTACAGCTATATTCCCGAAGTACCGGAGATTCCGGCAGACGGGGCTTACCTCCACCTGACTTCCAACAACACGATCTTCGGAACGCAGTGGCAAAAGTTCCCTGACGCTCCGATTCCGGTTGTCGCTGATATGTCCAGCGATATTTTAAGCAGAAAAATCGATGTTTCCCAATTTGACATCATCTATGCCGGCGCGCAGAAAAACCTCGGACCGTCAGGGGTGACCGTTGTCATCATGAAAAAAGACTGGCTCGGCAAAGAAAACGAGCAAGTTGCCAAAATCCTGAAATACTCAACACATGCCAAAGCGGATTCTCTCTACAATACCCCGCCGACTTTTGCGATTTATATGCTCTCTCTCGTGCTGGAGTGGCTCAAGGAAAAAGGCGGCCTCGATGCCATTGAGAAACGCAATCGCGAAAAGGCCGGTATTTTATACAACGCGATCGACGAAAGCGGCGGATTCTACCGCGGCCATGCGAGAGAAGACAGCCGCTCAAACATGAACGTCACCTTTACGCTTAAAAATGATGAGCTGACAGCATCATTCATCGCAAAGGCAAAGGAAGAAAAAATGTCAGGGCTTGGCGGACACCGTTCGGTCGGAGGCTGCCGCGCTTCGATTTACAATGCCGTATCGGTTGAAGACTGCGAAAAGCTGGCGGCCTTTATGAAGAAATTCCGCGAAGAAAACTGATGGTTATCCTGATGATGGAAAATGGCGAAAAAGGCTTCCCCATTCCTTCGAAAGTTTGATATACTACTAGAAAGCTTTCGCAATAAATGACGAGCATATTATTGGAAAGCGTAAAAAGAGCCTAGATGAGGAGAGAATAGATATGAAAACAAAAGAATTAGTCGCTATGGCCCTGTTTGTCGCCATTGGAGCGGCGCTTCACGCTGTGATTCCGCCTTTTTTCTACGGAATGAAGCCGGATATGATGCTGATCATGATGTTTATGGGAATCCTTTTGTTCCCTAGATTGCAAAATGTTCTCGTCATCGGAATCGTGACAGGCGTCATTTCCGCGTTGACGACGGCTTTTCCGGGAGGACAGCTGCCCAACATCATCGACAAACCGCTAACAGCCTTGATGTTCTTCGGCGTATTTCTGCTTGTGAAAAAGCTGAACAGCAAAACGCTTGCCGCCGCCGGATTAACTGCTGCAGGAACGGTTCTTTCCGGAACCATTTTCCTTACGGCTGCGCTGTTCATCGTCGGCCTGCCTGGAAACCAGGGGTTCATCACTCTGTTTTCTGTTGTCGTTTTACCTGCTGCCTTGATCAATACGATCGCCATGGCGGTCATCTTCCCGATCGTGCAGTCGATCATGAAGCGCTCAAGGCTGATTGAACAAGTCAAATAAAACCAGAACCTCTTCTTGAAAAGGGATATCCTTTTTTTGAAGAGTTTTTTTTCGTTTTGATGGTCAAAAAAAGGGGAATCCGCCCGATATTTTATATAAGAAGCTGAATAAAAAAAAGGAGCAGGAGCGCCAATCCTGCACTTCCCGTGCAAAAAAGCGCTTTTTGTTTAAGAATGCGTTTCGGCGGGTAAGATGCAGAATATCCGAGAAGCCTTAAATAATAAAAGGAGCCGGCGGTAAATACAGCACTTAAAATTGTCAAAACAATGATAATGACAGACAACCCTCTCCCTCCTTTTTAAAAAAGTATGCTAAAATAAAGCAAGCTATGCAGAAGTTTCTAAGAAGAAAAACGGATGGCCGGCTCGGACGCCAATATCTAATCATGAGAAGACGGGCGCCTGCCAAGCCTGATCTTTAAAAATATAACCGGGGTGATGTACATGTCAAAAGGCCGATCTTTAGCAGCGGGACTGATTGTAGGCGGTGTTATCGGCGGTGTTGCAGCATTGCTGACCGCACCGACTTCAGGAAAAAACTTGAGAGGACAGCTTAAAGCCAACTGCGGTAAATGGGAAGACACCGTCAAAAGGCTGAAAAACGACGGAATCGCATTAAAAGAGCAATTCGTCAAAACCGCCATAGAAGGCGCGGAAATCATCAAAGACGTCGGCAGCGAACTGCAAACGTCCATTCAGGAATGGCGCGCGGAAATCAAACCTCATCAGCAGGACTTAAAAAAGGAAATCGCTGAGATTGAAGAAAAGATAAAACAGCTGGAGAAAACCTTACAAAACTAATATACTCAGCGAAAAAAATGAACCTTAAAAAAGGGGTGTGAATGGAAAATTTTCACGCTCTTTTTTTGGGTAAAATCCTGATTTCACACCGTAAAGCTGGATTTTTTAAAAATTTCGTAAATTTACATCTTTATTAATCTTTATTTTATTGGCATAATAGAAATTATAAGATAAAGAGAAGCAGGTGAAGTGAATGAATCGAGCGGAAGAGCCCTATACGGTGAAAGAAGCCCTTTTATTCAGTCAAAGAATGGCACAGCTTAGCAAGGCGCTTTGGAAGTCAATAGAAAAGGATTGGCAGCAGTGGATTAAACCTTATGATCTGAACATTAACGAGCATCATATTTTGTGGATCGCCTACCAGCTGAACGGTGCATCCATTTCGGAAATCGCCAAGTTCGGCGTCATGCACGTATCCACAGCGTTTAATTTTTCAAAAAAACTTGAGGAAAGAGGTTACCTGGAGTTTTCTAAAAAATTGAATGACAAACGAAACACTTACATTCAGCTGACTCCGAAAGGTGAAGACGTTTTCCTTAAAATCCTCGAGTCTTACGATCCGACCCGGAATGCCGTCTTAAAAGGCGCTCAGCCCCTTCATCAGCTGTACGGGAAGTTTCCAGAAATCGTCGAGATGATGTCGATCATCCGCCATATTTACGGCGATGATTTCATGGAAATTTTCGAAAAATCGTTTTCAAACATCGAAAGTGAATTTACGAGCGAAGAGGGCAAAATGAAGAAAAAACAAGAAGCAAAAGAAGCCGGGGAATCGATAGAGATGGACAAACCGCTTGAGCCTCTTAAAAACTAAGCCAGATCGTATTGCCTGATTATGCTGACGAATTCGCTCATCAGCGGTTTGTACAGACCTTGTCTGTGAAGGGCGAAAATCGTTTCGTGCACTTCAAGTTTTTCATTTAACTGTCCCGCAAAAAGCGTGAGGAGATGATCGAACATCACATATCCTTGCGCTTTTTGTGCTTCAAGCTCCTTTGAGAGCTCTTCGCACAGCTTTTCCGTTTCCTTTGCTTCTTCCTCTGATAAGCCCTTTTCGATCAACATTTTATAATACGGATACTCTTCCATATCCGAATTGTTCAATAACAGTTTGATGTAATATTCCAGCCGCTCAAGGCGTTGCTCGATAGAGTTCATATTTGTCCCTTCTCTCCCTTTCTCTTATTTTAGCCGATATTCCCTTTTGATGAAAGTTCAACACGGGAGATTTCTGTTCCTTTTACACCCTTCTAAATTCTTTGGAAAATGACGAAATTTTTTTCGGAAAAGGGATTGATTTTTCTCATCCAGAGGAGTAAATTATTCTGAGGATTTCATATAAAGTTTGTTGAAACGGAAGGATGTCATTTATGAGTTGCTGGAAAACCATCAATCTCGTTAAAGATTATGGAGGCATGCGCATCGTGCTCACTGCCGTCAGTTTAATGATTTTATTTTTTATTCCCGAATATTTAGCGATGCAGCTGATTCATCCGCAAACTGTTCAGAGAGGCGATCATGCCCTTTTGTTTGCAGGACTTTTGGTTGCGGCTATAATTGCCCATAAAATTCTTCATATCTTGCCGGTGATCAGCAAGAAAAAATTAGAAAAAAAGATTTATTGGTTGAAAATGAGAACATGGAGAGAAGTTCCAAAAAACACGATGCTTGTCTCTCTTCTCTGCCCTTTTTTCGTCATCACGCCTGCTTTATTTTACGCGGGGGCTGTGATGCCGAGCTTTGCTCATTATTTCTGCATCATTTCAAGCATTCATTTCGGCTATTGTCTGCCTGATTTTCTGTTCGCCTGGAAACTGATCAAAGCGCCTAAAAACTGTTATGTCGATCAGGAAGCCGACGATTTTGATATTTTAATACAAAAATAATCCAGCCGCTCGGCACTTGGAAAATCCTTTTTTTCAGTCTATTTTCTATCTTTTTTAATAAATATTTGGTAATGTAGTATGGAGCAGAAACAGAGAGGGGGATCTCCTATCATCCTTTTTTATTTCATCTTGTTTGCGGTTTTTACTGTCTTCAACATAAACAAGCTTACAAACTCTTTATGCCTTGTCAGAGAGATTCCTGAAGAACGGCAGGATAAGGTGTTTAGAATGATTAATGTGCTGATCTTAATTTTATTGATCTCATCATTCATTGAGATTTCCTTTACGGTGTAAAGAAAAAAAGGATAGCTGCCGATCGTATTGATCCGGCAGCTATCCTTTTGTTGATTAGCATATCCAAGAAGCACCAATAATAATTAATAAGATGAACAGTACCACAAGCAGCGCAAAGCCGCCAGCGAAACCTCCTGCATAACCGTCGCCCATATTGACACCTCCTCTGCCCCAGTCGTTACATTAGTGTATGCACGAATGTCATGAAACGCTTAGGCTATCGTCCAAAAGAAAAGAACCGCCTGAAAAAATAACGGTTCTTTTCTCATTTTCTAAGGTTTTAGTACAGATAAGCTGCACCAACGATGATTAATAAAATGAACAACACGACCAATAAAGCAAAACCGCTTGAGTATCCTCCGCTCATGTTATTGACCTCCTTTTCTTGATCAATATATTTGTATGAGCGGAAAGAAAATTTGACTAGACGGATGCCCCTCTGTTGAAAATCTTTTTACAGCATGTCAGAATATGATATGATACAATTCAAAGGAAAGTTTAAACTGTTATGATTAGGAGTGTTTGCATTTATGAAGAAGATTGCAATTGCGGCGATTACAGCGACAAGTGTGCTGGCTCTCAGCGCATGCAGCGGGGGAGACTCTGAGGTTGTTGCAGAAACAAAAGCTGGGAATATTACAAAAGAAGACCTTTATCAAACATTAAAAGACAATGCCGGAGCTGACGCACTGAACATGCTTGTTCAGCAAAAAGTACTCGACGATAAATACGATGTCTCCGACAAAGAAGTCGACAAAAAGCTGAACGAGTACAAAAAATCGATGGGAGACCAGCTCAACCAGCTCATTGACCAGAAAGGCGAAGACTTCGTCAAAGAACAGATCAAATACGAACTTCTCATGCAAAAAGCCGCAAAGGATAACATAAAAGTAACCGATGATGACGTAAAAGAATATTATGACGGCCTGAAAGGCAAAATCCACTTAAGCCACATTCTTGTGAAGGAAAAGAAAACGGCTGAAGAAGTTGAGAAAAAGCTGAAAAAAGGCGAAAAATTCGAAGACCTTGCAAAAGAGTATTCAACTGACGGAACAGCCGAAAAAGGCGGCGACCTCGGATGGGTCGGCAAGGACGATAACATGGACAAGGATTTCGTCAAAGCGGCATTTGCTTTGAAAACCGGCGAAATCAGCGGCCCTGTGAAATCGCAATTCGGCTATCACATCATTAAGAAAGACGAAGAGCGCGGCAAATATGAAGACATGAAAAAAGAGCTCAAAAAAGAGGTCCAAGAACAAAAGCAAAACGATCAAACTGAACTGCAATCTGTCATTGACAAACTTGTCAAAGATGCTGATTTAAAAGTAAAAGACAAAGAGTTGAAAAAACAAGTCGACCAGCGCCAAGCTCAGACAAGCAGCAGCAGCTGACGCCAAAAAAGCTGTCCTCCCCTCGCGGGGCCGGACAGCTTTTTTTATGCGATGGAATGACTGTCAGCCGATTTTTCATGCTGTTCTTGATCTTCATCCAATGAACGCTTCATGCGCTGTGCTTTTTCTTTTTCCATCCGTTCGATATAAATGCGGCCTTCTTTTTCGATAAAAGCCTGATCGATCTTTTCCTCTTCCTTTGCCGTCGTCATCAGCTTATAGGCGCTGAAAATAATGCCGACGATGCAAAGGTACACCCACCACGGAAACAGCAGCACGGCTTTTCCCCCTTTTTTGAATAAACTGTATATCAGACATTATGCAAAAGGGAGACAAGTTATGACGCTTATTTGTGAAAAACGGGTTTATAAAAGGAACGATTATCCAATGCAAAGACGCGTTCGGTATATTCTCCAGGCTTGACCCGTTCGAGCGCTCTGTCCATCATATTGATCTTCGCGTCAAGGTTGTCGATATAGTGAAGAATTTCCGCTTCCTTGACCATCGGCGGCTTCGGACTGCCCCATTCGGGTTTGCCGTGATGGCTTAAAATCAAATGCTGGAGAATCAGCACTTCTTCTGAATCAATTTGAAGCTCTTCGGCTGCTTTTGCAATTTCTGTCACCATAATCGAAATGTGCCCCAGCAGATTCCCTTCGACAGTATAGGTCGTGGACACCGGTCCGGATAGTTCTTTTACTTTTCCAAGGTCATGCAGAATAACGCCTGCGTACAATAGGTCGCGATCGAGCGACGGATACAGGTCTGCAACCGATTTGGCCAGGTTCAGCATGGAGACAACATGGTATGCGAGACCTGATACGAACTCGTGGTGATTTTTCGTCGCAGCCGGATAATCAATGAATTCCTTGCCGTATTTTTTGACGAGGTGCCTCGTGATTCGCTGAATACTCGGGTTTTTCATTTCAAAAATATATTGAGTGACCGCATCCATCATTTCGTTTTTGGGAATCGGTGCAGTCTCAAGAAAGTCATCGATTTTGACATTTTCATTCTCGCCCGCAGGTCTGATGTTTCTCAGCTTCAGCTGGTTCCGCCCGCGGTAATGATGAATGTCGCCGACCACTTTTACGATCGTCTGCGGGCCATAGGTCACTTCGTCCTGCTGTTTGGCGTCCCAAAGCTTCGCTTCTATATCTCCAGACTGATCCTGGAGCATCAGCGTTAAAAACGGTTTCCCGTTGCTCGCGATTCCTTTCGTTGACGATTTAATGAGCAAATACAAATCCACCTGCTCGCCAACTTCGTGCAGCATGATACCTTTTGCCATGATAAAGCTCCCTCCGTTTTCCTACATAAAATCATTATAGCACACACTTTTATTTGTTAGTTATACCCTTCACTTCCACCTTTTTCATGACGGAAGGCAGCAGAATCACATCTTCGTCGTGAAAAGCTTCTCTTACATGTTCATGACACGTAAAATACAAGATTTGCTGATCTTCGCCTGAAAGCTTTTTTAAGATGTTCAGCACTTGTTTAAACCTCTCCCGGTCAAAGTGGACAAAGCTGTCATCCAACTGGAACGGCAATTTGACTTCCTTTTGATGGGAGAGGGCCAGAGCGAATCGGATCGCTAAATAGAGCTGTTCACAAGTTGCCTGGGACAGTTCGTGGGCGTAAAAAACAGCCCCGTCTTTCCGCATGACCATCATGGAATCATCTGTTTCAGAAAAATAAATTTTTTCGTATTGCCCGGCAGTCAATGGGTTCAGTAATGATTCAGCCGTCTGTAACAGCTTCGGAAGCCGAACCTTCTTATGTTCATCGATCTTGTTTTTGACCGCCTGCCTGATCAGCTTGACGGCGGCCCACTTTTTGGCCAGTTCGGCGACCCGCTCTTTTTGCATTCCGGTCTGATAGGCGAGCTCGGATACCGCTCCCGATTCCTCAAGTCTGACCAGTTCCGCATGGACATTCGCCGCCTTTTGTCTTTCTTCTGCAAGCTTATTTTCTATACGGGCCCTTTTTTCCTGCGTCTCGGCCAGCTTTCCTTTCAGTTCTGCAAGAGAGTGTTCTGATGCGAGCATGACGGCCTTCTCGTCCTGCCTGCCGAGCTCTCTTTTAAGCTGCCCGAGCCTTGCTGTTAATTCTTTTTTGGCTTGGTCGCGCTTCGCCAGACCGATGAACATCTCACGGCCGTCCGCCCCTGCTTTTTGAAAGAGTTCGCCAATTTGGGATTGGAAGTATTCCGTCTCTTTTGTCAGCTCTTTGATTTGTTCGGCGGTATGCTTTAAAGACACGTCCGCTTCCTGTTTTTGCCGAAGTTTTTCTTTTTGGGAATCAAGCGCGCTTTTCAGCTGAAACACCTGCTCTTGGACGCTTTCGCCAGCGCGGCCGAGAGATGAGACAAGCTTTCTCAATTCCGCTTCAAAAGATGCTTTTTTAGACTGAAGGCGGCTCAGCTCTTTCTCGATATCCCGCTTTTTCAACATTTCCTCTCGGAGTTCCTTGATCAAAGCGTACGCATCGGCTAAAAATGACGGGTCGATTGACAGGTTCAACTCTTTCAAATAGCGTTCGGTCTTCTCCTGATACGGACGGATATCCTTTTCCCACGCTTCGAACTTCTGAATCGCTCTTTCATATTCCGCTTCTCTCTGTTTAAGCTCAGCTTGTTTTGCGATGAGGAGCTGCCGGGTTTGGTCGTCCTTCCACAGCTCTTCCCTCAAAGCGTTGTCACTCACTCCGCTTTTTGAACCGCTGCGTTCAATGTCGTCCAGCTGTTTTTGAATAAAAGCCGCTGCGGCGGAAGGCTCGGGCTTTTTTAGAACAACAGCGGCAACTATGAGCAAGATCGGCACGAGTAAAGCGCCCGGGAACCACTCCTTGAAAAAGAGCGCCGCACAAGCTGCTGCAAAAGCAGCACAAAGCGCTGCCGCAAAAGCGGTCTTTCTTCTTTTCATCCGAACCTTTTGTTCTTGCTTCAGATAGGACAGCTGAAGGAGCAGCTCTTCCCGCCTTCCGGCATGGCCGCCGGCGGACGCAAGGCGGCTGAGGGTTTCTTCCTTTTGCTTGCGGATATCTTCCGGCATCACTTCATTGCTGAGAGCGGCGTGGGCCTGTTCAGCTTCCTCCAGATCAGCCCTCGCCTGCTCAAACCGCTCGTCAAGCGACCGCTTCAGTTCACGCAGCTCGATGTATGCCTGAGCGGTTTCTTGCAGCTTCCACTCGTATTCATATGCGGTGTCCGCGTTGAGGATATCGCATTCCTCGATTTGCAGGCGCTCAAGTCCCGCTTGAACGCGTCCGTTTATCTGGTGAAGCTGATCAGTCAAAGACGCGATTTTTTCGGAATACGACTGGTAAAACGGATATGCTTTTAAAAGCTCTTCCGCTTCGTGCTCGAGAAAGTCTTCAGCCGGTGCAAGAGCGGCGGCGCGCTGTTCCAAACGGCGCTTTTTTTCTTCCAGCGCCTTCAGCTGAGCCGCTTTTGGATGCAGGTGGGATTCGAGCTTTTCGAGCTCAAAAAGTCCGCCTTCGGGGAAACGGCTTTCTCCTGAGCCGCCGAAAGAAGCGAGCTGCTCTTCCAGCTGGCGTTTTTCGGCGGCCGCCGGCAGAATCTCAATGGCCTGCTCGATTTGTGAGACGAGGTGCTCAAGATCTTTCAGCAGTTGCTCGCTTTCCTTTATTGACGCCTCAGCGCCTTTTTTTTCGTTTAACAGCCGGTGGTAGTCGCCTTCCCGCGCTTTCGCCTTTTTCAAATCTTCGGAAAGCCTTTTTAACCGGTCGAGCTCCTGATTCAGCTCAGGCTTCCGTCCGTTCGGTTTAAACAGCTCTTCCTGCTTTTTCACGAGGCTGGCATCCATCTTGGAAATCGCATCAGAGCCGAACAGACTCGAAAACAGCAGAAAACGGCCGATTTTGTCGCGGTTGAATTTATGAATTTCCTGAAGGCCGAACACGTCAAATGAGTAGATCGCTTTATACAGCTGTCTGTCGACGCCTGACAGCAGCTCATTTAAAAAACCTTCCGGCTTCGTGCTGCCGTCTTCCAGATAAACGGTGACCCGCTCAGGCTTTCCGGCCGTCCGTTCGATTCGGATCCGCCCCAAATCAGGGTGCCCGACCTCAAGCATCCCCCCGTAAATGACGCCCGTTTTCGGCTCGTACCGTTTCGTCTTCGGAAAACCGAACAGCACGCTTTCAATAAACGACATGAGCGTCGTTTTCCCTGCTTCATTGAGCCCGTAGACCAAATGCAGATTTGAAGGAGACAGGCGAAATGTCTGATTGGCAAATTTACCGTATCCGTATATATGTATCGCATGTATATTCACCCTGCATCCTCCTTTATCTTTTCAATGTCTTCAGTTCATGAAGCAGCAGTTTTTCCGCCTGCGCGCGAATGTCCCGAAAGTCTTCTTCATTAAACCGGTCTCCGTGCCTTCTAAAAACCGGATGCCGCTCCAAATCGTCAAAAATCAGGCTGAAATCCTGAAATTCCTGCATTTCTTGTAAAAGCTCCTGGAAAAAAGCGTCCCGTTCGATTCCAGACAAGGCGGCATCTGTTTGATCCTCGATCGCGGTAAGCCAGATGAACGCGTCTTCTTCCCGCTCTTCTTCATGGAAGATGTCAAGGATCTCGTCCGCAATGCCGGCCTGTCCTTCCGCCAAATAAGAGGGTGTTTCTCCTTTCAATACCATCTTGACGCATGCGGGCTTGCCTCTGTTTCTGAAAGATTGCAGGGCATCCCGCATCAGGCTGATCAGCTCTGTCATCTGCTTTGTCCCGGAGATATCGATGCTGGCCGTTTCCCACAGAACATCCGATAAGGCTTTAAATTCGAAAGACAGTTCTCCGCCGCAAACATTGACGAGATAGCAGCCTTTCTCCCCCGTTTCCTTCATGTGCCGTGATTGCGTGTTTCCCGGATAAATCACCGCCGGGTCGGAGGCTGAAATGACCTGTCTTTTATGTATATGGCCAAGCGCCCAGTAATCCATCCGGCCGTTTTTTAAATCTTGAAGGGAAAAAGGACAGTACGGATCATGGCCGCTCTCCCCGGAAAGCGTCCCGTGAATCATGCCGATATGCAAGGGCGCGTCGGTCGTTTTTTTGATTTCGGCAGCCTTATTGGCAAAAACAGAGCGCTCGGGATAGCTGTACCCGTAGATGCTTGCGGCGAGCCGGCCGTCTTTGTAAAACGATTTTTCTTCAATGTCTTCCGACGAGAAAATGTGGACGTTGTCCGGCCATTCAATCGGCGTCCAATCGCCGCCCAGATGATCGTGATTGCCAAAAATCACATAGACTTGGATGTTGTTCTCTTTCAGCTTTAAAAATTGCTTTCTCAAAAACATCTGTGCTTTTAAACTGCGGTTTGCTTCGTCGAAAAGATCGCCGGCAAGCAAAATGAAGTCGGCCTGTTCATCAATCGCAAGCTTAAACACATTTTCAGCGCTTTTAAATGTGCTGTTTTTGATCCGCCGGTAAACCTCTTCGGGTAGCCGGCTGATGCCGTGAAACGGACTGTCCAGGTGCAGATCGGCCGCATGAATGAAAGTGATGTTTGTCAATCTTCTGCTCCTTTTCATAGAATATTCTGCTCCCATTCTATCACGGGTTGAAAGCGAATGCACGTTCTACTCTTTGCGCGAAAAAAGCAGCTTTTCTTTCAAGCTGCTTTTCTCTTTCATTATCGATCTTTTGACAGACGAAGCGCCTGTTTAATATTTTTCAATCCGCCGCCGCTCGTGTACATGAGCACGCCGCCTTTATACACCCTCGCCCCGATGACGGCGAGAATCACAATAGTGAGTGCGGTAATGCCGATGCCGAGCGCCGCTTCCCAAAACGGAATATCAAGCACGCCGACTCTGAGGAACATGATCATCGGCGCAAAGAACGGAATGAATGAAGTGACGGTAATAAACGTCGAATCCGGAGCATTCAGTCCGAACATGGCAATCATGAATCCAGCGACGACCAACAGAATCATCGGCGAAATCATTTGCTGAACATCTTCAATCCGGCTGACGACGCTTCCGAGAAATGCCGCAAGAGTTGCGTAGAGGAAGTAGCCGAGCATCAAGAAAATGACCGCGTACACAAGCGTTGCAGTAGGTACGCCGGAAACGTCAAAAAATCCTTTAATCAGCTGAGCCGCATCCCCTCCGCTTTCCTGGCTGGACTGAAGCGACAGGTAGCCGGCAAGAAGGAGTGCGGCAAGCTGTGTCAGGCCCAACAGGGCGACGCCGAACAGTTTGGCGAACATTTGCTGGACAGGCGGCACGCTGGAAATTAAAATTTCCATTACGCGGGAAGACTTTTCCGTCGCAACTTCTGTCGCGATCATTGACGCGTACATCAAAACGGAAAAATAGATGACAAACAGCACAACATAGACAAGCCCTGTCGCCTTTTGAAGCTCTTCCTCGGTTTTCGCGCCTTCTTTCAAGGCGACACTGTTGACTTTTACCGGTGTAAACAGTTCACTCAGCTTTTCCTGAGGTACGTTCAATTCAGCCGTTCCAACGGCGATCTTTGCTTGTGAGAGCGCCTGTTCAATCGTGGATACAGCTGTGGAATCAGCGATATCGAGCGCTTTATATGTTCCCTTCAGCACGCCTTTTTTATCTCTGTCCAGGATTAAAATGCCTTCGAGCTTTTCGTCTCTGACGTCTTTTTCAAGCTCTTTTTCCGGCTTATCCGCTTTCTCGACTTCCAGCGCTTCATCAGTGTCGAGTGCTTTCACTTGCTGGGCAAACGTGTCGTACAGCTGATTTGAGCGGTCAATGACGGCGATTTTATCACCCTCTCCGCCGTCATCAAACATGGAAATAATCGATCCCAGATTTGTGACGAGCACGACAAGCGCAAGCGTGATCGCCGTTGAAATGATGAACGACTTCGTTTTCAGCTTGCTGAGATATGTATGGAAAAGAACAATCCAAAACTTATTCATAACGGGCACCTACCTTTTCGACGAAAATATCATGCAAAGAAGGCTCTTCAAGTTCAAACTTTCTGATAAACCCGCGTCCTTGAAGCATTGTAAACAGCTCTTGAGAGACTTCTTCATTCTCGACCTGCAGGCGGACTCCTTCGGAATGATCCCGCCATTTGACGATGCCGTCCGCCTCTTTCAAGAAACTCAAGTCGCCGTCTGCGTGAATCGTGACATTCTTTCTGCCAAAAGAACGTTTGATTTCTTTTAATTTCCCTTGAACGACAGGCGTCCCGCGCTGCAAGATGCAGACGTGTTCGCACAGCTCTTCGACATGCTCCATCCTGTGACTTGAAAATACAATCGAGGTGCCGCCGTCTTTCAAAGAAATGACCGCATCTTTTAAAAGCTCGACATTCACCGGATCGAGCCCGCTGAACGGCTCGTCAAGAATCAAAAGCTCCGGCTTGTGCAGCACGGCGGTGATGAATTGAATTTTTTGCTGGTTCCCTTTGGATAGCTCCTCAACCTTTTTGTCGGCGTATTCCGTAATGTGGAACCGTTCGAGCCACTTCTCCATTTCCTTGAGCGCATTTTGCTTTGTCATGCCTTTCAGGCGGCCGAGATATATGAGCTGATCTTTCACCTTCAGCTTCGGATACAGTCCGCGCTCTTCGGGCAAATAGCCGATGCTGTTTGTGACACCGTAGTTAATCGGCTGTCCTTTCCATGTGACAGTACCCTCTGTCGCATTCAAAAGGCCTAATATCATTCGGAATGTCGTCGTTTTCCCTGCTCCGTTGGCGCCGAGCAGACCGAACATTTGCTTGTCTGGTATCTCCAGCGTCAGATCGTTTACAGCTGTAAATGAACCGAATCTTTTCGTGACGTGATCGATTTTGAGCATAATAACTCCTCCTTCCAATTTACAATCATACGTTAGTCATACCATTTTAAAAAGGATTTTTTTGATTTTTATATAATTTTAAACAAATAGATCATATTTTGAGAAAGGGGAAGAGAAATGGAAAATTATTATGTAACCGTTTTCGACACTAGTGGAGAAACGCTTTTGAATGAGCGATTTGAAGCGGCCGATCATGAAGAAGCGAAAGAGAAAGGAAGAGGAATCCTGAAGGAAAAGCAATTTTTGGAGCATACACACCGGGTAGTCCATTCGTCCGGTAAAATCATTGTTTTCCGCAGCTGAATAAAATACGGGGTAAGGCGGCGCTGTTGGGGGAGGTCTCCCGCTGCCGCCTGCCCTTTAATCCGCCAAACACTAGTGGATCATCATAACAATGAGCAGTCCCACGTTGATGAAACAGAGTAAAAACGATAAGCAAGCGACGCCTTTATTTTTTCGCAGAAAATAAAGGCCATTGACCGCCAGCACACAGATGATGACGGCATCAAACAGTCGAAACAGCAGATCCTGCAAGCTGTAGGCCGGAGCGAAAAAAACAATCACAGAGACGATCAAGATGAAAAGGCAAGAAACTGTAATATACATCGTCCATTCTTTCACTGCGTCAGCCCGCTTATTCTCAGATGAAATCATGTCCTTGAACTCGAGCCTCCTTGTCAGTCGTAATCATTTTGTCCGCATACAAGGAAGGGGCTTTCCCCGCATCTGCCAAAAAGCTTGAAGACGTTAACACAACAGCCAGCGACACCATGGCGAACAACAGTTTAGCTTTCATACAACGCATCTCCCCTTTTGGTTTTTCGTCTTGCCTGAGCGCACTTCTCATAGTAAAAAATGGCATCTTCAAGCCGCTCCACTTGATTATAATACTGGGCTGCGTCTAAAGCCAGCTCTTCAACAGCGGCATATAATCCCGGTTAAAAATGTCGGAAGCGAGCATCGCATAGTTGATCGATAAATATCTCTGGCTGATATAATAGTAGATTTCCGCCAGCTTATCATAAAATTCCGCTTTTTCAACATCGTCTTCCAAGGCGCTGACTTTTTGTTCAGCCGTTTTATAGCAGCCGATTGCTTTGACAAACCGCTTTTGTTTGAACTTATACATCCCTTTAAAAAACCAGTAATAAAAGTTTGGGTAAACCTCATTTGGTCCTTTTTTTCTTCTAAGTCGCGGAGGTATTTTTTTCAATATCTTCGGTCTTTTGCGGTATCAAATAGCTGAGCATCAGCTTATGCCTGAATTCAAGCAGCGAATAGCAGAGCAGGACGTCCTGATTTTCCTTCCGCTTTCTATGATTCACTGGCGGCGATCTGATGTTTCCGAATGGCGTTGTACCAATCATTCAGCTTACTAGCAACTTATTCAGATGGAATCTTCTGTTTCAATTTCCCCGCCTTCCAAGACTTCGTACAGACCTGTGTCTTATGAATCATTTTATAGAAACTTATTTTTTTCAATTGCTTCTGCATATCATTTCCCAAGGTCAATTCCCTGCCGACTGCGCTTGTTATACTTGCTGACGGTTAAATTGCGGCTGGCGCTTTTCTAAAAATGCGCGGATCCCTTCCTGATGGTCGCTTGTCAGCCTCATTTTCATCTGGGCCGTTTTCTCGAGTTCAAGCGTTTTCTGCAGCCTGCCGCCATTCAGCGCCTGATAGATCTTTTTTGTCTCAATCATCGCTGCCAGCGGAGCGTGCAGAAGCTTTTCAAAATAGATGCGCGCAAAACGGCCGGAGTCCCCGCTGAATACGGCGTCTGCGATCCGAAGCTCGTGCGCTTCGGCCCCCGTCAATTTTTTCCCGCTCCAAATCAATTCTTTGGCCGCAGTTTCACCGATTCTCCGCTCTAAAAAGAAGTGTCCGCCTCCGTCGGGAACAAGCCCGATGCCGATAAAATTCATCGCCAGCTTCGCTTCTTTTTCGACCAGTACATGGTCGCAGCTGAGCGCGAGGCTCAATCCCAGACCCGCGGCCGCCCCGTGGACAGCCGCTGTCGTCATCTTCGGCATGCTGTAAAGCTTCACCGCAATTTCAGAAATTGTGTCAATGACGCGGGCCGAGCTGTCTTGATCTCCGGAAGACAGCATCATCTTAATGTCTCCGCCTGCCGAAAATCCTTTGCCGCTGCCTCTCACAAGAAGAAGCAGCGATTCGCTTTCCTCTGCAACACGCAAAGCTTCATTCAGTTCTTCAAGCATTTTTTCATTCAAGGCATTGTACGCCTCAGAGCGATTCAGCACAATTTCAAAAATCCCGTCTTCATCTTTCCATTTGATATACTCCATCTTGCACCTCCGTGAATACGTTTACAATTGATACTGTTTAAACTATTCCACCTTCGCCCTTCAAAACCTTTTTTTGTTGCCGATTCCGGCTTGATTCCGCAATAAAAAAACTGCCGGCGATACCGGCAGCAGCTTCTATTCTTGTTGAGAACCGCTTTTTGCCTCCTTCTGAAAAAGCTCAGACAAGTAGCGGATTTTTTCGTTTGTATAGTGTTCAAATCTGTCATTGTACGTTTTCGGGTCTTTCGGGTTGGAGAAATGCGTGATTTTTCCCGTTCCCGGATCGACGAATTTGCTCGCAGCTCCGCAGCCGATCCCGATAATCGTCTGTTTTTCCTCCATAATCATGATGTTATAGATGCTTTCCTGGCCGGGAAGGGAATAGCCGATATTCTCCAGGTTGCCGAGAATGTTTTTCTGCCTGTACAAATAGTAGGGATGGTAGCCGTGCTGTTTCGTCCACGAGACAGCGTCATCCATCATCGCGACAATTTCCTCGCGGTCAGCCACCTTATACTTATGTTTGTTTTTCGTCATTTCAGACGCGCGCTTAAATGACAGCGTGTGGACGGTCAATGATTCAGGCATTAATTTTTCGGTTTCGGAAAGAGAGTGTCTGAATTCTTTTACCCCTTCTCCCGGAAGGCCGATGATCAAATCCATATTGATGTTTGACATGCCGGCATTTCGCGACAGATGATACTTTTCGATCGTTTCTTCGACGGTATGGTGGCGTCCGATCGCTTTCAGCGTTTCATTCTCGTAAGACTGCGGATTAATGCTGATTCGGTCGATGTTCCATTTTTTTAAGACCGCGAGCTTTTCCTCTGTGATCGTATCGGGCCGTCCAGCCTCAACTGTGACCTCGCGGATTTTTTTCACATCGGGAAATGAACGGTACATTTCTTCATACAATAGATCCATTTCTTCAGCGGTAATGCTTGTCGGCGTTCCGCCGCCGAAATACACGGTCGTTATTCTGACATCGTTTTCCTTGAGCCATTCGCCGATTTTTTGCATTTCATAATGAAGCCCCCACAAAAATGAGCCGACCCGTCCGGCTTGTCCTCTGATCGCATACGCCGGAAACGTACAGTAAGCGCACTTCGTCGGGCAGAACGGGATGCCGATGTAAATGCTGACCTCTTGACTCAGCTCATACAAATCGGGTACCGCTTTCAGCTGACGGTCAATGATGTTTTGCATCAGTTCGATTTTTTCGTCGTGAATTAAATAATCCCGTTTCAGCTCGGCATGTGCCTCTTCCTTTGGCATGCCGCTCTCCAATTTTTTATGAAGCAGCTTTGTCGGGCGAACACCGGTGAGAATCCCCCACTTCTGAATGATTCCGGTATGCTCCTGAAGCATGCTCAAAAAAACGTAGGAAACGGTATTCTTCACCTGCTTAAACGCTTCCTTTTCCGTCAGTTTGGGGTCAATGTTTTTCGCATATTCCGCTCTAATGTCCGTATCTTTTATCATACCCGAAGCCTTGACGCCGTTCTCTTCCCGGTCGTAGCCGAGAACGATCGCAAGGTCTGCCGGCGCTTCTTCGCCAAAAGCGACTTCGCTTTCTTCAAAGAATAAGTTGGCTATATGCTCCAGCGGTCTCTGGAACCTTTCATCTTGGAGCCCTTCTATATAAATGCGCAATGTCATCACCTTTTTCGTTTCAAAACTTTCTTTAGTGTACAAAAATAAATGGGCAAAATCAATATTCCTACAGGACAGCGATGAATGAATAATCCCCGCATTCAAGTTGAAAGCGGGGATTCTATAAGAATCAGACTTTTTTAATATGGAATTTTTTAAGAAACCCTTTGCTTTGCTGCATTCTGAAGTATTCTTTAATCATATAAGCGACGCCCTGTTCATCATTGGAGCGCGTCACCCAATCCGCTTTTTGTTTGACCTCCTGAGGAGCATTGCCCATTGCGACTCCGAGTCCGGCAAGTTCGATCATCGGAAGGTCGTCGATTTCATGGCCGATCGCAACGACATCTTCCATTTTTAGACCGAGGTCGGCGGCGAGCATCGTCAAACCCGCTTCTTTCGAAATCCCATTATGGACAATCAGCATTTTTTCCCCCGCTTCAATGATGTCGACGAGAGGAAACGCATTTGTGATCGTCTGCCTGATTTCGTCGGACTGTCCTGTTGAGCAATAAACCTCGATCACCGGTGCGCTGACCGGTTCATCCATCAGCATGTCGCTCAGCGAATCGACAAACTGGACGGGATAAAAAATCGGGTCAGACGGGTGAATCATCGTTTTCCCCAACAGGTTTGAATTCGTTTTTTTCCGGTTTCCAATCGAATATTTTTCATGGAGGATTCTAATATTGCAATCATAGCTTTCCAGTATTTGAACAAGGTTAAATGTCTGTTCTTCGGAAATCCTTTTTTCTAATAAAGGATCGTCGATTTTGTCCGCTATAATCGCTCCGCTGTGCGTAATCAGCTTCGTATCCAGCTTTAAAGATTTGGCGATTTTTTGAGCGGAGCGGAAATGTCTGTTCGTCACAAGCGTCACATATACACCTTTCTTCTTTGCATATTCGATCGCTTCCTTCGTTGCGGGATGAAGCCGTCCGTTTGTCCGAAGCAGCGTTCCGTCTATATTCAGCGCAAGCATTTGTTTTGACACCAGGAGGTCCCCCTTCTTTGATGACTGAATCTGTTATAGAGGATATGTCCCGGTCCCTTTTTTTAGAACAGCCCTCTTGATGCACATACTAAAAAAAGCCTGTGTTCACAGACTTTTTACTTCGCATCTTGTGGATACGATCATGATTCTCCCTCATATTCAAAACAGTGAATTCAACGCCCCTTTCGTTCAATTCACCGTATATTGACAACCCCTTTATTTGACCAGCAGACGTGCTTTCAGTCTGTCAATTTCCTCTATACCCCTTATCATTTTGCCGCCAGTCCGTTTTTCATGATCGTATCCCGGCAAAAAATGAAAGCACTTACATTTAGTATTATCGCAACTATTTCACGAATTGACAAGTCTTTTTTTAAATCTTTATGAACGTTATTTGTTCACTTAGTGAAAAAATCCCCTCTTGCCTTGACAAGAGGGGATTTTTTATCAGCTCTCTGGATTTCCGTAAAGCTCTTCCAAAGGCTTCATGATGATTTTGTTTAATTCAGCAATCAGCATGCTCATCCGCTGTTCCGCTTCCATCAGCTGCGAGATTTTATCATGCTGCTGGACGAGCGCCACGGATTTTTGCGCTTGTTCGACCTCTTCCTGAGTGATGTCTTCGCCGTTCATCTGTTTTTGCTGAAGGTTCATTTGAATATCGCGAAAGTTATCAAACATCTTTTTAGCAGATGGGTCGCCATTCACCTCATCATAAAGATTTTTCAATCGGGAATATTCATCGCTTTGTCGCAAGGCTTGCCCCAAGTCATAAGCCGAGTCATGTAAATTGACCGTCATCCTGATCCGCTCCTTTCCTGCCTGTATTCTTCTTATGGAATCGGCACCACTCCACTATAACAAACTATGGAGCGTTTTTCACAGTTATACGATAATTCAGTTTGAACAGGCCGTCTTCAGCCTCAGATCAAAATCACAAAGATGGCTTGCACGGCTCCGATCATTCCGCCAAGCAGGCCGCCTAAATACGTGATCATTTTGAACTCCCGCCTGGAAATGGACAGCACCATTTCTTCAAGACGTTCAACGGGGAAGTTGTCCACCTGTTCCTTGACGATTTGCTCGAGCTCCAGCTGCTTGAGCACTTGATCCAGGCGGCGGCCCGCCTCTTCGAGAAGCCGGTCGGCGATCTGCGGCAGGCGCAAAGCGATATCCCGCTCAACACTGGAAATAGAGGAGCCGATCGTTTTTTCGAAAAACGGCTGAAGCGAGAATCGTTTCAAAAGCTTTTCCTTCAAATCAAAAATGAGAGGTTTGACATTCCATTTGTCATCCGCTTCCTTGAACGTATATTCTTTCAGCTTGTCCCATTCGTTTTCAAGAAGATCCGTTAAAAGCCGCGCGGTCTCGCCGTTCTTTAAAAACTTCACAATCTCCGGCTGAACGCGGTCAACCAGACTGCTGTTGCCTAAAAACATCTGCACCATGCTGCCGAGCATGCCCCGTTCTTTCAAAAAATCGTCAATCATATGTCCGAGGCGTTCCTTTCCTTCGCCGCTTTCAAAGTAGCTGACAGCCCGGCTTAAAATATAACCGGACACCATTGGAATTTTCTCTTTCAGCTTTTCCTGGGCCTCAAGAGGGATAAGCTCTTTCAGCGGTTCATTTTCATGCGCCTCTAACAATGCGGACAGCTTCTCATCCGTCCATCTGGATACCGCCCGATCCGCTTTTTGGGCGGGATTTGACATTCCGATGCTTTCCAATGCTTCTTCAACGGTGGCCGTTGATTGCGAGAGGTGCGCCAAGATCCGCTCCCCAACCTGCACCGCCTGGCTTTTAACCGCATCGGATGCAAGCCTTTTTTTGATCCCTTCTGTTGTCAGCAGATGGCCTGTGACCATCTGTCCCATCTGTCTCGCCAATTCATCGCGCCTTTTCGGAATTAATCCGGGTGTAAAAGGAACCCGCTTTCCAAATATGTAGATCGCTTTATATGGGCGAAAAAGCATTTTAATCGCAAAATGGTTCGTTACAGCGCCGATAAGTGCACCGACTGCAATCATAACGGCAAAAACCCCAAATACATACATGTTCTTTTCAACTGCCTTCCTTTTTACCTGACATCTTAGCTGCACAGCGTGGGCCTTACGGTCGATCATTACCGTCTTGCCTAACGTTATTATAGTAGCTGAATAAAAGACGGGCAAATAACGGAATGGAGCAAGCCGCTTCAAAATACAATGGGTCAGATGGCAATTGTATGAAGGGCGCTCTAAAATTTTTAATCATTTCCAATTTACAAAAGCCTATTTCTGCAATCTCAAGCGTATCATGAAACAGAAGTCTATATATTAAAGTTTGCCCGAAGTTTGACAGTCTCAGCCTGTTAAGCCTTGTTTTTCATGAAGGAGGTATAATCATGATGACGCTTGGATTTATGTCGCTGTCGCACGAACATGAAAAAGCCTATGCCGAAGAACTGGCCAAAATGGCTTCGGACTATGGAATCCGGTTTATCCGGTTCACACCCCTGGATATTTCCCCCGGTTCCATGCTTGTGAAAGGGCTCTCCTTTCATCCGAAGTCAGGACAGTGGAATGAAATTGAAAGAGAAATCCCGGAATTGATCTATGACCGCTGCTTTTACGGCAGAGATCAGCAATCGAAAAAAGCAAAACCGATTGTCGAATGGCTCAAAAAGTATCCTAAAACGACATTTTTAGGACTCGGACTTCCTGACAAATGGACGGTTTACAAAGCATTGAAAGCCGATCCCGTCATCAAGTCCTACCTTCCTGCCACAACGATTGCAGAAAACGCCCAGGATATCCTGCGCAAGCTTGCAAAAGAAAAAGCGTGCATTTTGAAGCCTGCATCCGGATCAGGAGGCCGCGGCATCATTCACCTCGAGCTTACGGGAAAAACGGTGAAGGCCGCCTACCAAACCGGAAAACACAAACAGCTGAAGTCATTTTCGAAACAGGCTTCATTTGAAACGTGGTGCCAAAAAGTTCTTCAGCACCGCTATTTGCTGCAATCGTTCCTCGATATTCAAGACAAAGACGGTTTTCCGTGCGATATCAGGCTGCTGCTTCAGAAAAACGGCAATGGAGAATGGGAAACAGCCGGTAAAACGGTAAGGCGGAGCTATCAGCACGGACTGCTGGCAAACCTGGCCGGGGGCTCTGAGGCGGTGAGCTTTGACAGCTGGCTGTTATCCGTGCCGAAAAAGCGCCAGGCCGTCCTTCTCGATGATTTAGAGACAATGGCGCAGGCCGTGCCCCTGGTGCTTGAATCAAATCACGGGCCATTATTCGAGCTCGGCCTCGATATCTGCCTGACGAAAGACGGAAAAGTCTGGCTTCTGGATGTCAATTCAAAGCCCGGAAAGCACGCTTTTATTAAGCACTCTCCTGAAAAAAGGGAGCTTTTGTATAAAGGTCCTTTGGAGTACTGCTCATTCTTAACGGCTTCAGCCGGCGCGAAAGGGGCTGAGAAAAGATGACCGGTCAACCGCTGACCGTCGGCATCCACCAGACGAGCGAAAATACAATGCTCCTGCCCGCTTCTTTCAAACAGGACGGTTTGTTATTCGCGGCTTTCGGTACAAGTGTTGAACGATGCCACGTCTCATTTGACAGCCATTTGAAGCGCACTGTTTTATTATCTGAAAATCTGTACAAAAACCTGCGGATTCCGTACCGCGGCAAAGCCTCCCTGATTTTTCGCGACAATACCGTCTATATCGGACCTTTAATCGGAATTTTCACGGCCGGTTTCATAAAATCGCAGCTGGATCCTGTCAGAGGGAGGTCTTTATTTTTTTCGAAGCTTTTGACGATGGATCTCCCGGCAGGAGGCTACAGCTATCTGTTCGGAGCGCACCAGATAAATTGGGAAGAAGGCACGGTGCAGGCTCTCATTTTCAGGGAAAACGGCTGGGAGGAGGCCACAGTCCCCCTTCCCAATGTCGTTTACGACAGACTGCCGAACCGCAAAGCCGAAGAATCCGCCGCTCTGCGGGAAACAAAAACCCGCCTTATGGATGAATATCGCATTCCCTGGTTCAATCCGGGCTTCTTTAACAAATGGGAGATCTATGAATGTCTGCAGCAAGATGAGAGGACAGCGGAATTGCTTCCATTTTCGGCATTGGAGCCCGATGCCGATAAAATCGAAGACATGATCGGTCAATACGGCTTCATTTATGTAAAGCCCGCCGGCGGCAGTCTGGGCAAAGGCATATTCCAGCTTTCAAAACGGGAAGAAAACGGCATTCTCGCCAGACATGCCGAAGGCGTCACATCTTATTCGTCTGCTGCTGAATGTTTAGATGAATGGCAGAGACTGCACAAACATACTTCTTATCTCGCCCAGCAGGGCATCGAACGGATCGAAGTGGATCATCACCCGGCAGACTTCAGGGTTCATACAAACAAAAACGGAAAAGGCCACTGGACCGTCACAGCCATCGCGGCCAAAATCGCTGGAAAGGACGGAATTACAACCCACGTGTCGAGCGGCGGCGTCATCAAAACGCTCGCAGAGATTTATGATGATCCTCAGGAAAGGCTTCACATTCTGCAAAAGCTGACAAAAGCGGCGCTCCTCCTCAGCCGGGTCCTTGACGAAAAGCTTGACGGTTTCATCGGGGAAATCGGCTTTGACCTCGGATTGGACCGTTCGGGAAAGGTGTGGCTGTTTGAAGCCAACTCCCGGCCCGGCAGGGGGATCTTCTCCCATCCCCGTCTGGCATCTGTCAGCCGCTTAACGAAGAAAAGAAGCTTCGAATATGCTTCTTATTTAACTGAACAGTCCATCCTTAATCCGGAGGACATGTGGCATGACCTCAAGCCGTGAAGAACCCGCTTCTTCACGGTATTTTTTTGAAAAGCTCCATTTGAAAAGAATCTATGATCTTTTCTGTGAATGAGATACAATGATAACAAATCAACGTGTAGTCAGCTCGCTGGATTTTGCCCACCTGAAATCAATGAAGGAGCGTGGCGTTTATGATTTCTCATTTTCAATGGAAGCCGCTGTTTAAAAAAGAAAGGCTTCCCGGCTGGAAAATATCGTTTTATCATAAAGGGATTCACTATGAAGGAATCTATCATAAATCAGGGGAAATCGAGTGGGGCAGCACCTATCCCCCGCACGATGACGAACCTTCCCTGAAAAGCGAAATTCACGAATTAATGCTCTTTCATATTTACGAATAAAGAAAAGGACGTTGTCGTATGCTGGAGAAATTAAAGACGCTTTACGGTGAACGAATGGTTGTATCGGAGGCTGTTTCAAAACACGATGCAATATGGTTTCAAACCGACGAAGGCGAAACCTTCGGCGTTTTGAAAAGCGCGGTCACCGACCGGGAAAAAGAGCTGCTCCATTGCCTGTTCCGGCCTTTTTCAGAACCGCATCCCGCACAGCAGCTGACAAAGCGGGAGACAGAATGGCATGAATATTTCTTTCGCGATGTCCCCCTTCAAAACCCGGGGAACATTCAGCTGATGCAAGGCCATTTTTTTAAAATGGAGCATGTCCCTGAAGAAAGACAGGCGATCAAAGAAGCGGTCAGCGGCTTTTTTAAAGACCCGCTTGTTGTGTGGTACGACCGGCATGAAGCCGTTATCGTCCACGAAAATCCCTCGCCGTTTCTCGCAAAAAAAGAGCTGTCCGAGCTTGCGCATGCACTGACAAGCGATTTCATGGCAAACCCCGTGTTTTTCAGCGGCCAGCTTCATCCAGTCAACGGATCGCTTCAAGGTAAAATCCGCTTTGAAAAACAAATGTTTCATTATATGCTGGAAGCGGGTGACATCGGAAACGTCGCCACGTTTTGCCAGTGCCTCCCGTCTTTTTTGACGGCAAAACCGGAGCGGGTTCATGCTTCTTCGTTTTCGGACGCCGTAAGAGAGGCGCTGTCTGATCCTGAGACATCCCTGACCATCAAAACGTATATGAGATGCAACCTGAATGCCTCTCTCACAGCGAAACGTTTGTTTATCCATCGAAACAGCCTGCAGTACAGAATTGATAAATTCATCGAACGGACGGCGATCGACATCAGACAGTTTGAAGAAGCAGCCGCTGTTTATTTGATGATGCATCTCCTTTAGCGGCTTTAGCAACTTGCACGAAAAGAAATTGTGCACCATGTCCATTTACACCGCCCTGCCGTTTTTTATAAACTAAAATCAGATAAAGCGTTTACATAAAAGAGGGGGAGAAAAAATGGCGGAACTCGTGCTCGATCAGATATACAAAGTGTATGACAATAAAGTCACGGCTGTGGACAATTTTAATCTTCATATCGATGATAAGGAATTTATCGTCTTTGTCGGACCTTCAGGCTGCGGCAAGTCGACAACGCTCAGAATGATCGCAGGCCTTGAGGAAATTACGGATGGCGAATTCACAATCGACGGCAAACGGATGAATGATGTCGCTCCCAAGGACCGCGACATTGCGATGGTATTCCAAAACTATGCCCTTTATCCGCACATGAATGTCTATGACAATATGGCTTTCGGCTTAAAGCTGAGGAAGTTTCCGAAGGATGAAATTAAACGGCGCGTCCATGAAGCGGCCAAAATTTTGGGCCTTGAACAATATTTGGACAGAAAGCCAAAAGCGCTTTCCGGCGGACAGCGCCAGCGCGTCGCCTTAGGCCGGGCAATCGTTCGGGACGCAAAGGTGTTTCTGATGGATGAGCCGTTATCAAACCTTGACGCCAAATTGCGCGTACAAATGCGCGCCGAAATCACAAAGCTTCATCAGCGCCTGCAGACGACGACCATCTATGTCACCCACGACCAGACTGAAGCGATGACGATGGCTACGCGGCTCGTCGTCATGAAAGACGGAATCATCCAGCAGGTCGGCGCGCCGAAGGAAGTCTATGAAAATCCGGAAAATGTCTTTGTCGGCGGCTTTATCGGGTCTCCTGCAATGAACTTTTTTACCGGCACTCTGAAAGAAGACATGTTTACATTTGACGGCATTTCGATTCGCGTGCCGGAAGGAAAAATGAAAGTTCTGCGCAACCAGGGCTATGCCGGCAAGGAAATCATCATGGGAATCAGGCCTGAGGATATCCATGACGAGCCTGTTTTCATTGATGCGTCAAAAGACTCAAAAATCGATGCGAAAATTGAGGTAGCCGAGCTGATGGGCGCGGAAACAATGCTTTATTCGCAGGCCGGCACTCAGCCGTTCATCGCCAGAGTCGATTCAAGGACCGACGTCCAGGCCGGCGATACACTTCCTCTTGCGCTTGACATGAATAAAGCCCACTTCTTTGATAAAGAAACGGAGCTTCGCATCCGCTCTGAAGAATAACCGGATTCAAACAATCTCCATGACCGAAGCATGCTACGACTATGCTTCGGTCGTTTCAATTTCGACGGTTTCTTCATAAGTACAATCCTGGCAAGTATATAAATGAACGCATACGGTTTGCGTTTGTTTAAATGAATCGAACTCCATATACGGACTGTACGGACCGAAAAAATCGGTAGCTCTCCCCGCGTCCGCCATTTCCCCGCCGCACTTCGGACAATGCCTTGGCTGGACGAGAATGCCATTGCACACTGGACACATCATCTGCTCCATCCTCCTGCTTTTTTCCTTAGCTTGCCCCATTCCCGGCCTTTTCGCCTTTCAACATTTACCAGATTGAAACATGCATTTATTTTATCGAATCCACCATAATACGTAGTACAAACCAACATTGGGCTTTAGCCGAGAAGGCAGCGGTTTTCTTTTGGTGAAAGCCGGCAGCTGGTGCAATTCCAGTCAGCCCAACCATACCATTTTTATAAAGGAGTTTGATACAAATGGCTAATCAAAATTCTTCGAATCAACTGGTTGTCCCAGGAGCAGCTCAAGCGATCGAACAAATGAAATTCGAAATCGCTTCTGAGTTCGGCGTAAACCTTGGCGCTGACACGACTTCCCGTGCAAACGGTTCTGTCGGCGGAGAAATTACAAAACGTTTAGTTTCCCAAGCTCAAGCATCTATGGGCGGTCAACAATTTTAAACAACTTCATATTCATGGATAACAGAAGGTGCATATCCTGCACCTTCTTTAACGTGTCATTCATTCTCGCGAATAAAATGATGAGCGGCTGCCCGCGCATGAAAGCCCGCACCCGCTTCTCCTTTTTTCATATGCTGATATAAAGGAGGAGTCGGCATGCAGCTGATGTTGAGCATCAATTGGGAATTGATTCAATTTGTCGGGATTTCTCTATTGAATGAGTATGTCTCAAATGTACGCCCTTATCATGGAACTTTTTGTTTTCGCGGGGCTTTTTCTTCCGGACGATCTGACGTATGATAGATCCGATGGGAGTGATCATGTTGAAAATTGCACTTTTTGGAGGTACAGGCCGTGTCGGACAGGCCTTTCTTAATTTTGTTGAAGAGGATGGGCGTCATTCCGTTTACGCACTTGTCCGGAGAACGGAAGGCGCCCGCATTCCGGATAAATGCTGCCAAGCACTTACAGGGAACGCCCGGAACCAGCATGACGTCGAGTCTTTAATAAAAAATTGCGATATCGTTGTCAGCTGTTTAAACACAGATGGAGACGATACATTGACCGTCTCCATCGAACATATGATAAACGCTATGAACGCACACCGGATTAAACGGCTGATTACCATCGGAACCGCCGGCATTTTAAACGCCAGGCAGAACCCGTCCCTTTACCGCTTTGAAACAAACGAGTCAAAACGGCGCTCGGCGCGCGCAGCGCAAGAACATGCCCGTGTGTACGAACGGCTCCGCGAGTCTGAATTGGATTGGACGATCGTCTGCCCGACATATCTCCCTGACGGGCCGGCATTGAAGACATACCGGTTTGAACAGGATGTTCTGCCGGCCGGCGGAAAAGAAATATCGACCGGCGACACCGCCCATTTTCTTTTCAAACAGCTTGAGTCTGACCAGTTTGTCAAGGCAAGGGTGGGGCTTGCTTATTAAAGCCGGGTGAAGATCCGGCTTACCCTGTCAGGGTTCCTTTTCCCTTTTGCAGTTCATACATTTGATAGTATTGGCCTTTTTGCTTCATCAGCTCTTTATGATTTCCCCTCTCGATAATCCGGCCTTTTTCAAGCACAAGAATCTGGTCGGCGTTTTTGATCGTTGACAGCCTGTGGGCGATGATAAAGGTCGTGCGACCTTGTTTAACGACATCAAGCGCTTTTTGAATGACCGCTTCTGTTTCAGTATCGATATGGGCCGTCGCCTCGTCTAAAATAAGAATAGCAGGATCATATGCCAGCGCACGCGCAAACGAGATCAGCTGTCTTTCCCCTGAAGAAAGGGTGCTTCCTTTTTCGATGACCGGCTCGTCAAGACCTTTCGGCAGGCGGGCGAGCATTTCAAGAGCCCCGACCTGTTTCAAGGCAGCTTCTATTTGCTCTCTGGTCAAATCAGCATTGTCAAGGCTGACATTTGAAGCAATCGTGCCGGAAAACAAGTAAGGATCTTGAAGAACGATGCCCATCTGCTTTCTGATTTCCTGCCTTGACATATCGTATATGCTTCTGCCGTCGATTTTGACATCGCCCTTTTCAATATCGTAAAAGCGGAAAAGCACATTCAAAATGGAGCTTTTCCCTGAGCCTGTATGGCCGACCAATGCAACGGTCTCCCCTTGCTTCGCTTCAAATGAGATGTTTTTCAGCACATCTTCACCGTCATGATAGCGAAAAGATACATCCTCAAATACGACTCGCCCAAGCGCTCTTTCGCTGCCCGGCTCTTTGACGTCGACGCCCGGCTCATCCAGCAGGCGGAAAACCCGCTCCGATGATACGCGCGCCAATTCAAGCTTGGCAAACTGGTTGACAATGCCCGTAATTGGCTGAAATAAACGATTTAAGTAATCAACGAATGCATAAAGGACGCCGATTGAAATCATTCCTTCCGCGTTCAGGGCAGCTCCCCCGAAATACCAGATTAAAGCGGTGAACATCACATTTCTGAGAATGTTGACCAAGTTGTGGGACATGAGCGAATTCAATTTCAGCATTTTATTTTGGTAATGAAAGTGGCTCTCGTTCAGCTGTTCAAATTCTTCTTTTGTGTCCCGTCCGCGCCGGAATGCCTGAATAATCGGCATGCCTTGAATCGATTCATTCATTTTGGCGTTGATCTCGCTGTTGATTGACCTGAGTTTATGATTGTAGCCGGAAGCGAATTTTCGATAAACGGCCGCCCAAATGACAATCAGAGGCAAAATCAAGAGACAGACGCCGGCCAGCCTGACATCAAGGAAAAACAGCGCGGCGAATATTCCGGCCATATAAATGATATTTGTGACAAACGTCGATAGAACGGTCACATACAGGTCGCGGATCGCTTCGGTATCATTCGTCACCCTTGCAACGATTTTTCCTGCCGGCAAATTATCAAAATAGCGGATAGGAAGCCTTTGAATGTTGGCGAATACATCCTGCCTCATCTTTTGAATGATGCGGTTTGCGCTCATCTGCAAGAGGTAGAATTGGCCGTAATGGAAAAAGATCGAGAAGACGAGAAGGCCGAAATAAATAGAAACGAGTGAAATCAGCCCTCCTATTTCAGGCTCGTAAAAAGCATACACTTCTGACAAAGACAGGCGATCGGCCTTGTAGGTTTCCGTTCGGTCTCCGCTCGTCATTCTCAGCTCTTCTCCGGAAACCGTCCGCTCTCCGTCAAAGGAAACCGGTTCCTCAACAAAGTAGTAGTTCATGCCGACTTGAAAGATGTGAACTTCCTGCAGCTTTTCAGCTGAAGAGTCTGTCCTGTCCTCCCTGATATATTCCTTTCCTTTATAGGAAACAGTATATTTCGTCTTCTCTGTCGTTTCATACCACGTTTTTTCAATTCCGAGAATATGATCGTCGATCATCTTTTTGGCGATCATCGGTCCCGTCAGCTCGGCTGTGACGGCAATCGTCAGCATGACGAGCGCCCAGATGAGAATTTTCTTGTAAAGAAGCGCATATTGGAAAAGCCTTTTTCCTGTTGTCATGCTACAGTCCCCCCTTCTTCTCCCGAAGGAAGCTGCTGTGCTTCGTATTGTTCAAAATACCAGCCTTTCCGGCCAATCAGTTCCTGATGCGTCCCTCTTTCAACGATCCTTCCATCCTCCATGACGAGAATGAAATCGGCGTGTTCGACGGCCGACATCCGATGTGATGTAATAAAGGTCGTTTTGCCTTTCCGCCTGCTGCGGATGTTTTCAATAATCGCCGCTTCCGTTTTCGCATCGACAGCGGACAGCGAATCATCCAAGATCAAAATATGGGGCTCCGCAATCATCGCTCTCGCAATTGAAATCCGCTGTTTCTGTCCCCCTGATAAAGCGACGCCCTTCTCTCCGACCATTGTCTCCAAGCCGTCTGAAAGCATCTCAATATCCTTTTTCAGATGTGCTGCAGAGATGACATCGTACAAATCGCGTTCCTCGGCGAGGCGTCCGCCGAACAAAATATTATCTTTCACCGATTTTGAAAACAACACGTGATCCTGAGGCACATATCCGATCCAGCTGCGAAGCTGATCAAGCGGCAGGCGCTCAATCGGCACGCCCGAAATGGTGATCGTTCCTCTTCCTTTCGGGTACTGCCTCAGCAGCTGCTTGACTAACGTCGTTTTGCCGCTTCCCGTCTTTCCGACGATTCCGACCGTTTGTCCTTCTAATACGGTAAATGAAATATCGGCCAGGTTTTCAGACGCAGAACTTGGGTACGTAAAAGTGAGCCCGTCAAATACAATATCGCCCGGCTCCGCCGCTTCCGGTTCAGCGGGTTCTCTCACATCAGGCTCATATGCCAATGTTTCATTTACCCTGTCAAGCGATGCATTTCCCCTCTGCATGACATTGATCAGCTCGCCGATCGCAAACATCGGCCAAATCAGCATGCCGAGGTATACGTTGAAAGAGACGAGCTCTCCCAATGTCAGCTGGCTGCGGAAAACAAGATAGGCGCCGTAGCCAAGACCGATTAAATAGCTGATCCCGACCAAAAGCTTCACCGTCGGTTCGAACAGCGAATCGATCAAAGCGACTTTCATATTTTTCTTGTACACATCAGCCGTCATGCTGTTGAACCGGCTGACATCGTTTTTCTCCTGCACATAGGCCCGGATCACCCTTACCCCTGACACGGACTCGAGCACTCGATCATTTAAATCGCCAAACGCATCCTGCGCTTCCGTGAAACGCTCATGAATTTTTTTCCCGTAGATGCTGATGGCAGCCGCCATCAGCGGAAGCGGAATGATCGAAGCAAGCGTCAGCTTCCAGCTGATCAAAAAACCCATCGTCAACAGAATCGTCAGCATATACAGCGTCGAATCGACCAGGGTCAAAATGCCGAAGCCCGCCGTCATGGAAATCGCTTTTAAATCATTTGTCGCCCTCGCCATCAAATCCCCTGTGCGGTTTTTCTCGTAAAATGACGGGGTCATTTTCAGCAAATGGCCCATCAGCTTGGATCTGAGAATTTTTTCGACCAGGTTCGCTCCCCCAAACAGCTGATACATCCAATAATAAGACAAGATATAAACAACTGCGCCAAGCGCGAGAAATAAACCGATATAGCCGAGCATGCCGGCCTTTGAAAAAGTGCCCGCCTGCATGTCGTCAATCGCGTTGCCAAGCAGCTTCGGCGGAAACATTTCAAATACGTTTACAATAATCAACAGGACGACCGCTATCGTATAGCGCCGCCAAGAGGCTTTAAAAAACCAGCCCAGCTTCCATAAAACAGAAAACATCTAATATCCTCTCCTTTTTTAGCCGCCTTCAAGTTTTTCCTTACAATCTTTGATTTCGTTTTTTCTGATACTCGGCATAAAAAATTCCTCCTTATGTGCGGTTGATTTATTAGAAAAACATGCTGCTCCGCGTCGGGAACAGAATGTTTTTTCTCAGAAAAAAAAAGGCACACTGTGTACCAGCATGCCTTTTTCCATATAAAAAGGCACATGTACGCTTGTTCACGCGACATGCGCCTTCCTTCTGAAAATGGTTAGAGTGAAACGGATCCCTGAGCGTAAGGAAGGTATAAAAATGTCACGTTAAGGTGCTTTTGTTGTTGAACTGATGCTTTGATATTTCTAAACATGACGATACCCTCCAATCTTATTAATATTTTCCATCTTATAGTACGGCCCTTTAATTGTCAATTTGTTTTTTTGGCGAATGGCGGGCTTTTGATTCATATTCTCATATTTCGTTAGATTTGTTGGGAAAACGGGTAATATAAAAGTAAATCCATTCTGAAAGGAATGATCAATTTGTTTAAAGCTGACCGGATCATTGTCGCGTTTGACGGAAAAGAGGAAAGCAAAAAAGCGCTGAAAAAAGCGATCGACCTTTCGAAAAGGCTAGGCTCACAATTGACCGTCGCCCATGTCCATGAACCGAGGCAAGTGAGAACAGAGGCTGCGGACGAAAGACCCGCTGCCGGCGCGCCGTACCTTTACAGTGGCTTCCCGGCCGCACCCCGGGTCCCCCACGATTCAGACTTGGCCGGTGAACCCATGATCTATGAGGACAGCGCGGAAGAAGCGATTGCGGCAGCGAAAATCATGTTGAGCGAAAACCAGTACGACGCGGAAATAGAGGTGTTGGATGGAGACCCGGCCAACGCAGTTCTGCAACATGCTGAAAACATCGGAGCTGACCTCGTCATCACGGGTACGCGCGACCAGAACCGCCTGAAAAAACTCCTGTTTGGCAGCGTCAGCGACAAGATATCGACAAAATCGGAGATCCCGGTGCTGATTGTAAAATAACGATTTTAAAAGAGGCCGGTCAAATGTCCGGCCTCTCATCATGTTATGATCTTCTCCTGTTCATAATATAAATCATGCCCCACACAATGGATAGGAAGACTCCTAATACTATGACCGCATTTATTATGATCAAAGCAATCTCTCCTTCTCTATGAAAACATACTTGTAGAAAGAACCTGTTTTTGCAGTCATACATAAGCATTTGCATCAGTATAAAACTGCAAGGGCACTGTTCCCGCGAATGATCCTCCACTGCTATATACAACGCCAATTGATTTTTCCTGCTAAGCCGAATGGTTACCTTTATCCTCTAGGCTTTCTTCACTTTAGACGTTTCCCTTGAAATTTGACTTTCACTCCACATGACTTACAATTGATTTCTTTCTCCGCCTTGCCCCGCATTCTTGGTTTTACTTAGTGTCCCCCCTCTCTTCAGTCCCAACGATCTTTATATCAATAAACTGCCGCAAAATAAAAGCCCCTCTCCAGCGAAATCCAATAACAGGAAAAATAGGCGTTCAATTTAGTAACAACCACCTAACAGACCTCATAATTTGATCTTGTGAGTACCCGGGGTATTTGACTTAATCTGACTTTGCTTATGTTTCATTCTTCTTTTATTGTGTTTTGGTCAAAAAATTTTACCGATGAAGGGGGATATTAAAATGCAACCATTCCATGATGAACTGCAGTCGTTGGAGATGGATCAATTCCAGGCAGACGATATGACGCTTTGGGATGCGGGCCGCCATCACGCCAATGTTAAACACTGCGCAAGCTGCTGGAGCTGTGGAAGCTGTGCCAGCTGTTGGAGCTGCATGGGTCACAGCTGTTGGAGCTGCATGGGTCACAGCTGTTGGAGCTGTGCGGGCCACAGCTGTTGGAGCTGCATGGGCCACAGCTGCTGGAGCTGCATGGGTCACAGTTGTTGGAGCTGCGCGGGCCATTGCTGTGGGAGCTGTTGGCGCGGAGGCATGTAGTTTTTTTTATAAAAAAGAAGACTTCCCCTGCCTCTTTTGCCGCAGGGGTCTTCTATTGCATAAAGGACAAATGAAATTACATATAATGGTATGTCTTGTTTTTACAACATGGAAGGAGGAAGAGCATGACACACCTGACTGCTTCCGCTCGCCTGAAAGTAAACAAGGATACATGGTTTCTTCCTGATCCGAACGGCGGCGTATATTTTAGAAATAACTCCGGGTCGTTTCGCATAAAAGGATCTTCGATTGCTCAATGGATCGAAAAACTTCTGCCGATGTTCAACGGGGAACATTCGCTTGAAGACTTGACAAAAGGGCTGCAGGCTCCGTACCGAAAAAGAGTATATGAAATCGGAGAAATGCTTTATAAAAACGGGTTCGTTCGCGACGTAACCCGGGATCACCCGCACAAACTGGAAAGCTCAGTGCTTCAAACGTTTGAAGCCCAAATCGAATTTATTGAAAGCTTTGCCGATTCCGGCGCTTACCGCTTTCAGCTGTCGCGTCAAACCAAAATATCGGCTATAGGGACCGGCTCCTTTCTCACAAAATTGGTCCGGTCGCTGATCGATTCCGGTTTTTCAAGAATCCGTGCGATCGTGACGGATGCATCCGGGCATGCTTTAGACGAACTGGCAGAAATATCAGGGCAAACAGAAAGCGGACTGGAGATTGGCTGTGCCGAAACGCAACATTGGCGGGAAGAAGTGCGATCTGCCGATTGGGTTTTATATGCCTCTGACCTCGGCTTCACAGATGAGCTCCGCGCTCTTCAAACGTTTTGCTTCGAAGAGAACAAAGGCTTCATACCCTGCATCTGCCTGAAACAAATCGGACTGGCAGGCCCTGTCTTTCATCAACAAGGAGACGGATGCCTGGAGGATGCCTGGAGGCGCCTCCATCGGTCTGCGCTCCATGAAGAGCGGGCTCTTCGAACTTTTCCTTCGGCAGGGAAAGACATGCTGGCAAACGTTATTGTGTTCGAATTGATGAAAGCAACTGCTGAGATTGCACCATTATCTAAGAAGAATCAAGTGTATCTGATTGATTTGGCAACGCTCGAAGGCGGCTGGCATATGTTTCTTCCGCATCCGGACTTCGCTTGCGGCAAGGATTCGCCTGAACTCATCTGCGACCTTGAAGCGAAACTTTCGGAGCGCCCCGGAAGAGAAGCAGAAAGCAGGTTATTTCAATGTTTCAGTGAACTGACCTCACCCGTAACAGGCATTTTTCATCTGTGGGAAGAAAAACATTTGCGGCAGCTTCCTTTAGCACAATGCTTTGTTCAGACAGCAGACCCGCTCTCTTCCGGACCTGCGGAGCTTTTGCCCAAGACGGTGTCGGTCGGTTTGACCCATCAAGAGGCGCGGCGGGAAGCCGGGCTGACGGGTATTGAAATGTATGCATCAAGGTTGAACCGTTCTTATCCGAATAACGGGGGGTTGTTCGCGATCGCCGCCGGGGAAACGCTGGCTGAAGGCGTATTAAGGGGATTGGAGAAATGCTTGGAGCACCGGTTGCTAGAACGGATAAAGAGCGGAAAAGAAACAATTTCCCTCATTCAGCTGGGCGGGATGGAAGACCGGCACTCCTCATTTTATTTAGAAGCACTGACAGTCTTGTACGGCAAACCGGAAATCGGTTTAGGAAAAAACATAGAAGGCTTCCCTGTCGCATGGGCGGGAATTCGCGGCCGCTGGTACGGAAGTTCGGGACTCAACATCACGTTGGCTCTCAGAAAAGCGCTCGAACGGGCGCTGACAGACAAAGATCCTTTGACAAACGCGGATGTTCTGCTGGAACCTAGTGACCTGAAGCTCGCGATCCCCGTTTCCGCTGCTTTGCAACAAACACTGCTTTCCGCCTTGAAAAACAACTGCGGCTTGCAGCTTTATGTCTATGAGCTGCCTGCTGAACCATTTTCAAAAGAAAAACTAGCAGGTATTTACTGCGTGCAGTTGCGAAAGGAGGAACCTTGATGAACCGCTGCATTTTGGTCGTTGGTGAAGGATTGTTGGCAGAAGGCGCATCACAACAATTATCTGCTGAATATAACGTGATCCGAAGGTCTGATTTTGAGAACAGCATACCGGAGGAGACTGCGTTCGCTCTTGTGCTGCACGATGCTTGGCGGCCTTTATTATATCGCGAGGCCGAAAAGGTGCTAAGGGCGGCAGGGATTCCGTGGCTTCGCGGGTTTGCATCTTTTGGCGAAGGGGTCATCGGGCCGCTCGTTAATCCGTCAGCGTCAGGATGTTCCCAATGCGCCGATATGAGGCGGTATATCTCCGGCCCCGACAGCAGAGAGACGCTTGAACTGGAACAAAAAAGCAATGGTATAAGCCGCGATCCGTGGGTTTCAAAGACCGGCTGCCGCCAGATGGTCAGCCTGATCTGCACAGAAGTCGACAACATCATGAACGGCGGGCGCGGCCGATTGAAAAAAAACCTTTACTTCGTCAATTTGAAAACGTTAGAAAGTTCGCTCCACGCTTTCATCCCGGAACCGACATGCCCTATATGCGGCAGTCTGCCAGAAGACGGAGCGGAATCCGCGCGAATATCGCTTCGGCCCAGCCTGAAAACGAACCCGGACAACTTTCGCGTGCGAAACACGGACGATTTAAAACAAACGCTCGCAAAAGACTATCTGGATCATAGAACGGGGATATTCAACGCCAAAATTTATGACGCGATTCTGCCGTTCGCCGATATGATCGTCAATATGCCTTTATGGACGGGAAATGAAGGTGTCGGAGGACGGAGTCATTCGTATGAAGACAGCGAATTAACCGCCATTTTAGAAGGTTTGGAACGCTATTCCGGAATTGAACCGCGCGGCAAACGGACGGTCGTACATGACACCTACGAAAATGTAAAGGATCGTGCGCTCGATCCGGCAAAAGTCGGGCTCCATCAAGCCGAACAATACATGCATCCCGATTTTCCTTTCCAGCCATTTCACCCGGCCCGCCCGCTCCGTTGGGTATGGGGCTATTCATTTATGCAGAAACGGCCGCTTCTCGTTCCGGAATCGCTCGCCTATTACAGCCTGGGGCGCGAAGACAGCTTCGTCTATGAAACATCGAACGGCTGTGCACTCGGAGGGAGTTTGGAGGAAGCGATTTTCCACGGCATATTAGAAGCGGCTGAGCGCGATTCATTTTTGCTTGCCTGGTACACCAGGCTTCCACTTCGGCAGCTGGATCTCGACTCTTCAGGAGATCCGGAATTACGCCTCATGACAGAGAGGGTGCGAAGTGTGGCGGGATATGATCTGCATGTCTTTAATTCAACGATGGAGTACGGTATTCCAAGCATTTGGGCGATCGCCAAAAACAGAAAACGGGAAGGATTGAATCTGCTTTGTTCCGCAGGCGCCCACCCCGATCCCGTAAAAGCGGTGAAAAGCGCCCTTCATGAGCTGGCAGGCATGATGTTGAAGCACGACCGCAAATTTGAATCTGAAAGGAGCAAATATCAGCAGATGCTCCGCAATCCTGCTTTAGTGCAGGAAATGGAGGATCACAGCTTCATGTACGGACTGCCCGAAGCTGAAGAGCGCCTCCGTTTTTTGCTGAATCAAAGCCGGCCTCTGCAAACATTCGACGATGCCTTTAAAAAAAGAAAGAAACACCTTGATTTAACCGAAGATCTCTGCGACCTGCTTGAAGCTTTCCGAAGTCTCGACCTTGAAGTGATCGTCGTTGACCAGACTTCACCTGTTATCAAACGGAACGGACTATACTGTGTGAAAGTGCTTATCCCGGGCCTGATTCCGATGACATTCGGACAGCGCTTCATCCGCCTGGAAGGACTTGAGAGAATGTTCACGGTGCCGAAGGAGCTCGGCTTTGCGGAAGAGCCGTTAACACCAGAACAGTTGAACCTGCACCCGCACCCGTTCCCTTAAAATTTAAGGGAGTGGCTTTTTTTTCCGATTGTTCTGCTTTATGATCATAAAGCAGAACTTTTTAGGCGGTGGTTCATATGAAACAGGAATACAAGCGGCCTCTTCTTTTCATTGCTTCCCTTTTCACGGCCTTTTGCGCCGTTTATTTCGGCGGCAGACTGATCGGTTTCTATATGACGGAATACCCGAAATGGAACGGACAAAGCGCCGATGAAAATTGGGAGGCCGTGATCAAAAAGATAGAAGGCCGCGCGTATTTGGCGGAGACCTCTACTGGACAGGCGACCGCGCGGAGCTGGACGATATATATTTGGAAAAGTTGGTCGTAAAGTTTGGTGATGAAATCGTTTTGAACGCCCAAGTCGAGACGCCGATGAAAGATTACGCGGGAGGCGAATTCCCCGGCGGAGGGTCAAAAGAACAATCCGTTTCTTTTTTGGAAGGGCTTGAAGAAGCCGAATTCGCCGGCCGCAAGATAACGGTTCAATTGGATTGGAGAAAGGGCAAACAAGCCTCCCATACAGCATTTACGCTTGATAAAAGCTCATGGTAAAAGGCGGAATATCGATTATATTCCGCCCACCTCAATTTTGCTTCGCATCGTCAGCTCTTCCTGCGGCCCCAAATCCCGAAATCCGGTCACATTCTTCGGCAGGTTGAGGTTCGGTGCATTCGTCATCCAAGTATATGGCTCTATACAAAGCAGGTCATCCTGATCAGATTTACCGTTAAACACGACCCAGTGCTTAAAATGACCGTCGCATTGGTAGCGGACGCGAATGCCGGCGAGGCTGTCCGCAATGACGGCAGCGCTGTTTCCTTCTTGGTCTTGTTCAGCTGCCAATATATCGTCAAGCCTTTCTCCCGCTGCCATTTTTCCCGCTTTGAACTCCTCTGTCACCCGATACTCGCCTGTCGGCAGCATGCAGTCTGTCAGCGTCCATCGCTTTGAGGCAGGAAGAGTAAACAGGCACCTTTCTTTATCTCCTGCTTCGTTTAAAGGATAGCGGAAAGATGTGTGATACCCCAATCCGATCGGCATCGGGTCTTGACCGCGGTTGACAGCCGATGCATCGATTTTCAGATGCTGTCCTTCTAACGTGTAGGTGATGGTGATGGAAAACGAGTGCGGAAAGATCGCTTTAATATCGGGATGATCATCAGAGTCCAGCTTCGTCTGCACGATGATCCGCTCTTCTGTTGCCTCCACTTTTTCCACCGTCCATTTTTTATCGTAAAGAAATCCGTGCAGGTGGTTTTCGAGCGGCTTTTCACTGATCGGCAGCTCGTACGTTCTTCCCGCATATGTAAATCTTCCGTGATCAATCCGGTTGGGAGGAAAAAGAACAGGAATTCCGAATAAAAACGGATTCGCGTCATATTCTTCCTTTGTTTCAGGCGCTTTCAACAATTTCAAACCGCCCGGCTTCCACTTCAGTGAAATCAAATTGCTTCCCCACCCGGGCACAAGTACAGCCTCTAAATCATCATTTTCCAACCATATCGCTTCCTCATCTAAAAACCGGCTTTTGAGAACAGTGTAAGACATTCGCATTTCCCCCTATTTTGTGAAACGTGTACCAAGTACATGCCTATCTCCAATCTATTATATCTTAAAAAAGTCAGCGCTTTCAAAATAGAATGGGCGAACCTTTGAAAAATGTTTGAAATATTTTAATTTAAGTATATAATCTATTTTTCTGTTATAATACGTTTATGCACAAAAGCATCAAAGTATTAAAGAGAGATATTTCTTCTAATGAGGTGTGTGATTTGTCAAACGAAAAACGTCTATCGTTTTCCATATCGGCTCTATTGTTTTTAGCCATATTGTTCATTATTTTCACCTGCTTATTCATATTTAAAGCAGAAGCGCACATACCGCTGTTGATTTGCGTTGGTTTTTTAGCTGCGGTCGGCGCGGCGAAAGGCCATTCCTGGAAAGACCTTGAAAGCGGCATTGTCTCAGGCATCCGGAATGGCGTTCAGCCGATTATCGTCCTTTGTTTAATCGGCATCTTAATCGGAGTCTGGGAGTACAGCGGCGCGATTCCGACGGTAACGGTTTACGCGTTGAATCTGATTGAACCGCAGCACCTGCTGCTCACCGCACTTTTCAGCTGTCTTGTGATCAGTTCATTGGTCGGCTCCAGCTTTACGACGGTCAGCACGATCGGCGTCGCCCTCATCGGCGTGGCCGCGGCGGCCGGCGTTCCACTGACATGGGCGGCGGGAGCTGTGATTTGCGGCGCCTGTTTCGGCGACAAAATGTCTCCGATGTCTGACACGACCAATTTTGCCGCAGGGGTCGGAGAGCTTCCCATTTTCAAGCATATTAGACATATGGCGGGAACGACGATCCCCGCTCTTTTGATCACGATTTTGCTTTTCTTTTTCATGGGCCGTTCTTTAACAGCGGCACCGGCTTCAACCGAAAACATTCAAGCGATCATAAACGGAATAGAAGGCACAGTCAACATCAGCGTCTGGGCGCTTCTGTCGCCTCTTCTTGTGATTGTACTTGCTGTCAGACGAACGCCCGTCATTCCGTCGCTTGCAGCGGGGGTCGTTTCCGCCGGAATTCTTGCCGCGTTGATACAGCCTGACGCCAGCATTTCATCGTTTTTGTCAGCGATGCAGAATGGTCCTGTTTTCTCAGCCGACACTGAAGCCGTTGAGAAGATTTTAAACCGCGGCGGCCTTCAATCGATGATGGGCTCTGTTTCCCTGATTATCATCGCATTCGCGCTCGGCGGTCTCATGGAAAAAATCGGCCTGATTACAAGCCTGCTTGAAGGTGTAATCAAGGGCATTCATACGAAAGGCCGGCTTGTGTTCTCAACCGTTTCATCAAGCATCGGCATGAACCTGGCGACAGGCGAACAGTATTTATCGATCTTGATTCCCGGACAGTCCTTTAAAAAGCTGTATGACAAGCTCGGCATCGACCGGAAGCATTTGTCGAGATCGCTTGAAGACGGAGGGACATTAATCAATCCGATGATCCCTTGGGGAGTCAGCGGCGCGTTCATGTCCAGCGCGCTCGGCGTTCCCGTCATTGAATATTTGCCGTTTGTGTTTTTCCTATATTTATCGCCGCTCTTTTCAATTTTGTTCGGTTTCCGCAAGTAAAAAAAACGCCGTTTCCCCATGGAAGCGGCGTTTTTTTTGTTAAACCGGTTTGGCTGTCTCTGACAAAATGCTGTTTTGCAAAGCGGTCTGCACATTTTTGGTGAGCGGTCCGGGCGCTCCGGAGCCGATGGTTTGCCCGTCAATCGATGTGACCGGAATGACTTCGGCCGTCGTTGACGTGATGAACACCTCATCTGCATTCAGTAATTCATCCTTTGTCACCGCTTTTTCTTCATAATTCAAGCCGTGTTGCTCACACAGCTGAAGCACTTTCATCCGCGTGATGCCGTTTAAGATGAGCGTTGTCACAGGATGGGTGTAGATAACGTTTTGCTTGACGACGTAAACATTTGAGGACGTCCCTTCCGTCACCAATCCGTCGCGAATTAAGATCGCTTCGAATGAAGAAGCTTCATGCGCTTTTTGCTTGATCATTACATTGTACAACAGATTTAAGCTTTTAATGTCGCATCTCAGCCAGCGCATGTCGTCCGCAGTAATAGCCGAAACGCCGTTTTGCTGTTCTTTTTCAGGCTTTTGAATAGGAAATGTATAAGCCGTCACCTGAGGCGTAAGCCCTGCTCCGTATTGGTGCTTTCTCGGGGCTTTTCCCCTTGTCACTTGAAGATACAGCCCGCCGTCCCGCATCTGATTGATGTCGACGAGCTCTTTCAGCTGGCTTTTCAGCTCGGCTTCTGAAAAAGACAAGCCGATTCCGATTTCGGCTGCGCTTTTGTATAAGCGGGCAATGTGTTCATCAAGCGTGAACAAGATTCCATTGTAAATGCGGATGACTTCATAGACGCCGTCTCCAAATTGGTAGCCTCTGTCCTCAATATCAACCGCACACTCGCTCCGTTCCATCAGCCGGCCGTTAAAAAGAACTTTCATTTCTCCATCCCCTTGTTTTTTGTTGACTTCTGAATTTTCTCCATTCCATTCTAACACGACCCTGCCCTTCAAAATAGTGCAATATTTCCAAAAACTTTTCTCCGCCTTCATGATCAAAAAAACAGCATTCCTCATCGTTCAGCATTTTCTCTTAAAATTTGATATATTTTTCCCTTCATCCTGTATTCATCTTCTTTCCAATCCTGTATACTTAAACATTGTGATCCATTATTTTATGAGACTAGCATTCTATAATGGCATTGGAACGAGAAAAATGATACGGAGAGAGTGACATGCGCCAAGTATCAAAAAAAACTGCCCCATCTGTAACTTATCTGTTGACGAAAGCAGCGTGCTTTTTTGTTTTGTGTCTGATTCTCCTGTACGTGTGGGACCTTTCACAGTCCTCTGCCGCCACTGAGAAAAAAGAGCTTACGGTGTCGGAAAACAGCCAAATGAGGCATGAAGGAGACAGCGTTCCGCTCAAAAAAGCAACGCAAGGCGAGCTTCTCGATCACTTGAGCACAAAACAGCAGATCGAAAAGCGCAAGCAAGAAAAAGAGAAGCAAAAAGCTGCTGCGGAAAAAAAGCAAGAAAAATTGAAGGAAAAAACGGTTTATTTGACGTTTGACGATGGGCCTTCAGCCGTAAGCCCAAGGCTGCTGCAAATTTTATCCGAACACGATGCTAAAGCGACGTTCTTCATGCTCGAACCGAACATGAAGATTCACAAAGAAGCCGTTCTCAATATGAAGCAGCAGGGCCATGCACTTGGACTTCACGGGGTGACCCATGACCAAAAGCAATTTTATAAAGGCGCCAATTCTCCTCATCTGGAAATGAAGCAGGCTCAAAAAACGCTGAAGTCTATCACCGGGGTTGAAACCCATTTAATCAGAACGCCGTACGGGAGCAAACCTTCGCTGACCGAAGCGCAGAAAAAAGTGCTGAAAAAGAACGGATTTGTTTATTGGGACTGGAATATTGACAGCATGGACTGGAAATACAGAAGCCAAAAATTCGTTCCGGAAGTCATGAACCAGCTGAATACGCTGGAAAAGCGGCAGACAAAACAGCCGATCGTAATCCTGATGCATGATATTCCTTCAACGGTTCAATCGTTGCCGTTATTGCTGACAAATTTAAAAAACATGGGGTATTCATTTGCAACGCTTGATGAATCGATGACACCCGTTCATGAATAACATCCCATGTCTGATCCCCTGCTGAAGGGGATTTTTTTATTTCCTCCCGCAAGTGTGATCATCTGACACACTTGTTGCCAAAAAAACAGCTTTCTGATTATGATGCAGTTATCTTTAAATCATGGGGTGGATAAATGAAAATTGAAGAGTTGCATTCACCCGCGGAATATGCCAATCAATTGGCCGAGCTTCTCATCCGCGTCGTCGATGACGGAGCATCGGTCGGCTTTCTGCCTCCGCTTGAAAAGCGGCGGGCGAAGGCTTATTGGACAACAGCCGTTACACCGGATTCGGTTTTATGGATTGCCAAACAAAACGGCCGGATCGCGGGAAGTGTTCAATTGCACTTATGCACAAAACAAAACGGCCGCCACAGGGCGGAAATCTGCAAGTTAATGACAGATCCCGCCTTCAGGCGGCAGGGCATCGCCAGATCGTTAATGGAAAAAGCGATCGACAGGGCGAAACAGGAAGGCAGATCACTTCTCGTGCTGGATACAAGGGAAAAAGACCCGTCCAACCTTCTTTACGCTTCGCTCGGCTTTGCCGAAGCCGGCCGCATTCCCGCATACGCGGAATCTGCAGACGGCGGCTTCGATGCATCCGTTTTTTATTATAAAAAATTGTGATGAAGCTCAGAAAAAGGCGCTCCGGTCTGGAGCGCCTCAGATTGTTGACAAAATCCCAAAACGGCTCTTAGTTTTGGGATTTTGTCATCCTTTCAGCGTGACCCGCAACCCTTGCAGTCTAGGAAGGCCGAGCATCGGAGCGGAGCGAATGTTGGAATTCGTGAGCACCGACGCGCAGGCCTGACAACGAATGCGAGGGTTTGTCGACACGCTGAGGCGCTCCGGTCTGGAGCGCCTTCTTTTTTTAACGGTTAAGCTTCCGAACAAACTCGGCGATTTTTTGATGGATGACAATATCGAATAAATGATCGTAAGGTGTCTCATCGAGATTGATCATCGCTTTCTTCAAGCCGGGGATCAGGTGCGCTTCTTCAGGAACAAACCTGACAGGCGCCACTTCAAGTGAAGTGCCGATCACCAAAAGCAGGTCGGATTCGTTGAGGGCTTCAAAAAGCGTGTCGAAATGCTGAACGGCATCGCCGAACAGCACGACATCCGTTTTTAATATGAATCCGCATTCTCTCCCCTTGCCATTGACGCTATGGCATCTTGGCACTTCTTCTTGAAGAATGTGGTCAAGACCATAGCGCGCCTCGCATTTTGGGCATGCGGCGGTTTGGATCGACCCGTGCAGTTCATATACATGGCGGCTTCCCGCCTTGAGATGCAGTCCGTCGATATTTTGCGTGAACACCTTGACATCCTTACCGCTTTTCTCGAGATCGGCTAAATAAAGATGCCCGTCATTCGGCTGATAAGTTCCGGTCATTTTCATTTGAAAAAGCTCTTTAAACTTCGGCCAAAACAATTTTGGATATCGTTCGTAATAATCACGGCTCATCGCTTCCATTCTTGACAGATCTTCCGTCCATATGCCGCCGGCTGAACGAAAATCAGGAATACCTGATTCAGTACTCATACCGGCGCCTGTCAAAACGGTAATGCGCTCGGCATTTTCGATCATCTCCGCAAATCTCAGGGCTTTTTCCTCCATTTGGCTTGTCTCCCTTCCAAAACCGTTACCTAAGCATTTCCTTGCTGATCTTTCATTTTCTTTAACTCAAAGAGGCTGTGCCCCGGAGAAACAAAATCAACCTGCTCCTCTTTCATAATATCAAGAATGCGGTAGTTGACATCCTGTCTGACGTCCAAGTTTTCGGCCCAGACCGTCGTATTGGTATAGTAGTTGAAGAAGATGCTTAAATGTGTATCCTTCAGGACATCGAAATTGACCATAATGACATCCGGGTTGACCCCTTCGTGCGACTTGAGCATTTCTTTGAAACGCTCCACACATCGTTCGACTTTCTCGCGCGGGGTGGACGGATCGATTTCGAGTGTAAAGGTGACCTGACGCTTTCGCATTTTCGTCCAGTTCATGATTGCTTCGTTAGCCAGCACCGAGTTGGGGACGGTCACGAGAGCTTCTCCGGCCGTGCGGACTTTCGTGCTTCTGAACGATATATCTTCAACAGATCCGGTGACAATATTCGTTTCAATCCAATCGCCGATTGTAAAGGGCTTCTCCATAATAATGACAATTCCGCCGAAAAAGTTGCCGACAGTGTCTTTTGCCGCAAGAGCAAAAGCGAAGCCGCCGAGCCCGAGCCCGGCAACAAATCCGTTGACATCATAATTGAACTCTCCGGCGATGACACTGATTCCGAGCGCTACAATGATGAAGCGGAGAATCTTGGACAAAAACGGCGCAAGAATATCATCCATATCAAGCTCAAGACGCTTATTGATTTTATCGAATAAAACCGACGAAGCCGCCGTTAAGTTGTATAGGCCGCTTACAATGACCAAAATCACTGACACTCTGTACAGTTTATGAACGATCGCCATATGCCCATCAAAAAACGGGGAATAAATGATGGCCAGATAAATACCGAGTATCGCAAAAAACCACCGGGCCGGCTTTTCAAAGGCCAACGCCACCTGATTGAAAAAGTCTGTTTTCGTCTTATTCGTCAATTTCAGTATTAAGTTGAACAAGTACTTCGTAAATATTTTTCGGAACGCGAAAAATAAAAGAAGGATACCGATGCTGATTCCGATATCGACAGCGAAATCCATTGTCATATACTTTTCGAACATTGCTTTCTCTCCCTTATTTCACTCATCAAGCTTTTATTATACTAAAACGAGAAAAAAATTTCTCACTTTATTGTGCGCCAAAAATATCCGTCGACACGCATAAAAGGCCGCCGAACACTTCGGCAGCCTGAAGATCATCATATTTTATTGTTCCAGAGACAACGTGATTCGGGCCAACACCGCTATTTCTTCTTCTGAGACTGTGTTTGATCAAGGAGAGTCGCTTTAAACATTTCAGCATCGGTTTCGATCTTAATCCGTTCTTCCACTTTAATTCTCCCTTTACCCATCATCTCGCCTCCTTTTGTCCATTATGAAATATCAGAATTTTTAGTCAATGATCCTTTTTTACCATTTTGCCGAAATTTGTCGCACATCTCTTCTCCCTGCTTTTGTCCGCTTCAGTCTAATGATTTACTTGCATCGCCAAAATCGGGTATCCTTGTGATGGAAAGATTTTATCAAGAGGAGCTGACATGTTTGCATATTATCGCACATCGCGGAGCCTCGGCTTACGCCCCTGAAAATACGTTTGCCGCTTTTGAAAAAGCGGTGAAGCTCGGGGCTGATTTTATCGAACTCGACGTACAGCTGACAAAAGACGGCAGACTTGCCGTCATCCACGATGACAAAGTTGACAGAACGACAAACGGTACCGGTTTCGTTCGCGAGTATACGATGAATGAGCTCGAAAAGCTTGATGCGGGAAGCTGGTTCGGCCTGGATTTTCAAGGCGAAAAAATCCCTTCACTTGAAGCTGTTCTGGGGAAGTATCACAACAAGACGGGCCTACTCATCGAAATCAAGTCGTCCAAAACCCAGCCCGGAATCGAAAAAGCGTCGGGACAACTGATCAGCCGGTTCGGCCATTCGATGAACACGATTGTCCAGTCGTTTGACGCAAACGCCATGAGGGCGCTTCATCACATGTATCCTTCGATTCCGACCGCCGTTTTGATCAGGCCGCGATTCGGAATGCTGCCGCGCGGCCGGCTGCGGCAAATCGCGGAGTTTGCCCGGTACGTCAGCCTCAAAGCTACGATGGTCAGCCCTTTTCTGATCAAATCGATTCACAGCTGTGATTTGAAGGCGCTGGCCTGGACGGTCAACGGGCAGAAAACGGGACGCCGCCTCAAAAGCTGGAAAATCGATGGGATCATTACCGACTACCCGGATTATTTTTGAGAAAGAAGGAAAAGTATGAAATCATCTGTTGCCGTTTTTATCGGGGGAACCCTCGGCTCGCTGCTGCGCTACTTCGTCAATCTGCATGGCGGCACCGCCGGTTTTCCTTGGCCGACTTTTATTGAAAATGCGTCTGGAAGCCTTCTGCTCGGCCTTTTGACAGGTTTTTTTGCGGCTCGGGCAAAAAAGCCGCTCGTCCAGCTATGTTTAGGAACGGGGTTTTGCGGAGGGTATACGACAATGTCCGCTTTTTCTAAAGAGACCGTATTGTTGCTGCAATCGGCCGTTCCGCACATCGGAGTTCTGTACTTGATGGTGTCGCTCGCCTGCGGGGTGTGCTTCGCATTTTTGGGTATCATGATCGGCAAAAGGATCAGCGGAGCGTCAGGGAAAGAAAAGGAGCGGTATCAATCATGATGGCAGTTGGATTTATGATCGCGGGAGGAATCGGCTCCGTTTTAAGATTTTGGCTCGGCAATATGCTCATGGCGATGTTTCCGCGCCCCCGCATTCCTGTCAGCGTGATGGTGGTCAATATTGTCGGCTCATTCGCCCTCGGCATATTCGTCAGCCTCGGCATTGACAATCAAACGGTCTCTATTGTGGTCGGAACTGGATTTTTCGGAGGCTTCACAACATTTTCCACATTCAGCGTCGAAGCGGTTCAGCTTTTGGCTGCAAAGCGTGTAAAGGATTCAGCGGTTTACATGCTGCTTACAATGGCATGCTCACTCGGGGGATTCTGGGCCGGCTGCATGCTGATTTTGTGAAAAGATGGTGTTATGATGAAACAATGATGCTCGTTCGGCTATGAACAGGCGCCCGTTTTTTCTTGCGCCCGCCGTCACAAAAGCGGTGCCCCGCTACGTTTGATTTTAAGGAACACCACGGACACATTAAAGAATCCATTTTGAAGCATTCAAAATGGATTCTTCCCTTTTCACCCTTTTTCAATGGCCGCTGTTTGAAAGCTGTCCCAATTCGCAGAAATCACGTTCAAAACATCGTCTTTTTCTTGGTAAGCTCCAATTTGTCCCCCGTCCATCGTCACTTTATACAGGGGGAACTCATTGTGTGTCAGACCGAGGCAGAGCGCGATGCCGGCTGCATGTCCCCGCGCCGTCTGTTCGATCCAGGCGGCGCTTTTCATTTTTGCCGAATCTTCGGGATGATCGATAAAGCCGTTCTCCGTCAATATGGCGTGCATCGCTGTTTCCCGAAGAACATGAAAGTTCGCCTTCTTCATTCCCCTGTCCCTCAGTCCGTTCTGTTTAATCACTTCGCCGTGAATGATCCGTTGATAAAGAGCGGTAACAGATTCATCGGTCAAGCCGCTGTAGATATAATCTTCATACCCGTACGCCGTACCGTCAAAAGCGTTTGTATGAATGGAGACAAACAAATCGGCCCCCCACGAATTGGCATCGTCTGTGCGCTCCTGAAGCGTGACCGTTTTGTCTGTTGTTCTGCTCAGCCTTGTCTCTGCGTTATCATACTCTTTTAATAGAATCTCATTCATTTTGAGAGCAATGGCAAGCGTCACGTCCTTTTCCTGCAAACCGTTTCCCGATGCTCCCGGATCACTTCCGCCGTGTCCCGGATCCAAATAAATCTTCATGTTCAATCTCCTCCTTTGATAATGGTTTCAAGACGTTTTTTGAACCGGAGTAAAATCCAACCGATGACAATCCAAGCCAAGTTCCGATCATCATATCTTCCTTCCAGTCCCCTGCGGTAAACAAGAGAGAAATCGAGATGCCGAAGACAATTGCACAGATGGGGAGAAATCGTTTCTGAATGCCGACAAGCTTTACCGTATGCACCAATCCCGTAATCAGCGGAACGAGCGCAATTTCAGAAAAATCCATGTTCTTCCTCTCCTTTCCTGAAGCGTTTGTCTCAAACAATGACCGGCATTTGTTTCATCACATGTGTCAAACCTCCCCGCTGTTTAAAGCTTGTCTTTATCATAAAAGAAAAGCTGCTCTCTCCCGTGTCATCATCGCGTCAAGAACCTGAAAAAAAACTGAAGCGGCGCAGAAAAGAAGGGCTTGTTTGAGACAAGTCCTTCCCGCATCCGTTAAATATTCGTGATCGCCGCCAAGCTGACAAGCAGCTTGTCCAGCAGCGATTTCTTCATTAAAAACAGCGTTTTTTCGCTGTAGCCGATTTCCATCGCGCATTTTCCCATGCTCCAATTGTGAATATACCGGCATTCCACCAGCTTCCGCTCGAGCTCATCCAATTCGGAGACAGCGGTTTCCATTGAATCAAGCAAAAATTGATAGAGCCTTTTTTCCGCGTCGATCTGATATTCAGCGTTTCTTTCTTTGACGGCGAGCCCGTTCTTTTGCTCCTTCTCCATCCTCCTTTCTAAATTGAGCACGGCGGCTTTGTAATTTTTCCAATTCCGCAAATGAAATTCGATCCGCTTAATATACGTTTTCCTCTCTTCCTCCGAAATGATTTCGTACCACAGCAAATCAATCACTCCTCAAACAGAACATTTGTTCCCATTATATACGAACGAATGTTCCTGTTCAAATGACTTTTTTCTTAAAATCAAAAATCACCTTGAGCTATTTTTCGCTCAAGGTGACTTCGTTAACGACGACCGGATTTGCCGGTGCCAGCTCTACATGTTCTGTTGTTTGTTCCCGCTTCACTTCGACGTGCTTAATCAGACGCCCTTCCATTTCGAGAACCGTTATCGTGTAAGAGCCGATATGCACCGCCTGGCCTTCCGCGATATCTATGTTTTCTTTCAACACAAGTCCGCCGACTGTTTCGACTTCCTCTTCCTCGAGATCGTCTTCAAACAGTTCATTGACCTGATCGATTCTCACTTTGCCATCCATGATGTATTCATGATCGGAGACTTTTTCGATGAGCGGTTTTTCGTCTTCATCGAATTCGTCCCTGATTTCTCCGACGATTTCTTCAAGAATATCCTCGGCCGTCACAAGACCCGATGTTCCCCCGTACTCATCCGTTAAGATCGCCATGTGAATCCGCTCCCGCTGCATTTTGATCAGCAGCTTTTGAACAGGCACGGTTTCAATGACTTCAATAACCGGACGGACATAGGCTTCAAGGGACAATCGCTTTTTCTCAGCCTCTGACATCATGAGCATATCCGTAAACAGCTGTTTCGTATTGATCATGCCGATGACATGATCCTTATCGCCTTTATAGACAGGCCAGCGCGTATACTTTTCCTGCAGCATGACCGAAATGGCCTCATCGATCGGCATATCCAGCGGGACAGAGGCGATTTCCGTACGCGGCACCATAATTTCTTTGGCGATCCGATTGTCGAATTCAAAGATTTTATTAACGTATCTATATTCAGACGGATTGATTTCTCCGCTTTTGTAGCTTTCTGATAACAGGATTCGCAACTCTTCCTCCGAATGGGATTCATCCTTTTCCGAAGCAGGCTTCAAACCGAATAACCCGGTCAGCACTCTGGCTGAGGCATTCAGCGTCCAAATGAACGGGAACATCACAACATTGAAAAAGTGCAGAGGTCCCGCCAGCCACAGTGTCATCTGTTCGGCTTTTTGAATCGCGATGGTTTTTGGGGCAAGTTCTCCAACCACGACGTTCAGGAATGTAATCACTAAAAATGCAATGGCAACTGAAAGAGCGTGCGATACAGCGCCAGAAACATGCAAGCTTTCAAAGACCGGATGCAGCACCTTTTTAACCGTCGGCTCCCCCATCCAGCCGAGTCCAAGTGCTGTAATCGTAATGCCGAGCTGGCAAGCTGAAAGGTATTCATCCAAATCCGATACCACTTGTTTTGCGCGAACCGCCTTTTTGTTTCCTTCAGCAATCAGCTGATCAATGCGGGAGCTTCTGACTCTGACAATCGCAAATTCCGATGCCACGAAAAAAGCGGTTAATGCAATCAGAATCCCGATGATTATCAGACTAACAATATCGTCCATTTAACCTTATCCTTCACAAAGGACAAGGAGTCACCTCCTGATGAATTCAAATTCCCTTAATAAGGCTGATGTGCGTTCTGTAAAAATGACTATGCAGAGGGCCCCATCTAACCACCTCCAAGCCAAATATATACTATTATCTTACTTTATTAAAAAAGAGTCAGTCAAATGTCTAAACTTTAAATCTAACAATATTTTCTCGAATATTTAGATAAATAAAGGTTTTCGCATCAATTTTACGCCTTTTTTTGATCAATTAACTTGTATAAACAGCTTCTAATATATTAAAATGTTTTATAACTATAACGTGATGGTTGAGGAGGGATGCAGATGGGGCAGAGAAATATCGCATTGGCGAATTAGCAGCTGCTGCAGGCGTAACAAAACGGACTGTCGATTATTATACGAATCTCGGGCTGTTAACGCCTGACAGATCATGTTCAAACTACCGTTATTACGATGAAGCCGCTCTCAAACGGCTGAAGTTTATTATGGACTGCAAGCAGCAGAGATTGGCCCTGTCCGACATTAAAGTAAGGCTGGAAAACCAGTTTCCCTCTTCAACTGTGAATGATGATGAAATTGGAAGCCTGACAACGGAAATTGATCATGTCAATGACAATATTTCCGTGATCATAAACAGATTGAAACGGCTGAATCCCGATGAACGGAAGATTCTGAAAAGCCGGCTTTCTCCTGAAAAAATGACGGTCATCCAGTCCTTTTTACTGCTGCTTTAGTTAATCTTTTACTAAACAGGAGGTGTTACCTTCATTCTCACGCTAGAGTGAAGGTCCTAATTGGAAATAGTTAATTTGGTTTTTGTTGCTGTATTAATTGCTTTAACAGCATTTTTCGTAGCGTCTGAGTTTGCGATTATCAGAATCAGAAGCTCGCGGGTTGATCAGTTGATTGCTGAAGGAAACAAAACAGCGGTTTCGGTGAAAAAAGTCATTACACATTTAGACGAATATTTATCGGCCTGCCAGCTCGGCATCACTTTGACGGCTCTCGGTCTCGGTTGGCTCGGGGAGCCGACGGTCGCCCGGCTGCTTGAACCGCTATTTGTGAAGTGGAACATTCCGAGCTCTGTATCACACATCGTTTCAGTCGTGATCGCCTTCAGTTTGATTACGTTTTTGCATGTGGTTGTCGGCGAGCTCGCTCCGAAGACGCTTGCGATCCAAAAAGCGGAAGCCGTTTCCTTCCTTTTTGCAAAACCGTTGATCTGGTTCTACCGCATCATGTTCCCATTCATCTGGGCGCTGAACGGATCAGCAAGGCTGTTAACGAAAGCGTTTGGCCTTGAAGCAGTTTCTGAAAATGAAATGGCGCACTCAGAGGAAGAGCTGCGAATTATTCTGTCAGAAAGCTATAAAAGCGGCGAAATCAATCAATCTGAGTTCAAATATGTCAACAAAATTTTTGAATTCGATGACCGTCTTGCCAAGGAAATCATGATCCCGAGAACAGAAGTCGTCAGCTTTCCAAATGATATGAAAATCGCCGAGATGATCGACATCACGAAGGTCGAAGGCTATACCCGCTATCCCGTCGAAGACGGAGATAAGGACAACATCGTCGGCGTCATCAATGTTAAGGAGATACTGACGGCCTGCATCAGCGGAGAATGCTCCAAAGAAGACACGATTGAACAGTTTATCAATCCGATCATTCATGTGATCGAGACCGTTCCGATCCACGATCTGCTTCTGAAAATGCAGAAAGAACGCGTTCATATGGCGATCCTTTCTGATGAATACGGCGGAACGGCCGGACTCGTGACGGTCGAAGACATCATTGAAGAAATCGTCGGCGAAATCCGTGACGAATTCGATATTGATGAAATTAATGAAATCCGCAAAATTGGCGAAAACCACTACATTCTCGACGGTAAAGTGCTCGTCAACCAAGTCAATGATCTGCTCGGCATTCAGCTCGACAATGAGGAAATTGACACGATCGGCGGATGGTTCCTGACGCAAAAATATGACGTCCAAAAAGGCGACATGATCACCGATCAGGGATTTGAATTCACGATCAACGAAATCGACGGCCACCACGTTTCATACGTTGAGGTGAAAAAAGCTGCGGAAACGCTGCTTGAAGAAGCTGAATAACATTGTGAACAAACCGGAGGATACAATGCATTTGTATCCTCTTTTTTTATCCTCTTAAAAAATGGAGTACAAGGTGAATTTAAAAAAAATAAAAAACAGCTTCTGTGCGTGAGAAGCTGTTTTTCCTTGCGTATGTTTGAATTATAGCTGCTCCAGCTTTTTCTCTAAAGCTTTAATACTGTCATTCAAAGCTTCCGTCATTTTGACCAGCTTTTCTTTTGACGAATATTGAGCGAAATCTTCCTGTTTGAGCGGTTCGCCGATGACCAGTTTCATTTTGCCTCTTTTGAAAAGCTCTTTTTCGTTGGAAGGACCGCTGTATGCGGCGGGCACAAGCGGCGCTTTTCCCATCTGGGCGATCGTGACAGCCCCTCTTTTCAATGGAACGTCTTCAGATGACCGCGTTCCGCTTGGAAAAATGCCGACGATTTTTCCTTCTTTCAACAGCTTGATCGGGGTTTTGATGCTGCTTGGCCCGGGATTTTCCCTGTCGACGGGAAATGCGTTGATGCTTGATAGAAAAGAACCGCTTAATTTATTTTCAAAAAGCTCTTTTTTCGCCATGTAATGAATTTCCATAGGCAAAATGCCGACACCCAGTGCGACGACATCCACCCATCCTGCATGTGTGCACGCAATAACGAAACCTGTGTCTTTAGGAAGATTTTCTTTATTGTATACTTTAATTCCGCCGCGCAAAGAAAGAATCGCTTTTGCAGCATAACCAGTAAATTTATACATATGGCACTTCCTTTATTGATGTAGTCGTATGAGGTTTCCCTTTATTATTATAACAATTTTTTTTATTACCTGGTACTAAAAAATGATTTTTCATAAAAAAACCGGGGAATTTCCTCCCCGGTACTTTCAGACTTTTTCTTTTGTCGGCGGAGCCATGAATTCAGGCCCGATCTGTTCTGAAATCGTATTGTCCAATATGTCGTCAATTGCTTTTTGATCACTTTCTGTTAAGCTCCAGCCGGTGATTTTGCTGACGGGACGGATTTGATCAGGGCGTCTCGCTCCCCATAAAGCAATGCTTGCGCCGGGCTGATCAAGCACCCACCTTGCTGCCAGATGAAGAACGGATTTGCCGAAGCGCTCGTTTGCAAACTCATCAAGTTTCCTGACGGCCTCCAGATATTCTTTAAATCGCGGCTTTTGAAACTTAGGGTCCCGCTTTCGAAGGTCGTCTCCTTTGAACGTGTAGTCTTCATTCATTTTTCCCGACAGAAGCCCCCTGCACAAGCTACCGTATAATAACGTCGTCAACCCTTGATCTTGCGCATACGGAAGAATGTCTTGCTCGATTTCCCTTTCAAACATGTTGTACGGCGGCTGTACGGTATGAAGCGGGGCCGCGGCTCTGAATGTGTCCATCTGCTCCGGGGAAAAATTGCTGACGCCGACCGCTCTGATTTTCCCCGCATCATACAAGTCTTTCATCGCTTCCGCTGTTTCTTCGATCAGGACGAGCGGATCGGGCCAATGCACTTGATACAGGTCGATGTAATCCGTTTTGAGCCTTTTCAGCGAATCTTCAACTTCCTTGATGATCCGCTCCCTCGATCCGTCGCGGTACAGCTGTTCCTGCTTCCAATCAAGCCTCGATTTTGTCGCGAGAATGACTCGGTCGCGTTCTCCGTACTGCTGTACGGCCTTGCCGACGATTTCTTCCGACTGTCCGAAACCGTATGCCGGAGCGGTATCAATCAGGTTGATTCCTTGATCAAGCGCAGCATGAATCGTTTGAATCGCTTCTTTTTCATCGCTTCCGCCCCACATGAAACCTCCGATGGCCCATGTTCCGAGACCGATGCGCGACGATTAAATCGATGTACCGGATATGTTGGTGTATTCCATGCTCCTCTCCCTCCTGTTGTGAGTCTGATATCATGTTTTCCCGGAAGCTTTTTTTAAAAAACGTGTTTTGACTAAAAACCAACTTTAAGCGGGACACTTCATATGCCTATTGCATACGATGATCCTAATAAAGCTAATGAAGGGACCTAAAACATATGCATCCAAATCAATACCCATATTATATTCCTTTTTCTTATAACCCGGTTCGGTTTCACGAATCAGACTATGCAGGCGCTTTTCGAACACCCGGCAGCGAAGAACGCATCGTCTTAAGAGATTATGGACAAAAGCCGTTTACCGCGAACATCAACGAAGCGGCAAAACAGAACAAAACGTTTCGGACCGCTTTATGGACGGGAAGGCATTTACAAGTTACCCTGATGAGCCTCAACCCCGGCGAAGACATCGGATTGGAAATGCACCCTCACGTTGATCAGTTCCTTCGTATTGAACAAGGCAGGGGAATTGTACAGATGGGGCCGAGCAAACATCATTTGCAATTTAAAAGAAATGTCTATGATGACACCGCTATCGTCATCCCTGCCGGAACATGGCACAATCTCACCAATACAGGCCATACTCCGCTGAAACTCTATTCAATCTATGCTCCGCCCAACCACCCGTTCGGCACCATCCATCGAACGAAAGCCGATGCGCTGGCCGCAGAAGGTCACCGCGGTCACGGCCAATATTTTTAACAGACGATAAAAACAGCGATAATGAAGGATGTCCTCTAATCAAATAGCCTTTTAGCATATAATAAAGATCTGATATGCTAAAAGGCTTATTTTGCTGCTGTGTTTTATATTTCGGCCGTTCAGTCGTTAAAATCGTCTTTTTACACCATGAAGATTAGTTTTTTTGGACGTGTTCAGTTATTATATAGGATAGATGATTTTTAAAGGTAAGAAATTGGAGGAAAAATGAGCCGTGGGCATATTTAGTGCAACTTCAAACCTTTCTTATGCGTTTATAACATAGAGGGGAGAAAAGGCAGTGACTATCGACGAAATTTACCAAATGTATATGAATGATGTTTACAGGTTCCTGCTCTCCATGACGAAAGATAAACATCTAGCAGAGGATTTGCTTCAGGAAACCTTTATGAGAGCTTACATACACATCCATTCTTACGACCACAGCAAGGTGAAGCCATGGCTTTTTCAAGTGGCGCGCAATGCGTTTATCGACTATGTCAGAAAGCATAAAAAGGAAGTGACGATTTCTGACGACATGATCGGAAACCTGTTTCAAAACGCGGTGCAAAGCCCTGCTCACCAGGTCGAAATCAAGGAAGTGTTAACCTTATATATGAACCAGCTCCCCGATAACTACCGGGAAGCGCTTACGCTTTACTATTTAAAAGAATTGAACTACAAGGAAGCGTCAAGCTTGATGAATATCTCAGAGGCTAATTTTAAAAGTGTTTTATTTCGTGCCAGACAGCGGCTGAAAGCACTTTACAACAGAGGTGTTAACGATGAATGAAGATTTTAAAAAACGTTGGGAAAAATATAAAAACGGCGAACTTTCCGAATCGGAAATGCTCCGGGTCGAAGAAGAGCTTGAACAGCTTGAAGAATACCAGGACATGCTGGAACAGGAAATGAAAGACGAAGACTGGGATTTGGTGATCAGTCCTGAAAAGCAAAAAGCGATTTTAAGATACGGAAAAAATAAATCATATATGCGGATTTCCACCCTTGCTGTTATTTCTACGCTTATTATTCTGCCGATCTGCACACTCGGCAGCTATCTATACTACGGGTTGGGCGGGCATGAAAGCAAAGGGAATGAACTGGTGCAAACCGCTTCAATGACAGTTGCCGTCACAAATCCGAATATTCAAGTCGATACCGAAGCCCTTGTCAACAAAGTAAAACTCTTTGGAATCGAAACACAGTTCCCGTTAAAGAAGCAAATCGGAAACGTTACAAAAGTAGTTGGAAATGAAGAAGTGGAAATGTTCTTCGATCAGCTGAAGTCTCCGCAGATTCATCAATACAATCAGGAGCTTTCAAAAGAAGAACGTCATTTTGTCTACCCTGACGGCATCAAAGAAAAATCAGTGTCCAAAGCCGAGTCGATTTTAAAACAGCTGCCTGACGGAACCGTAACCGAAGCTTTCCTTTCCTTTGAAAGAGCATATCCGACAAAAGAGCTGTATGAAAAATTAAAAGACTATGATGTTCGCGTTCTGTGGAATGCGATTGAGACAGAGGGCGATTTAAAAGATCATCCATACGCAGAGCCGATCGGTTTTCCCGGAAAAGATTCAAACCGGATTTTTGAAATTCAGCATCCTGCCGAAAACGATGACGAGCAGTTTAAAGCGGCACTTTCCTACATGATCAAGCACAATAAATGGGCTGAAACGATTTCAGGCAGGAAAAAACTGAAGCTTTCCAAAAGGCTTGACTATGTGGAACGAAACGGTGTGAACGTGTATGGAGCCGTCATTACCGGCCCGTCAAAAGAGGTTGAACGGCTGATCAAAAAAGGGCCCGTCAAAGCAGCTAAAGTAGGTGAGGTGGAATTATGGAACTGGTAAGAATCTTTAAGGAGCACAACGTATTTGGATGGGTGTCTGTCGGAACGGCCATTCTGTCCCTGTTCGTCTTAAACTTGGCTATTTTAAGCGACACGATCGCATATTCGTATAAGATGCTTCCTTTTGCGATGGCCGCCGTTCCGCTCGGAATTATCGAGCTGTTCATAAAAAAAGGACGGACCGGTCTCGGATTTCTCGGCGTCGTCCTGAACATTTTCATTCTCGTTTGCGTATGGACCATCGTCTCTATCGATACGAATCTGCAGCTTGGCTTTTAATAACTCCCCGGTTATACCGGGGAGTTTTTCATTTCAGAGCCTTGCGGAATAGGTAGCTCGCTTTTTCATACCTCATTTTATCTTCATAAAAACGGTGGGCGTCTGCGCGCTGCAAGCCTGATGATAAAGCGACTGAAGCCAATCCGTTCCGTTTGGCCCACTCTTCAACAGCGCCTAAAAGTTTCTTTCCATAGCCTTTTGAACGGTGTTTTTCACACGTCACCAGGTCTGCTACCCAAACATGACGGCCTTGATTCAAAGAGACCCTCGGCAAAAAGCCGGCCATAGCCACCGGAATATCGCCGTCGTACAGCGCAAATAACGTGTAGTTTTCAGCCTCCCGCGCTTCTTTGACGAGCTCCAAAAAAGACGTTTCATCCAAATGGGGGCGGAGCTGTCTCATAATCGGATAGACTTCCTTGAGTTCTGTTTCACAATGCAATTCCCTATAATCAAGCAACATCGTCATTCCCTTCTGTTGGTTATGGAACTACTTTAACCCGGAAACTGGTCTTTTTAAAATGGCCAGTTTTGATAAAATAAAACATACCAGATGAATTGAAAGGGCTGATCGAATGGATATAACCCCTTTTTTAAACCGCAGCGGCAGCGAGCCGCTTTATCAGCAGCTGTACACGTTTTTCAAACGCAGCATTCATTCGGGACACATAAAGCCTGGAACAAAGCTACCCTCCAAACGAATGCTTTCCAAACATTTAAATGTCAGCCTGACAACTGTTGAACACGCGTATGAACAGCTGGCTGCAGAAGGATATTTGCTCAGCAAGCCTAGAAAGGGCTGGTTTGCGGCTGAAGCGGAAGGAGACTTTGCACAGGCTGCGCCTCCTCATCCTGCCGAAAAAGAACTGGAAGAACATGAGACGGCGGCGGACATGATCGATTTTCACCACGGCCATGTAGACCTCGCGTCATTTCCTGTTTCCCAATGGAAAAAAACGCTCGCCAAAACCGTCGGTGAATCAGGGCATGACCTTTTCCAAAGCGGCCCCCCGGCCGGAGACATTCCGCTGCGGAAAATGATTGCGGTTTATCTCAGAGAGTCGCGCGGCGTGGTCTGTTCACCCGAGCAAATCATCATCGGAGCCGGCACACCGGTTTTGCTGCAGTTGCTGTGCCATCTGTTTCCTAAAGGCACCACTGTCGGATTTGAAGATCCCGGATTTCATCGCTCGAAAACGGTCCTGAAAACCGGCGGCTTCAATGTGGTGCCTATAGCAGTCGATGAGAGCGGGATTTCCGTGCAAGATCTTGAACAATATCAGCCGCAGCTCGCATACACCACCCCGTCCCATCAGTTTCCGCTCGGAATGATCATGCCGGTCGGCCGCAGGCTGCAGTTGCTTGACTGGGCAGCATCGACCGGAGCTTATATCGTCGAAGACGATTATGACGGGGAATTCCGCTATGCGGGACAGCCGATCCCTTCCCTTCAAGGGCTTGACCGGAACCACCGGGTCATCTATTTAGGAACCTTTTCAAAATCGCTGATTCCCTCCCTCAGGATCAGCTATATGGTTCTCCCCTTTTCGCTCGTCAAAGAAGGGCTCAACATGGCATCCTTATTTAAACAAACGGTTTCCCGCCATGTGCAGCAAGCCATTGCTCTTTTTATGAAAAACGGGGATTATCAAAGACACTTGAACCGAATGAGAACACTCTACCGAAAAAAACGAAAAACGCTCCTTGACGCTATCAAGCGTGAATTTGGGGCTCAAGCCGCAGTCAGAGGAGAGAATGCCGGTCTTCACATCATCCTTGAGGTGAAAAGCGCTCCGAGTGAAGAGTGGCTGACTCAAAAAGCACTGGAAAAAGGAGTCAAAGTATATCCAGCCTCTGTCTCGTATGTGACTCCTCCTGAAACACACGCGGTGCTCCTCGGGTTTGGCGGACTTTCTGAAAAAAGCATCGCAGACGGCATCAAAAAGCTGAAGACATCGTGGTTGAGCGGCGGACAATCTCGGGAATGATCCTGCACAATCGGGCACGGAAAGTCGGATGCCAGGTTTCTGTTTCTGCTATTTTTGTAAACAGAGGAGGTCATCAAATGGATTTGCTGAAGAACATGAATCAAGCCATGGCGTATATTGAAGAACACCTGACGGACAGAATCGACTTTCAAACGCTTGCGAAGCTTTCTTACTGCTCTGAATATCATTTTAAAAGGATGTTTTCTTTTCTTGCAGGGATTTCGCTGTCTGAATACATTCGCCGCAGGCGGCTTACCCTTGCAGCGTTTGAATTGAAAAACACAAATCAAAAAGTGATTGATATCGCGGTGAAATACGGTTATCACTCGCCGGATGCTTTTACGCGCGCATTTCAAAAGCTGCACGGCATTACGCCGACAGAGGCCCGGCACGATATCAGCACACTGAAAGCATATCCTCCGATGACCTTCCAGTTAACAATTAGAGGAGGAAACGAAATGAACTACCGAATTGTAGAAAAGAAAGCATTTCGGATCGTCGGAATCAAAAAAAGGGTCCCTGTCGTCTTTCACGGAATCAATCCGGAAATCGCCTCGATGTGGAAAGCTTTAAGCAGTGAAAACATCGCTGAATTAAAAGAGCTGTCAAATGTCGAGCCGCTTGGACTGATTCAAGCATCGGCGAACTTTTCCGAAGGCCGGATGGAAGAGCAGGGAGAGCTTGACCATTATATCGGTGCAGCGACAACGAAGGAATGCCCGGACCGATATGAACAGCTTAAAGTTCCCGCCTCGACATGGGCTGTCTTTGAAGCGGCTGGTCCGTTTCCGGACACCCTTCAAAATGTCTGGGGACGCATTTATGCTGAATGGTTCCCGTCTTCACATTACGAGCAAACAAAAGGGCCGGAAATCCTCTGGAATCAGGATCAAGATATCAGCTCCCCAACGTTTAAAAGCGAAATATGGATACCGGTTCAAAAAAGAACGGCATGTAAGGATTAAAGTTAGAAAAAAACAAAAGCTCGAGATATCAGTTCTTTTTGCTTCACAATACCGCTTCAGAAGAAAAAGAGACAATGACGCTGAGAGTGACAATATAACATTGAAGAAAATGACGTAGAATACCCAGATAGCATTTAATTTCAGCCTTGAAGAATTTGCACAGGCGTACAAATAAAGCAGCGCAAGACTTTGAAAAACGATGAAGAGATGAAAGCTCCTATTCATAATCGGAGTCATCAGGGTGGGAATTACTCTGTTCATTTGGCTAATGTTCCAAAAACGACAATAATAATAAAAAATCGAACCGTTAATATGAGAAACAACCAAGCGCATTCATATTGACGGTTCGCTTCCTCAACAATTTTACACCCGTTTGTATAATCTCCTGGGATTTTTTGAATCCCTATCTAAGAGGAGTCAAGATCAGAGTGATAAAAAATATGAGTTTATATGGTAGATTGCAACACTCCTCATCCTTCTAGTGATGATTCTTAATACTGTCTTTTTAAACATTAACCCTTTGTTATATCATCGGTGTATTAATATACATTTTGTTCATGGGGGTTATTAAGAGCAGATGGAAAAAAAGCTAAAGACTAGCCCTAATAACCTAAGTAATTTGATTCATTTTCATGGATGAACAGGATTTATTCCCCAATTGGTTTCCGTAAAGTGGTAAACTCTATACTGATTGTAACCAAAAGGATTAGAGGAGAATGCCATGAAGACGCTGGATGTTCAAGCGTTGCACAATGCGATAGATCAAACGCTCGAACAATTAAAACAACAATCAGACGAATTTTCTAAAGTCAAAAAAGCCGTTGAAGGCATCACATCGCTTGATGATGCTTTAAAAGGAAAAGGCGGCGACGCGATCCGCGCGTTTTATGAGGAATGCCACACCCCTTTTCTACA
>NZ_JASGCA010000002.1:0-458791 GCF_030449715.1 Bacillus sp. LB7
AGAAGGTGGCGAACTCGCTGAAGAAAAAGCGCTGCGGCATGAATCCGAACGAACGGAAACCCCTGTCTCAACACATACTCCGGAGGAAACGGAAATCCGCCGTGAGCGAATGACAGAAGGTGGCGAACTCGCTGAAGAAAAAGCGCTGCGGCATGAATCCGAACGAACGGAAACCCCTGTCTCAACACATATTCCGGAAGAAAAAACAGAAATCCGCCGTGAGCGAATGACAGAAGATTCCGGGCTCGTCAAAGAGAAAGCGTTGCGGTATGAAGCTGAAGAAGAGACAGCCACCGCATCATGGAACATAACGGAAGAAGAAGCAATCCCCGCCGAGCAAACACCGGAACAAATCGAAAAGCTTTTGGATCAGCTTGAGGAAACCGGAGAAGAGATGGAAACTGCAGAGGATGCAGGAGCCGTCACGGAAGAACAAGGGGAGACTAACGGCTCGGACGAAATGCGTCCTGACCCGGAAGCTTCAATTCCGGAAGAGGCGCACACTTATGGCCGCAGCTCTGAAATATCCGACCAGAGCGATGGCCCTTCCGATATCAAAAACCGGACAGATGCCAACACGCCGGCTGACGCTCATGAAGAAACAAGCGGAAGCAGCCGGGCTGGCTGGAAACAAGAGCAGGCATCTTTTTCACCGGAACCTGAAGAGACAGCGTCAAGCGCGGGTGAACCCGAAAACAGCGAACCGGACCGGGAGACAAGGACAGATGAGGGGCGGCCTGAAGTTCCGCGGAAGCGGGAAACAGGAGCGGCTCCGGGATCGAAGAAAGGATCTGTTCCGTTTAATGTCATGATGCTTGCATCAGATAAACAAAAAGAAAAAGCGGCTCAAGGGTATCAGTTCCCGAATATGTCTTTGCTTGATGTGCCGCCGGCGCAAAAGCAGGATGATCAGGCCTGGATACATGAGCAGCGCGAGCTGTTGGACGTCACCCTTGAGAACTTCAATGTCAAAGCAAATGTCGTTCATGTCACCCAGGGGCCTTCTGTGACAAGATTTGAGGTGCATCCTGAACCCGGAGTGAAAGTCAACAAAATTACAAACCTGTCAGATGATATTAAACTCAGCCTGTCAGCGAAAGATATTCGGATCGAAGCGCCGATTCCGGGAAAAAATACGATCGGAATTGAAGTGCCGAATTTGCATAGTAAAATGGTTTATTTGCGCGAAATGATCAGAAGTTCGGAATTCAGAACGAATCCGTCTCCTCTGACCGCAGCCCTCGGACTCGACATTTCCGGAAAGCCCGTCGTGGCAGATCTGAAAAAAATGCCCCACGGTTTGATTGCCGGGGCTACGGGATCAGGGAAAAGCGTATGCATCAACACGATCTTAGTCAGTCTGCTGTTCAAAGCGGCGCCGAGCGATGTAAAGCTTCTGCTTATCGATCCTAAGATGGTGGAGCTTGCTCCGTATAATAAAATTCCTCATCTCGTCAGTCCTGTCATCACAGATGCCAAAGCGGCAACTGCTGCATTAAAATGGGTTGTCGAAGAAATGGAGCGGCGCTATGAATTATTTGCCCATTCCGGTGTTCGGGAAATTGAACGATTTAATGAAAAAGTCCGGGAACAGAACATGGGTGAAAAACTTCCTTATCTTGTTGTCGTGATTGATGAACTTGCCGACTTAATGATGGTCGCTCCGAATGAAGTGGAAGAAAGCATCTGCCGAATCGCACAAAAGGCAAGAGCGTGCGGCATCCATCTTCTGATCGCGACGCAGCGGCCTTCAGTTGATGTCATTACCGGCTTAATTAAAGCCAATATACCAACAAGAATAGCATTTTCTGTATCAAGTGCCGTCGATTCAAGAACGATTATCGATATGGCGGGAGCTGAAAAGCTGCTTGGAAAAGGAGATATGCTGTTCTTGGAGAACGGTTCAGGCAAACCGGTCCGCCTGCAGGGCAACTTTGTTTCCGACCGGGAGATTGACCGTGTCGTTTCACATGTCAGACGGCAGCAGGAGCCGAACTATTTATTTGAACAGGAACAATTGGTCAGACAAAATCCGGCCGGATTTGATCAGGATGAACTGTTTCTTGAAGCGTGCGAATTTGCCGTGGAGCAAAACAGCGCCAGCACTTCAAGCCTGCAGCGGCGCTTTCGCATCGGCTATAACAGAGCTGCCAGATTAATCGATATGATGGAAAGGGAAGGCATGATTTCTGAGGCGAAAGGAAGTAAGCCGAGAGAAGTCCTGATTACAAAGGCCGACCTGGAACAGTTAATAGAAAGTAGTTCACTTTTCGGCTAAACATGGTATGATAGCAGATGGGCGTGTTTTTTAGAGCGCCGCATATTAAAGCGCCGGCAGCGGCGTTTTAATCCGTTTTTAAGAGCACTTCCGTGAAAGGGTTCAAAAAAATCCTTTACGCAGGAGGTTTATTCACTCTTGAAAATGTCTGATACTGAATATAATAATGACTTTGAAGAAAACGATGCGGCCGGGTTTAGGTTGCAAATTGAAATAAGCGTCATATACTGGGAAGCAGATAGACGTTTGTTGGAGGTACAATTATGACTGTTTATCATTTTGTCGGAATAAAAGGGACAGGTATGAGTCCGCTTGCCCAAATTCTCCATGATAATGGATATAATGTCCAAGGATCGGATATCGAAAAGTACATTTTTACACAAACCGCATTAGAGGAGAGAAATATCCCGATATATCCGTTTGATCCGGAAAATATCAAGCCGGGAATGACTGTTATTGCCGGAAATGCTTTTCCCGACACCCATCCTGAAATTGAAAAAGCGCAAGCCGAAGGCCTGCCAGTCGTGCGGTACCATAAATTTCTCGGCGACTATCTGAAGAAGTTTACGAGCATTGCCGTTACAGGGGCACACGGCAAAACGTCAACGACGGGCCTTTTGTCTCATGTCATCCAGAAAGCAAAACCGACATCTTATCTGATTGGAGACGGGACTGGAAAAGGCTGCGAAAACAGCGAGTACTTTGTGCTTGAAGCCTGTGAATACAGAAGGCATTTTCTGAGCTATCAGCCTGATTATGCGATCATGACAAATATTGATTTTGATCATCCCGATTATTTCGCGAATATCGATGATGTATTTGACGCATTTCAAACGATGGCATTACAGGTGAACAAGGGAATTATCGCATGCGGAGATGACGAGTATTTGATGAAAATCCATGCGAACGTTCCAGTCGTATACTACGGCTTTGCCGAGGAAAACGATTTTCAGGCGAGAAATGTCATCAAAAATACCGAGGGCACAACGTTCGATGTTTTCGTCAGGAACACATTCTATGATACCTTCTATATACCGGCATACGGCAGCCATAACGTTCTGAACGCTTTGGCCGTCATCGCACTCTGCCATTATGAAGAGGTCGATGTCGATATCATTAAAGAAGGATTGCAAACCTTTGGCGGAGTTAAACGCAGATTTAACGAAAAACATGCCGGCAGCCAAGTGCTGATTGACGATTATGCTCATCATCCGACTGAAATCACGGTGACGATTGAAGCAGCCAGACAGAAGTATCCGGAACGGGACGTTGTCGCAGTATTTCAACCGCATACATTTACGCGCACGCAGTCGTTCCTGAATGAATTTGCCGAAAGCCTCAAGAAAGCCGATTATGTATATCTTTGCGATATATTCGGATCTGCCCGGGAAAATGCAGGAAAGCTGACGATCGGCGATTTGCAGGAGAAAATCCCGCAGGCGAAGCTGATCGATGAAAATGACACATCGATTTTAAAGGAGCATGAACATGCAGTGTTAATTTTCATGGGCGCAGGTGACATTCAAAAGTATTTAAAAGCATATGAAAATGTATTAGCATAATGAGAAAAAGGCAGTGTGAGTCAATCCGCTGCTTTTTTGTACATATGGAGCCGGGAGTTTCTGTTAAAGGAATTCTCCCGTGCGTGTAGAAAAAGTAAATATAGAGGTTTACGATTTAAACAATTGGGTATACATCAATTGTAAGACCTTAGCTCGAGGAGGATAAGATGATTATTATTCTATATTTAAGTGCCGCACTCATCGCTGTCAGCTTTCTTATTCTGGTTATCTATTTATCAAAAACATTAAAATCGCTTCAAGTCACACTCAATCATGTTGCCTCAACGCTGGAAGGTGTTGAAGGACAAATGAAAGGCATCACCGCTGAAACAACGGAGCTCCTGAATAAGACGAACCGGCTCGCTGATGATATTCAGGAAAAATCTTTGAAGCTGAATACGGTCGTGGATGCCGTTCAGGAAGTCGGCACATCGGTCAGGCAGTTTAACAGCTCCATTCAGCAGGTTTCAGAGTCCGTCACATCAGCCGCAGAGCAAAACCGTGAAAAAATTTCTCAAGTTGTCAGCTGGAGCAATGCAGCTTTGGAAATTTGGAATAGATGGAAACAAAAGAAGATGAAGGAGGAATAATTTATGAGTAAAGATGGAATGAATACTAAGGATTTTTTAATCGGCACGTTTGTAGGAGGAATCATCGGGGCAGCCGCAGCTTTATTTTTAGCGCCGAAGTCAGGGAAAGAGCTTCGTGATGACCTCGGAAATCAAGCTGTCGTTTTAAAAGATAAGACTGGAAAGCTCACAAGCGAAGCGAGGGAGAAAGGTTCTGAGTACGTCAGCATCGCCAAAGAGAAGACATCTTCGATTTCACAGCTTGTTGCCGACCAGTCTTCACAGATCATGGATAAAGTCAAAGACTTGCGAAACAAAGGTGCCGAAAAAGCTGATGAACTAAAGGAAGAGGCATCGTCTAAAATCGAAGAACAGGCTGAAGAAGCCAAAAATGAAATAGAGGATGAAGCAAGGGAAACAGCAGATACCGTCCAGAAATAATGGAGGAAAGGGAGATCACCGTGTCGAAACAGCTCATTCAAACAGAGGATGAATTTAAAAAGCTTGCAGAAAACAACGATACATTTATCTTTTTGAAACATAGTGTGACATGCCCGATCAGCAGGCGCGCGTTTGAAGAATTTGAATCATTCGCCAATCAGCATGAAGACATACCGGCTTATTATTTAAAAGTGCAGGAAAGCCGACCGCTGTCAAACTATATCGCTGAGCAGTACGGAATTAAACACGAAAGTCCTCAAGCCTTCATTTTTACAAACGGGAATGTGAAATGGCACGCCTCCCACTCGCAAATTACAGCTCAAGCACTTGCGGAAAACAGCAGATAATCCGCAGGTGAAAACGGCCAAGACGTATAGCGTTTTGGCCGTTTTCTATGTTGTTATGATGCTTTTGCCTCATGGAAATGCCTTTTTAGGAAAATGTATCGTTTGATCAATGGTTGTACGTTATAATTAAAAAAACGGGAGGTGATGAGTTGAACACTGAATTAAAGGACATGCTTCAATCCGTTCTAAAAGAAGAATTGAGTCCGATCAATCAGCGTCTTGATGGAATCGACAAGCGCTTAGACAAAATCGACGCGCGCTTCGTTGAGATCGACAAACGCTTCGATGAAGTGGACGCACGCTTCGTTAAGATTGACAAACGCTTCGATGAAGTGGACGCACGCTTCGTTAAGATCGACAAGCGCTTCGATGAAGTGGACGCGCGTTTCGTTGAGATCGACAAGCGCTTCGATGAAGTGGACGCACGCTTCGTTAAGATCGACAAGCGCTTCGATGAAGTGGACGCGCGCTTCGTTGAAGTAGATAAGCGCTTTAACGCAATCGACAAGCGCTTCAAAGAAATAGACGGGCGCTTAAACAAAGTAGAAAACCGTTTAAACGCAATGGACAAGCGGCTGAATCGGCTTGAAACAGATATAGATGAACTAAAAAGAGGGCAGGAGATGCTCCCGAAAACGATCATCGAGAACATCGGACAATTTACGGAGAACATTGTCGAACATGCCGATGATAAGGCGGCTGCCTTGAATGACAGGGTTTTTAGTGTCGAAACTGCAATACAGAGAATATACAGGTTATCAAGTTAAAGAATCAAACATGATTCTTTTTTTTATTCTTCCGACAAACACCCGCACAGCAAGGGAGAAACTGCATATAATGCTTTATCGCTTAAAAGCGTTTTGGTAATAAAGAATTTTTTCGTGACATTTTAAGAAACATTGTTTATAATAAACCCTAATCAATTGAATCATTCTTATTCTCATAGAGGGTGAAGTTAAAAGAAAGGATGGATAACATGAGCAACACTGAACTTGATTTGCTGAGGCAGCAGGCGAATGAATTAAACTTGCAAATATTAAAACTGATTAATGAGCGAGGAAGAATCGTTCAGGAGATTGGAAAAGCGAAGGAAGCGCAAGGCATCAACCGCTACGATCCAGTCAGAGAAAGAGCGATGCTGAATGAAATTATTGAAAATAATGACGGACCGTTTGAAAACTCGACGATCCAGCATATTTTCAAAGAGATTTTCAAAGCCGGACTCGAACTTCAGGAAGACGATCACAGCAAAGCGCTGCTCGTTTCCCGCAAGAAAAAGCCTGAAAATACGATCGTTGATTTGAAAGGCGAAAAGATCGGCGACGGAGAACAAAGATTTATCGTCGGTCCGTGTGCGGTTGAAAGCTATGAGCAAGTAGCCGAAGTCGCAGCCGCAGCTAAAAAGCAAGGCTTGAAACTGCTTCGCGGCGGAGCCTTCAAACCCCGTACAAGCCCGTACGACTTCCAAGGCCTCGGTGTTGAAGGCCTGCAAATCTTAAAGCGTGTTGCTGATGAGTATGATCTGGCCGTCATCAGTGAGATCGTGAATCCGCAGCATATTGAAGAAGCCATTGATTACATTGATGTTATCCAAATCGGCGCCCGCAACATGCAAAACTTCGAGCTCTTAAAAGCGGCCGGTTCAGTGAAGAAGCCGGTTCTGCTGAAGCGCGGCCTTGCCGCAACGCTGAAGGAATTCATCAATGCAGCGGAGTACATCATGTCACAGGGCAATGATCAAATCATCCTTTGCGAACGCGGAATCAGAACGTATGAGACAGCGACTAGAAATACGCTTGATATCTCAGCTGTGCCGATCCTGAAGCAGGAAACTCACCTTCCTGTATTCGTGGATGTCACTCATTCTACCGGACGCCGCGACTTGCTGCTTCCGACAGCAAAAGCAGCGCTTGCGATCGGAGCTGACGGCGTCATGGCCGAAGTCCATCCTGATCCTTCTGTCGCGCTTTCCGACTCTGCTCAGCAAATGGATATCCCGACATTTGAAAAATGGTTAAATGAACTGAAGCCGCTCGTTCAAGTAAAAGCATAAGATTCGTTTATGGACCGCTTTCGAGCGGTCCTTTTTTTAGTTGTCATCAAAAATTGTCGAAAAAATGTCTTATTTTTAATTAAAAAGCTGTTTATTCTTATTTAAATTAATTATAAAAATAAAGGGAACGTTTTCATATTAGGTAAAACCGTGTATAATTTCAGAGAGCCCCTTTTGTTTTGGCAGGTTATGAAAAATAATGTAAACTTGAGTTCTGTTTATTTTACATAAAGTTTTACATTTTGACATTTCTCTACATGAAAATGTTTATGCTATAGGAAAAGAAAAGTGTACCCAGTTGAAGGAGTGGTAAAAATGAGTAATGTGACAATATATGATGTAGCACGCGAAGCAAATGTAAGTATGGCAACCGTTTCCAGGGTTGTGAACGGGAATCCGAACGTCAAGCCGACGACGAGAAAGAAGGTGCTAGAAGCTATCGAGCGTCTTGGCTATCGTCCAAATGCCGTGGCAAGGGGCCTTGCAAGCAAAAAGACGACGACTGTCGGCGTGATCATTCCCGATATTTCCAGCATCTTTTATTCAGAGCTGGCGAGGGGAATCGAAGATATCGCAACGATGTACAAGTACAATATTATTTTGAGTAACTCCGACCAGAATATGGACAAAGAACTGCATCTTTTGAATACGATGCTAGGAAAGCAAGTTGACGGTATCGTCTTTATGAGCGGAAATGTCACTGAGGAGCATGTGGAGGAGTTTAAGCGGTCACCGGTTCCGATCGTGCTTGCGGCATCTGTTGAAGAAAAAGGGGAAACGCCGTCGGTTGCGATCGATTATGAACAGGCGATTTATGATGCGGCTACCATGCTGATTGAAAAAGGCCATAAGCGCCTTGCGTTTGTATCAGGACCGATGACTGAGCCGGTCAATCAAGCGAAAAAACTTCAAGGCTTTAAAAGAGCCCTTGAGGATAAGGGGCTGCAATTTAAAGAAGAGTATGTAGCAGAAGGCGATTATACGTACGATTCAGGAATGGAAGCGCTGGAGGCGCTCATGAAGCTTGATGAAAAACCGACGGCCGTCCTGTCAGCGACAGACGAAATGGCGCTCGGTGTTATTCACGCAGCACAGGATAAAGGACTGGCTATTCCGGATGACCTTGAAGTGATCGGCTTTGACAATACAAGGCTTTCATTAATGGTTCGGCCGCAGCTGTCGACTGTCGTCCAGCCGACGTATGATATCGGTGCCGTAGCGATGAGACTTCTGACAAAGCTGATGAACAAAGAGGAAGTCGAAGAGCATATTGTCCAGCTGCCGCATCGCATTGAACTCAGACAATCAACAAAATGATCATGATTAAATAAACGAGAAAGAAAGCAAGTGTTCACAGCTTTTTTCGTGAATTGCTTGCTTTCTTTTCCTTGAGCTGGAGAGATTATGAAAAAATGAAACGATTTGATTATCTGACACCGGTTGGTTTGATTTTGGGTATTTTCATTTTAGTAATCGGCGTTGTCTCTGGAGCGGGGCTTTCCGGTTTTTATTCGTTTATCGATTTGACGTCTTTCTTTATCGTGACGGGCGGATTGTGTGCAGCTGTTTTCATCAGCTTTTCCCCGAAAGATTTAAAAAGAGCGCCGGCTGTGCTGAAGCAGGTCTTTATTTCGGAAGAAGACGATGTGCGCGACTTGGTCAAAACCTTTGTCAGCCTGTCTGAACAGGCGCGCAAACAAGGAATTTTATCATTGGACGCCAATGTCAATGAAATGAAAGACCCGTTTTTGAAAAAAGGTCTGCTTCTTGCCATCGACGGATGGGATGAGGAGACGATTCGCAATGTGATGAACTCGGAAATCGCCGCGATGGAAGAAAGGCACAGAAAGGGAAGAAGGATCTTTGAAAAAGCGGGGGAATTTGCCCCTGCATGGGGAATGATCGGAACCCTTGTCGGGCTCGTCATGATGCTCAAAAACCTGAACAAGCCGGAAACGCTCGGTCCGAATATGGCGATCGCTCTTTTGACGACGCTTTACGGATCCCTATTAGCCAACATGCTGTTTATACCGATCGCCGCAAAGCTTGAAGAAAAGACGGAGAATGAAATCTTTAAGAAGCAGGTCATGATCGAAGGCATCATCGGCATCCAGTCGGGACGAAATCCGCGAAATCTGGAAAGTCAGCTTGTCGTTTTCAGTTCAAAAGAAGAATGGGCAAAAAAGCGGGCGGATCATGTAAAACAAAAGGGCAGAGCTCATGAAGCTTAGACATGAACGAAGGAAGCGCGAGCAGGGTCGCAAATCGTCAAACTGGATTATCACGTTTTCGGATTTGATCACGCTCATCCTCGTGTTCTTTATTTTACTGTTTTCGATGTCGCAAATCGATTTAAACAAATTTAAAGCAGCAGTCGGTTCATTTCAAGACAGGGCCGACGGCAAATCCGCCGCAGAGCTGAAAAAAGAAAACGCGGACGATCAGAAGGCTGAAAAAACGGCTAAAAGCCAAGATGATTTATTAAAGAAAATCAACGACTATATTGAAAAAAATGAACTGTCAAGTTTGATTGCGGCCAAGCGTGACGAACGGGGCGTCATCCTCGTCCTTCAGGAAGCGGTTTTGTTTGATTCAGGAAAAGCGGATCTGAAAGACCAGGCTCACCCGCTTTTGCATAAAATCGCCGTCCTTCTCAAATCAGTGTCCAACCCGATCCGTGTGGAGGGGCATACGGACAGCCGCCCGATTTCAACTTACCGTTTTCCATCCAATTGGGAGCTTTCTGCGGCAAGGGCGAGCACTGTGATCGGCTACTTTACGTCGAAAGAGAAGCTCGATTCTTCACGATTTCTTGCCATCGGTTATGCCGATACAAAACCGGTCAAGGACAACCGCACAGAGAGCCATATGAAGAAAAACAGGCGCGTCGAAATTGTCATCGCAAAAAAATAAGTGAGAAGAAAGCAAGGTCTTGCATAAAAGCAAGGCCTTTTTCTGTGCGCCGGGATTTTTCGCATTAAGTGGCGCGCTTAGCAGAGCGAATCGGATAAAGAGCTTTGGCAACGGTTTGGGCGTTTTTTTCCGTTATTTCGGCTTTTCTTGGAATCGGAGGATACAAATCTCCCGGGTCGGACCAGTTGGCAGGAAGCCGGACAGATGCCTGTTTGCCCCACTTTTTCAGCCATTTTTCAGGCATCTTATCCTCAGGTTTCATTCCTTTCATTTCAAGCCAGATTCTTGCCCATGCCCTCGGTACGACGCGCCAAATGTCATACCCGCCTCCGCCGACAGCGATCCATCTTCCGTTGCAATAGGTGTGTGCAAGTTCGTGAGCGAGCTTTGGAATCTCTTCGTAAATCTTCATCGTCGTGCACAAATGTGTCAGCGGATCATAGTAATGCGCATCAGCTCCGTTTTGCGACAAAATAACGTCCGGTTTGAAAAACTCGGCTATTTCAGAAACAGCCGTCCGGTAGGAATCAAGAAAAGATTCATCTTCTGTGAAGGCATCGAGCGGGATATTAAAAGCATAGCCGTAGCCTTCGCCATGACCTCTTTCCTGAACCTGCCCCGTTCCCGGGAAAAGGTAGCGGCCGGTTTCATGAATGGAGACGGTGCACACGGAAGGATCATCATAAAACGTAAACTGCACCCCGTCGCCGTGGTGGGCGTCCGTATCAATATATAAAACCTTCGCATGATATTTTTTCTGCAAATATCGTATCACAACAGAACTGTCGTTATAGACGCAAAATCCTGAAGCTCTTCCTCTGAACCCGTGGTGAAGCCCGCCTCCGAGATTGAGGGCGTGTCTCGCTTTGCCCGTCATGACATAGTCTGCCGCTGTCAGTGTTCCGCCCACCAAAAGGGAGGCGGCTTCGTGCATCCCGGCAAAGACAGGGGTATCTTCTGTTCCAAGCCCGTAGTTTTCGCTTTCGGCTGCCGGAAGTTTTCCCGCCCCTGCAAGCTGGACGGCCCTGATATAATCGCCTGTGTGAACAAGGCCGAGCTCGGCTTCTGTCGCTATGCGCGGAGCAATCGTTTCTCCCGGTTCAAATGCGCCGACCGTATTCAAAAGATCGTATGTTACATAGACGCGCAGCTGATTAAACGGGTGATCTTGATGAAATTGATAAGTTTGATAAGAGGGAGAAAAAATAAATACGCTGTCCTTCATGGCAAATCCCTTTGAACAGCCGGCCAAAGAACCTGATACCCTTTGGACTTCACGTCTTTGATGATAGAGGCGGGATTCATCGTTTGAACGCGAAACACGAGTATTTTTGAATCATCTTCATCACCGGGATATGCGAGCACGCTCAATATGGCGATTTGGCGCCTGCTGAAAATGGCGCTGATATCAGCGAGGCTTCGGGCGATATGATCGGTTTTGATTTCGATTTGGGAGCCTGGAAAATGGGCTCCTGTCAGTTGGACGAACGTATGCAGCAAATCGGATTTTGTCACAATGCCGACAAGCTTCCCGTTTTTTACGATCGGAAGGCAGCCGATTTCGTGTTCGAAAAAAACGGCTGATATTTCTTCGGCAAAATCAAGCGGGTGACCGGTGATCACTTCTTTTGACATAATCAGTTCCACCGGCTTTTTTAAATCTTCGTGAGATCTATTTTGGGCAAAAATACTCGGACTTGCTGTTTTGACATCCCTGTCCGTGACAATGCCTATGACCGTTCCCCGTTCATTGATGACGGGAAGGTGTTTAATGTGAAATGTACGCATGCGTTTGATCGCTTCTTCAATCGTATCCGTTCTGGAAAGTGTCACAACATCCCGTTTCATGATTTTTTCAACAATCATATTCAGGTCCCCTTTGCTCCCTTAATACATAAAACGATTGTGGAATCTGAGTCTGTCAAAACGCTCGATCGACTCCTGACTGACCTCTTTTCCGATGCGGGCCATTAAACAGTTGGCGGGATGGGAGCTGATTTCCGGATCGTCTGTCGCAAACCAGACAAGCCCTCCGGCATTCATCATTTTCTCCATCATCTTTCTGTATTCCCAAACATCTTTATTAGTCCCCTTTAGATCCCAATGCCAGTAATATTCAGTCGTGATGATGATATATTTTTCCATCTGCGGATCCATCATGCTCACCGCAAGCAGCGTCTTCCCGACAGAGTGACCCCTGAACACCGGAATGACTTCGATGGCTCCAAGCTCAATTAAATTTTCCATGTTTCCTTCAGACCATCTTTCAAGCGGGTCTGGATAAACATATGTCACATAGCCGACAATGGTTTGCCGGAAACGGGCGATGATGATCCGTCCTTCGGGAAGCCCGGCGATTTCGATTAATGCTTCATGTTGTTTTTGAGATGGGCGAAAGGCTGTAAGCTCGTCGTGAAATTCATATTGTGCGAGTTTTTCGGGACTGATAGGGCCCTCTATCAGCACTGAGCCTTTCTCGGTCTGCAATTCTTTGGCATGATAAGTTTTGTGATGCTCCACGTATCCACCGCCTTACATCTTAGTTGAAGTCTTTTATACATAACATACCAAAATATTAAGCGTTTTCATAGGGTGGGAGAGTGTTTTTTAAAAATTGAGAAAATAAAAAATCTATACTATAATATATTTTGATGAGCGAACAAAGGGGGATGGGCATGGAATTGAAAGCGTTGCCAGCAGAAACGGGAAACTACAACTTGAAAGACTATGATGAAGCATACCGATCATTTGACTGGAAGGATGCCGAAAAACATTTTTCATGGCACAAAACGGGAAAAATCAATGCAGCTTATGAAGCGATCGACCGCCACGCTGAGTCAAATTTGAAAAATAAAGTGGCATTTTACTACAAAGATCCGGTCCGCGAAGAAAAGTACACCTTCAGAGAGATGAAAAATGAAACGAATAAAGCCGGGAATGTCTTAAAGCAGCATGCGAATGTGGGAAAGGGAGACCGTGTGTTTGTTTTTATGCCGAGATCACCTGAGCTTTATTTTATTCTTCTCGGCGCTGTCAAATTGGGAGCGATCGTCGGGCCGTTGTTTGAAGCATTTATGGAAGGCGCTGTCAAAGACAGGCTTGCAAACAGCGGAGCGAAGGTCATCGTGACGACACCGGAATTGCTTGAACGGGTGCCGGCCGCCGAACTTCCGGATCTTGAATCAATCATTGTCGTTGGAGAAGGCATAAAGGAAGAAGGATCTGTCATCGATTATTACGCGAAAGCGGCTGAAGCAGACACTGATCTTGAGATTGAATGGATGGATCAGGAAGACGGGATGCTGCTTCACTATACTTCGGGTTCGACCGGCGCGCCAAAAGGGGTTCTCCACGTCCACAAAGCAATGATTCAGCATTATCAAACAGCCAAATGGGTTCTTGATCTGCACGACGATGACATTTATTGGTGTACGGCTGATCCAGGCTGGGTTACCGGAACGGTTTACGGGATCTTCGGTCCGTGGCTGAATGGAGCAACGAATGTCGTCGTAGGCGGCAGGTTCAGTCCAGAAGCATGGTACGAAACGATTGAAAAAATGGAAGTGACGGTATGGTACAGCGCGCCAACGGCTTTTCGGATGCTGATGGGTGCTGGCGACGATCTCGTGAACAAATATAATCTGAGCTCATTACGGCATATTTTAAGCGTAGGGGAGCCGTTAAATCCTGAAGTCATCAGATGGGGGCATAAAGTCTTCGGCAACCGGATTCATGATACATGGTGGATGACCGAAACAGGAGCGCAGCTCATCTGCAATTACCCGTGCATGGAAATTAAACCGGGATCGATGGGCAAACCGATTCCAGGCGTAGAGGCTGCAATCGTCGATCACCAGGGAAATGAACTGCCTCCCTACAGAATGGGGAATCTCGCCATTAAAAAAGGCTGGCCGTCGATGATGCATTCGATCTGGAACAATCCTGAAAAATACAGCTCCTATTTTATGCCGGGGGATTGGTATGTATCAGGGGATTCCGCCTACATGGATGAAGACGGATACTTCTGGTTCCAGGGACGGATCGACGATGTCATCATGACATCGGGCGAGCGCGTCGGCCCGTTTGAAGTCGAAAGCAAGCTTGTTGAGCATCAAGCTGTCGCTGAAGCAGGCGTCATCGGCAAACCGGATCCCGTCCGCGGTGAAATTATTAAAGCGTTCATCGCTTTGAGGGACGGTTATGAACCTTCAGATTCGTTAAAAGAAGAAATCAGGCAGTACGTGAAACAAGGTTTGGCCGCGCACGCCGCGCCAAGGGAGATCGAATTCAAGGATAAACTGCCGAAAACAAGAAGCGGAAAGATCATGAGACGCGTCCTGAAAGCATGGGAGCTGAACCTTCCGGCAGGCGATCTCTCATCGATGGAAGACTGATGTCTCATTGACAATGCAAAAATATTATGTTAAAAAAGATTTAGTCGAATATTCAAAAGGTGAAGACTGAGATCAGTAGAACGCATCCTTCCCTGTCTTAGAGAGCTGATGGCCGGTGAAAATCAGCACATATGGATGGTTTGAATTACACTCACGAACCGCTTTTGCGAAAAAAGCCTCCCGGGCTTTGTGTAGCAGAAGAACGGAAGCTTTTCCGTTATCAATGAGAGTGAAAAGAGCGCGGCCATGCGTTCTTTTAAGCAGGGTGGTACCGCGATTTTTATCGTCCCTTCGTTTTTGCGAAGGGGCGTTTTATTTTTGGAAAAAAGGAGCTAAATGATGATGACACACTTACTTGATGATTTGTCCTTCAGGGGACTGATTCAGCAGCAAACCGATGAAGCAGGCTTGAGAGAACTGCTGGATTCAGAGAACATCAGCTTATACTCCGGATTTGATCCGACAGCTGACAGTCTGCATATCGGACACCTGCTGCCGATTTTAATGCTTCGCCGCTTCCAGCTGGCCGGACATCGTCCGATTGCGCTCGTAGGCGGAGCGACTGGCCTGATCGGCGACCCGAGCGGAAAGAAAGCGGAGCGGACACTGAACACTGAAGAAATCGTCCGCGAATGGTCACAGAAAATCAAAAACCAGCTTTCGCGTTTCCTTGATTTTGAAGCTGATGAGAATCCGGCGATCATGGCGAACAACTATGACTGGATCGGCAAAATGAACGTCATTGATTTCTTGCGCGATGTCGGCAAAAACTTCGGAATCAATTACATGCTTGCCAAAGATACGGTAAGCTCCAGAATCGAGACGGGCATATCTTATACTGAGTTCAGCTACATGATCCTGCAGTCTCTCGATTTCTTGAATTTGTACAGAAACCAGGAATGCAAGCTGCAGATCGGCGGAAGCGACCAGTGGGGCAATATCACGTCAGGCCTCGAGCTTATCCGCAAATCTGAAGAGAATGCAAAAGCTTTCGGATTGACGATTCCGCTTGTGACAAAAGCAGACGGCACAAAGTTCGGAAAAACGGAAGGCGGCGCGATCTGGCTTGATAAAGAGAAGACGTCGGCATATGAGTTTTATCAGTTCTGGATCAATACCGACGACAGGGATGTCGTGAAATACTTAAAATACTTCACTTTCTTGTCCAAAGAAGAAATCGAAGATCTCGCTGAAAAAACAGAGACAGCGCCTGAAAAACGCGAAGCGCAAAAACGCCTTGCCGAAGAAGTGACCGTACTTGTACACGGCCGTGAAGCGTTTGAGCAGGCCGTCAACATCTCAAAAGCACTCTTCAGCGGAGATATTAAACAACTGACTGCTGAAGAAGTGAAGGTCGGCTTTAAAGGGGTTCCTTCCATGGAACTCGAGAAAGCGGATGAACTGCCTCTTGTTGAGGTGCTCGTCCAATCAAAGCTGTCTCCATCCAAACGCCAGGCGCGCGAAGACATCACGAATGGTGCGGTATATGTTAACGGCGAACGCCGCACCGATGTTGCGGACGTCCTCACCGGCGATGACCGCATCGAAGGACAGTTTACCGTCATCCGTCGCGGTAAAAAGAAATACTTCCTGCTGACTTATAAGTAATCAGCGAACCCTTGCCATTTGGCAAGGGTTTTTTTGTGTCCGTATGTTTTATGTATGTTCATTCAGGAAATGTCAAAAATATAGATGTAATAGGTAAAGCGTTTCCATCGTTGAAGAGGGAGGAATGTAGCATGAACCTGTTCATTGCAGCCAAAGAAAAATTTATGGAAGATTACCACAAGCAGCTGGAAACGGAACGAAAACAAGAGGTGCAGCAGTCGGCTGACGGATACAATCAATTGAATCAGACGGAAAATGCAGCAAAGCGGCTGAAGTAGAGGGTCTTTAGGGCCCTTTTTTTTATAAAAAAGCGGACGGTAAATTCTTCACACGTCCGTTTGATGAGTCACGATCGACAGTTTATAATTTGTATGATGGTTTAAAATTGTAAAAATTGATCCAACAGTTGATTTGGAGGAAACTTGCATTCGAGAGTCCCCGCTGATTTTCTAGTTTTGAATGACAGGAAGTTATGATAAGCGCCTTTTGTATAGATATTAAAAAAAGCGTGAATAAAACACTCGAGTTTAACTTGATCCACCCTTATGGTATACCTTCAATCACTCTTTGATCCTTTAATTTAGCAACCCTTGATGAAGGCGCCTGCTCTGTCAAACGTACTTATTCTCCTAATTCCTTCATGGTCATCCGGTTGTTCTTGAATCACCTCTATTATTTTCCTATATTTGTATATTATCCTAGATCCTCTCGATGTTTTTCAAACAAACGCTAATAAGACTTGATTATATCTATTTAAATGATGAGCGGTCATAGTGTAAACTGATCGTAAATAAAAGGAAAGGTATAACCGGCAAAACATTACTAATAGATTTGATGTTGGCTGAGAAAGTCATTTGCCCTCCTTTTCCGGATTCAACAAAACAAGATCAAAACACACTTTGGTCACTCTGCCTGTGCCAATCGACGAACTCGTCAAGAATACAGACGCAGTTATCGTCCCTTATCTGCATTTGATCACTTTGACGATGCTGCCAAAGATCTAGGATCTGTTGCCGATAGAAATTAAACTGTTTGTCTGAAATGAAGCAAATGCTGAGGAAGTGAGAAAAGCCGGTTTTCAAAATATAGAGGTTCTAACAAAAGAACAGTGTTTGATGGGTTCAAGAAGGCAAAAGGCGAGCATGGGAGAGGAGAGATATTAAATTTGCCGGAGAAGTGTACGGCGTTGTCTTTAAGCACTCAAAAGAGAAAACGCTGTTTGTAGAAGGGGGTACGGTTTGGTGTGAAGGTGTCCTGGAAAAAATCGCTGCACATCAGCCGGACATCATAGTATTTAACACAGGAGACAATCAAAATATAACCCTTGAAATAGTAGTTTCAAGGGTTTAAGATGGATATATATCTTTTATTTTACAATATTTATATTTAATGGAGGGGTTCATTTATGAAAAAAATTACGTTATTAGCTTTTGTCGGTATCATGGTATTTGGATTTATTTTTATGGGAACTGGCAAGACGGCAGAGGCTGTAAGCAAAACAACGAGCTTTACATATCATTCGGGTATTGGGGATGCAAAGTCTTATATCCATACATCTGAAAATTATATAAACGTATATGCTACAGTTGAGTTAGGTAGAGTTGGCACTTGGGGTACTGCAGCATATTGCAAATTATATCTGCAACGCTACACAGGTGGCTCTTGGAAAACGATTGATACCGCTTCTGGTGATGCAGAATATGGTAAAAAACTAAACGTTACATTTTCAAATATCGCCAAAAAGTCTGCCTCTACCCGAGTAAAGGTTAAACTTTATAATAATTGGAAGCATTCAGAATTAATGCAAACAGTGTATTCAAGCAAGTGGACTCGATAAGTTAAGTAAGGCTCTCTTATAAAAGGAGAGCTTTATTTTTTGACAATTAACAGTTACTCCTCTCTTGAGCTGTAACTTTACATTAAAAAGATCTTTATGTGTTTGTTTCTTCCTCCGTGGTCTGGCTTTTTAAAAGCTTCCTCACTTTTTCATGCCTTCTTTAACTTAAAATCCCCGGAGACTAAAAAGCAGGAGCTAAAACACTGTTTTTTAGCAAGTATAAAAGCCCCAAGAAACCTTGGTTTCTTGGGGTTCGAGAAATACTCTTTAAAGAGCATTTTCTATTAACGAGAGTAGAACTCAACGATCAATGCTTCGTTGATCTCAGCAGGAAGCTCAGAACGCTCTGGAAGGCGAGTTAGTGAACCTTCAAGCTTTTCAGCGTCAAAAGTCAGGTATTCAGGAACGAAGTTGTTCACTTCAACCGCTTCTTTAACGACAGAAAGGTTTTGAGATTTTTCACGAAGTGAAATCGTTTGGCCAGGTTTAACTTGGTAAGACGGAATGTCAACGCGGCTTCCGTCAACAAGAATGTGACCGTGGTTTACCAATTGGCGTGCTTGGCGGCGAGTGCGCGCTAGGCCAAGACGGTAAACGATGTTGTCAAGACGTGCTTCAAGAAGAATCATGAAGTTTTCACCGTGTTTACCAGCCATTTTCGCAGCTTTGTCAAAAAGGTTGCGGAATTGGCGTTCGTTCACACCGTACATATGGCGAAGCTTTTGCTTTTCTTGCAATTGCAAACCATATTCTGATAGTTTTTTACGCTGTCCCGGACCGTGGGGACCTGGTGCGTAAGGACGTTTTTCTAATTCTTTACCCGTACCGCTCAAAGAGATGCCTAAACGGCGGGATAATTTCCAGCTTGGACCTGTATAGCGAGCCATAATGTGACTCCTCCTTTGGTTTTATTTTTGTGAAAATAAAACCCATCTGTTCAATTCAGCCATGTCCATTTTGTATTCATGTATCCTCGCTCCAGCAGCAAAGAGTTACACGATACACCTTAATAGATAAGGAACAAAATGAAACACAGAAGCAGAACAAAAAGGCTGCATTATTTCACACAAAGAAGATTATATAATGTCCGCTGTGCAAAGTCAACCATTCATGGACTGTCCCAAAGAGCACAAATCGTTAATAAGTATAAAGTCCTGTTTTTTTATGATATAATCAGGAAAATAAAATACACAAAACGGATTTTTTAAGGTGATGACCATGAATAAACAAACTGAAGACCTATATCTGTCTTTTCATCAGAAGCTGTTCCAATTTCTTTTAAAAAAGCCGGCCGTCTCGTACGATGACTCTGTTGCCTGGCTAAAAGCGGCAGCAGAGTCATTTTTTTCGTTTATTTCTCTTACATTGCGTCCTTCTTCAAGACCGCAGGGAGCGAACGGCCAAAGCGGCCAGATCAGCCGAGTTAATGATTATTATATCATTATAACAATAGAAGAAAACAGCAAATATATAGAACTTTTGTGTCAAAAGAATCATAAAGTACCGGAACGTCTTGCTGAATCCATCCGCCTGTTTTTAATGCATTGTCTGGAGCTTGATGCATTATTTCGTGATGAGCTCGAGAAAACAAAGATTTTTGAAAAGACGGAGCTGCTGCATGAGCTGATGGATCAGGGACAGGTGCTCAAGACAATGCTCGAAAGTTTAAGGGATGTTTTTCCTTTTTTCACATATTGCATTTTCTTGTCATCCGATCAGGATCAGTACATCAACCTTCCAGCGATAGAGTTGGATGTGCAAAGCGAATCGACCGATTCTTTTGCCTTGGAGGCATACTTATCAGGACAGGTGAAGAGCAAAAATGAAGAGGAAGTATACATTCCGATTAAAGGCCGACAGGGAACGTATAGCGTTTTGAAAGCTTATGGACCAGGCGCTGCCGATATGGCAGCGGATATTTGCATTATTTCGAATGCGGCAGGGAAAGCATTTGAAAATTCGCGGCTTTACGAACAATCGCAGAATATGATTTCAAATTTGGAGCTGATTAATGAAACATCGCATCAGCTGAACCGGACGAAACGCCTCCCGGATATGATGAAGAGCTTGTCCGAAAGGCTGATCAGTTCATTTGGCGCCGAAGAAGTGGGCTTTTTTTATAAAAATCACTTGGGCGAGGACACCCTGCTGCCGGGAAGCACAAGTTTTTTTCAGACGGATGCGGCCCTTCCATACATCTGCTATGTTAAAGAAAAGATTTCAGAGGAAAACGGGGTGTTTGTCGGAAACGGTTCTTCGTTTTTTGGAAATGAAGGTTATGCTTCATTAATGGGCGTTCCGATGCTTGAGAATAATGAAAACAAAGGATTTGTCATCGTGTTGAAAAAAAACGTCTGCTCCTTTTCATTTGAAATGTTTAAGCTGTTTCAGACGCTGATCAGGCATTCCACGCTCGCCGTGTCGAATTTGATGCTGCGCGACCGGCTGAAGTATCTTGTTCAAACAGACCGTTTGACAGAGCTTTACTCGAGAAGCTATTTCGATGAAAAAATCGGGTACAGTATGAAAGCGGATGAGAGCGGCGTGCTCGTATTGATTGATATTGATGATTTTAAACAGATTAACGATACGTACGGCCATCAGAAAGGCGATGATATTCTCATTCAAGTCGCCCGGGTGATCCAGCGAAACATCCGCGACGAGGACGTCGCAGCAAGATGGGGAGGAGAAGAGCTTGCGGTATACTTGCCGAAAGCAGGGCTGAACGCCGGTGAAATGCTTGCTGAGAGGCTGATTACGCTTGTGAGGGAATGCACTGATCCGAAGGTGACGATTTCGTGCGGGGTATCCCATTGGTCTCAGGATCATCCGAAATCTTTAACCTGCCTTTTTAAAGAGGCGGATGTCGCGCTGTACAATGCAAAGCGGAACGGGAAAAACAGGTTTATGACACATTAAAAAAGAGCCGGATTTACCGGCTCTTTTCGCTTAAACGCTCTCCAAGCTTCTCTGTGAACTTTTTCAAATAATACTCATCCGTTTCATCGAAGCGGTTTTTAATCGGGCTGTCGATATCGAGCACTCCGATGATGTTCCCGTCAACTTCAAGCGGAACTACGATTTCGGATTGGGATGCTGCATCACACGCAATGTGTCCGGGGAACGCGTTCACATCTTCAACGCGCTCAACCCGGCCGTTTGTATAAGCGGTGCCGCAGACGCCTTTCCCGAACGGGATTCTTACGCATGCAGGAAGTCCCTGGAACGGCCCGAGCACAAGCTCGCCGTCTTTGGCAAAATAAAAACCCGCCCAGTTGATGTCTTCCAATGATTGATACAGAAGAGCGGAGGCGTTTGCTGTATTGGCGATCATATCAGGTTCGCCTTCTGTCAGCGCATCGATCTGTTTGAGGAGAAGCTCGTATTTTTTTTCTTTGCTGCCTTCTGTTTTTTCGACATGAAACATGATAATTTCCCTCGCTTTTTCTTTGAAATGGCAAAAACACGCTTGCCGTGATGCTATTTGTCGAGCACTTTTTACAGGAACAATTCCGCTTCAAGTGGAATTGTTTTAAGTAAGAAGGGGTGAAACAAGATGGGATCAAACGCTATTTCAACCACGAAGGACAGGATCATCGAATCTGCCGTGGAGCTGTTCAACCAAAAAGGTTTTTCAGGAACATCAGTCCGCGAAATTGCCCGAGCAGCCAATGTCAATGTCGCCCACATCTCCTATTATTTTAATGGAAAAGGCGGTTTAATGGAGCATTTAGTATCCCGTTTTTATGAAGGTTATTTAAGAGTCCTTGAAAAGGGTTATGAACGCCTTCAGGATGCAGGTGCAACGGATTGCCTTCTTCAATTGGTTTTTGATATTCTATCGTATCAGCATGAGCACCGTCAATTAACTCGGTTTGTTTATCGCGAAGTCACGATCGATTCCACACTGAATCGTGAAGTGATGTCGACATATTTAACAAAAGAAAAGTACATTCTCCATCTGATCATTGAAAAGGGAAATGAGGACAACGAATTTTCCCGTTTTCCCCTATCCCATTTTATGATTCAGCTGAAGTCGCTTTTAATGATGCCTTATCTGCAGCCTCAATATATTTCAGAAGTGCTTTATGTACAGCCGCACGAGCCGTACTTTTATCAGGCGTATTACAAGGAAGTCAAAACATGGCTTCTCAGTCTGTTGTACAGAGAAGGTCGGCAAGCCGCCGTTATTTAGCAAAGCGGCTCTCAAAATGTTCGTAACCAAATCCGGCATCCTCTGCTTGGTGGGCGTCTGACCCAAAGACAAGCGGGATGTTTTTTTGTTCCGCTTCTTTTATCATCCATTCTTCCATATAGACGTCGCCTGCATAAGGCTTGCGGAGGCCGGACGTATTAAAGTCAAGTTCGAACCCGCGCTTTGCGGCTTCATCCAGACAGGAGGAGACCGATTTTCTGACGCTTTCTGACAACGTATACGGAAACAGCTTCACAAATTTTTTCGCAAGCGTGATGTGGCCGATTCGTTTTGGCTTAAATGCTCCCAGCGGTGATACAATGGAAGAATAAATTTCGTCATAATAGGCGAGATAGACCTGTTCTGTGCTGCCGTAGCAGCCGATCAGCTGCTGAAACGCTTTTTCATCGTAGTCAAGGCAGATGTACGTAGATCCGGCAGGCAAAAAATGAACGGAAAGAATGCTGTCGTCAAGATGCGTGCCGTATTGATCGAGAAAAGCTTTCGTTTCGTGTTCAAAGGCGCGGATATAATCGACTTCAAGACCGATCAAAACGTCGAGCTGTCCTTTGTATTCTTCCTTCAGATCGGTCAGCCGTTCAATATAGCGGTCCAGCTCGGAGATCGGCATGGCGCTGTCTTTCTCCGGAGTCGGATCCATGAATGAAGGCGGAAGCGGCGCATGCTCGGTGAAGGATACGGATCGGAAGCCTTTTTTGCATAATTCTTCTATATAATATCTGAATTCGTCTTTTGATCCGTGCGGACAAAAAGGAGAATGAACATGACCGTCTCGTTTCAGCATGATGTCACCCCATAAAAAAATAGTCAGATGTTGTCACTTTGATGTAAAAAAATTAAAAATTCTGCTCAAAAAATGTTGGTTACATGGTATCATAAGAACAATGAAAACGATAGTTTAACTTCATTTTTACATAACAATTTCAAATATCATACCCTGACAGAACAGATAAACAGCAAGGGGGCTCATTATGGAGTTTGTCATTGGCTTACTGGCGTTATTTTTAATCTTATTCGCTACGGGCTACTTATTCAGAAAAAATATATATAAAGAGATCGACCGTTTAGAAGCTTGGAAAATTGAAATCATGAACCGATCGATCGTGGAAGAGATGTCAAAAATCAAGCATCTGAAAATGACGGGGCAGACTGAGGAATTCTTTGAAAGGTGGCGCCGGGAATGGGATGAAATCGTCACCTCGCATATGCCCAAAGTCGAAGAGCTTCTGTTTGAAGCCGAGGATTGCGCCGACAAATACCGTTTTCAAAAATCGAAACAGGTGCTCGCGCATATTGAGAATCTTTTATCAGCGGCTGAATCCAACATTGAAGACATCTTAAAGGAAATCGCCGATCTTGTCTCGAGCGAAGAGCAGAACCGCAAAGAAATCGAAGAGGTAAAAGAACGGTATACAAAAGTGCGGAAAAACCTTTTGGCATACAGCCACCTGTACGGAGACCTTTATGAGAAAATTGAAGCCGACCTCGATACCGTGTGGGAAGGCATTAAACAGTTTGAAGAGGAAACAGAAGGCGGAAATTATATAGAAGCCAGAAAGGTGCTGCTTGCCCAAGACCGTTTGCTTGAAGGGCTTCAATCATACATAGACGATGTGCCGAAACTGCTTGCAAGCTGCAAGCAGACCGTTCCGCAGGAACTCGCCAAATTGAAAGCCGGCTATCAGGAAATGATCGATAAAGGATACAAACTCGATCATATTCAAGTGGAGAAGGAGCTCGAAAACCTTTTGAAAGAATTGAAGCGCGCTGAAGGTGCGCTTTTGGACGAACTTGATTTAGAAGAAGCCGCCGCAATCGTGCAGATGATTGATGAAACGATCCAGACGCTGTATAACCAGCTGGAGCATGAAGTCGAAGCAGGGCAGGAAATTTTGGGAAAAGTGCCTGAGCTTGCCGCTGCATTGGAAAAGCTTGAAGCCTCCAAAAAGGATACTGAAGCTGAAACCGAGCTCGTCAAGAAAGGCTACAGACTGACAACCGGAGAACTGGAGAAACAGCAGTCATACGAAAAGCGCCTTGAAATGATCGAAAAGCAGTTCGAACAAGTGAAAGAAAGGCTTGATCAGAAACATGTCGCCTACTCGCTGTTAAAAGAAGAGCTTGCGGATATCGAAAAGCAGATGGAAGCCGCTCAACGGGAGCATGACGAATACAGGGACATGCTGCAAATGCTGAGAAAAGAAGAGCTTCAGGCAAGAGAGCTTCTCAAGCAATTGAAGCAGACGATCAAGGATACTGCGCGGAGCCTGGAGAAAAGCAATGTTCCAGGCATTCCGGAGGCCATAACCGAAAAAATCCGGCAGTCGCAGACGACTGTGCAGAAGGTGACAGAACAGCTGAATGAGCTGCCGCTGAACATGGATGCGGTGAACGAACGCCTTCAAGAGGCGGAACAGCTTGTCACAGAAGTGAAAACAAAGACGGATGAACTGGTTGAAATGGTTTTGCTGATCGAACGCATCATCCAATATGGCAACCGATTCAGAAGCCAGGACCGGATTCTTTCTGAACAGCTGAAAGAAGCAGAGAACAGTTTTTACGCATATCAGTATGAAGAGGCTTACGACATTGCCGCCAGAGCGGTGGAAAAAGCGTCGCCGGGAGCAGTGGCCCGGCTTGTAGCGGACGCGAAGCAGCCTGAATAGAACAAAAACCCGGCACGTGAAGAGGCGTGTCGGGTTTTTTTGTCTAAAGCTGCAATGAAAAGATAAAAAAACCGGCCCTGTTTAAAAACAGAGCCGGTTTTTAGCAAAGATCAGCTGACTTTCTTTAATTTGTCTTTCGGCGAAGCGATAAAAAACGTCACAATGTAACCGATCACCGCGCCGATAACAGCCGGAATGACCCAGCCGACACCCATGCTGAACAGCGGGATGTTCGCTTTTAAGATATCGTTAACCGGACCCAGCGGAATTTTCGCCGCGTTTAATCCGTCGATGATGCTTAAAATTCCAGTCGGGATAAGGGCGCCGATATAGACTTCGCGCCGTTCAGCAAACAGCTTGTCAATGAATGAGAGCAATACGACGACGATCGCAAGCGGATAAATCGCCGACAGAATCGGTACTGAAAACGAGATGATTTCTGTCAATCCGAAATTGGCAATCACAAGGCTGAAAAGCGTCACGATGATGACAACAGCTTTGTAAGAAAGCTTCGGAATCAGCTTTGAAAAATACTCTCCGCAAGAAGAAACGAGTCCGACGCTCGTCGTCAGGCAGGCGAACAAGATCGCGATACCGAGTACGGCATTTCCAAGCGAGCCGAACAAATACGCGGAAGCTTTGGACAATATTTCGCCGCCGTTGTTGAGCGAACCGACGGTTTCAACACTTGTCGCCCCTAAATAAGCGAGAGAAACATAAACGAGTCCGAGACCGACTGCAGCGACTATCCCCGCTTTGATGCATGAAGCGGCGATTGACTTTGGATTTGTAACGCCGCGGTCTTTAATCGCGGTAATAACGACAATTCCAAATACGATTGAAGCGATCGCATCCATCGTTTTATACCCTTCTAAAAATCCGACAAACAGAGGTGCGGATTGATAGGCCTCTGTCACAGATCCGATGCTGCCCATCGGGGTGATAAACGCTTTGATGACTAATATCGCGATTACAGTCAATAATATCGGTGTTAAAATTTTACCGATGCGGTCAACAAGCTTGCTTGGGTTTAAAGCCAGGAAATAAGTGATTCCGAAAAATATCAGGGTAAAGATAAACAGATAAAGACTTGATGACTGTTTCCCTAAAAACGGCTCCACCGCTATGACGTATGAAACATTTCCTGTCCTCGGAATAGCAAACAAAGGTCCGATCGTTAAATAAATGCTGACGATTAATATCGTGCCGAAGACCGGATGGGCTTTGTCAGCTAGGCCTTTTGCACTTCCTTTTAGAGCAACCGCGATGACGCCGAGCAGCGGAAGACCGACGCCTGTCAGCAAGAATCCGGTGATAGCCGGCCAAACATTCTCTCCGGCAGCTTGACCGAGCTGGGGAGGAAAAATCATATTTCCCGCTCCGAAAAAGAGGGCGAACAGCATAAGTCCAATCGCCGTCGTTTCCTTAGCGGATAGTGAAGTTTTCATTAAAAAGAACCTCCTGATTTTTGTTTAAATTTTCTGTCAATTTATTTTCGTGATATAATATGACAAAAGTCCAAAGACTATTATATTTTAAAAATCAGAGAAGTCAAACATTTATTTTTAATTTTCAATTACAAGTTGATATGATAACATATACAGTCATGAAAAAGAACGTTCATTTTTAAAGGAGTAGATCATGATTTATCTTGATAATAGTTCAACAACAAAACCATATCCTGAATTATTACAAATTTATGAACAAGTAAATCAGCGCTTCTTCGGCAACCCGTCGTCGCTGCACCGCCACGGCATTGAAGCGGATCAATTGCTTTCAGAAGCGCGGAAACAGATCAAAACGGCGCTTTCGCTAAAAAGTCATGATATCGTGTTTACGTCAGGCGCTTCAGAAGCCAACAACATGGCGTTGAAAGGCGTTGCTTTGGCACATATGCAAAAAGGAAAACATATCATTGCTTCCTCCATTGAACACCCGTCTGTGACGGAATCTTTGGAGCAGCTGAAGACGGCTTTCGGCTTTGAGGTTACATATCTTCCTGTCGACGGCCGCGGATTTGTTTCGCTTGAAGATCTGAAACAAGCGCTCCGCAAAGACACGATTCTGGTGAGCATTATGCACGTCAACAATGAAACAGGCGTTATCCAGCCTGTGGAAGACATCGGCAAAATCGTAAAAGAAAACACAAGGGCATACTTTCACGTTGATCACGTTCAAGGCATTAACAAGGTTCCGCTGGACATCTCCGGGTCAGACATTGACCTTTGTACGATATCGGGCCACAAATTTCACGGCTTAAAAGGAACAGGAGCGCTCATTCTGAACGAACGGATTTCGCTTTTTCCTTTGATTTCCGGAGGAGAACAGCAGAACAACAGGCGTGCCGGAACTGAAAATACCGCCGGCGCTGTTACGCTTGCAAAAGCGATCAATATGTCAAAACAGGATTATAACCATTATATAGAAGAAATAAAGGCGGCAAAATCGGCTTTTATCAAGGAGCTAAAAGAGCTAAAAGGTGTTATATTAAATACGCCGGAAGAAAACAGCGCGCCGCATATCATTAATTTTTCCGTGCCGGGATTGAAGGCCGAGGTCCTTTTGCATATGCTAGAAGAGCGGGATATTTTCGTATCGACGACATCAGCATGCTCTTCAAAACAGCATAAGCCGAGCAAGGTGCTTTTAGCAATGGGAAAAGGTGAAGATGCAGCGGCAAGCAGCATCAGAATCAGCATGACGTACCGGGACAATCAGGAGCTTGTCGGCCCGTTTATGACGGCCTTAAAAGAAAGTTTACACAAACTAAAAGGAATTATGAGGTAGAGAGACAATGAATGAAGACTATATTTTAATCAGATTTGGCGAAATTTCAACAAAAGGAAAGAACAGAAAGCTTTTTGTCGATCGCCTGAAAAGAAATATCAAAATGGTCTTGCGCGATTTCCGCAACGTCCGTTATGAGTCAACACGTGACAGGATGACTCTCGTATTAAACGGAGAAGACGCGGAAGCCGTAATGGCCCGTCTGAAAAACGTTTTCGGCATCCAATCGTTCAGTCTTGCCGTGAAATGCCGGACAGACCTGGAAAGCATTAAAGAGACGGCGCTCGCGTCTGTTCAAGAACAATACAAGCCTGGAGATACCTTTAAAGTATCGACGAAAAGGGCTTATAAGCAGTTTGAATTAAATACAAATGAGATGAATGCCGAAATCGGCGGACACATTTTGCGCAACACAGATGATCTTACCGTTGATGTTCACTCCCCGGACATCCATTTGCGGATCGAAATTCGGGAAGATGCTACGTATTTGACATTCCGGGATGAAAAAGGTGCGGGCGGACTGCCGGTCGGAAGCGGAGGAAAAGCGATGCTTATGATTTCCGGCGGAATTGACAGCCCTGTTGCCGGATTCTATGCCATGAAGCGCGGGCTTGAGATCGAAGCCGTTCACTTTTTCAGCCCGCCATATACAAGCGAGCGGGCCAAGCAAAAAGTGATCGATCTCACTAAACGCCTTACGGCTTTCGGCGGAGACATCAAGCTTCATATCGTTCCGTTTACGAAAACCCAAGAGCTCATTCAAAAGCAGATTCCCGAAAACTATTCCATGACGGCGACCAGAAGGCTGATGCTGCAGATCGCCGACAAACTGCGCGAACGTCATAACGCGCTTGCCGTTTTTACAGGAGAAAGCCTCGGTCAGGTGGCAAGCCAGACGCTCGAAAGCATGTATGCCATCAACGCAGTCACGAGCACGCCGGTTTTGCGCCCTTTAATCGGCATGGATAAGACGGAAATCATCGAAAAAGCGAAGGAAATCGATACGTACGATATCAGCATACGTCCGTACGAAGACTGCTGCACGATCTTCACGCCTTCTGCGCCGAAAACGCGTCCGAAAAAAGAAAAAATCGAACACTTTGAAAGCTACACAGATTTCGAACCGCTCATCAGCGAAGCTGTGGAGAACACGGAAACGATTGTTTTGAGCAGCAAAGCGGAAACGAAAGATCAATTTGCGGACTTTTTCTAAAGGAATATTCGATCAAACGCCTTTGTCTGTTTTTGCATACAATTACCAAACATTCTTTGTATGAAGTCATGTGTTTTTACACAATCTATACTCACAAGGAGGTGAGAACACATGGCTCAAAACAACAGACAAAGCAGTTCTAACCAACTATTGGTTCCTGGTGCTGCTCAAGCTATCGACCAAATGAAATTCGAAATCGCTTCTGAATTTGGCGTTAACCTTGGAGCAGAAACTACTTCTCGTGCAAACGGTTCAGTTGGAGGAGAAATCACTAAGCGTTTAGTTTCTTTCGCTCAACAGCAAATGGGTGGAACACATCAATAATGAAAATTAAAAAGCAATGGATAATGGGTGGGGTTTAATCCCCACTCTTTTTTATGTTCTGCAAAATAGGCATTTCGGAATACAATTGTATGAAAGGATTATGTATAATAAAAAGATGGCACAAGACAAGGAGATGAAAGGGTTGAGAAGAGAAGATTTGATTGCGCCGGAAAAGTATAATGCGGTTGATGAAATTGAAAAATTTAAATCTTCCCGTGATAAAACCGCTTTGATCTGGGAAGATGAATCAGGGCGTCAAGTGTCATGGACATATGAAAAATTGATTGAAAAGGCTTACAAAATCGGCAGCATATTGACCCGTTCTGGACTGAAAAAAGGTGACAAGCTTATCGTGATGATGCCGCGGATCCCGGAGACGTATGCCGTCTACATGGCGATTTTAAAAGCCGGAATGGTGGTCATCCCATGTTCCGAAATGCTCCGGGCGAAAGACTTGGATTACAGGATCAAGCATGCCGGCGTCAAAGGAGCCGTCGTATATTCAGCATTTCTTGATGCTTTTCTGGATGTTCAAGCAAAAGATGAGCTGTCGTTATTTGCCGTCGGGGAAAGCAGCGAAGGGTGGATCAACCTGCTTGAAGAAATGAATCAGGCCTTTGCAGCGGATTTTCAAGCGGCTGATACATCACGCGATGACATCGCATTTTTATCTTACACATCAGGCACGACCGGTCAGCCAAAAGGAGTTGTACATACACACGGCTGGGCTTATGCTCACTTAAAAACGACAGCTTCCGCATGGCTTGATATTTCAGAAGGGGATCTCGTCTGGGCGACAGCGGGGCCGGGCTGGCAAAAATGGGTATGGAGCCCGTTTTTAGCAGTGCTCGGCAGCGGTGCAACAGGTTTTATCTATCACGGGAAATTTACGCCGGAAACGTATTTGCGGCTGATTGAGCGCCATCAAATCAATGTGCTGTGCTGTACTCCGACAGAGTATCGGTTCATGGCGAAAGTCAATGATTTGTCCCGCTTTGACCTGTCTTCTCTGCACAGCGCTGTTTCGGCCGGGGAGCCGTTGAACAGGGAAGTCATTGATACATTTAAAAAGCATTTTCATATTGCTGTGCGGGACGGTTACGGACAAACGGAGAGCACGCTGTTGGTGGGGATTTTAAAAGGAATGAAAATCAAGCCTGGCAGCATGGGAAAACCGACGCCTGGAAACCTGGTTGATATTATAGACGGGAATGGAAAGAGCTGTCCGCCGGGCGAAACGGGCGATATTGCCGTCCACTTAAGCACGCCGGCACTCTTTAAAGAATATTACAAAGATCAAGAACGAACGCTCCGCCAAAGAAGAGGGGATTACTTTATAACAGGGGATAAGGCGCGAAAGGATGAAGACGGCTATTTCTGGTTTGAAAGCCGCAATGACGATGTAATCATCAGCTCAGGATATACAATCGGCCCGTTTGAAGTTGAAGATGCGCTGATCAAGCATCCTGAGGTCAAAGAATGTGCTGTTGTGGCAAGCCCTGATGAAATCAGGGGATCGATCGTGAAAGCATACGTTGTCTTAAAGGACCGATCCCGCGGAAATGAACAACTGACAAAGGAATTGCAAAACCATGTAAAAGCCATGACGGCCCCTTATAAATACCCCCGGGAGATAGAATTCATCGATGAACTGCCGAAAACGCCTTCGGCGAAAATCAAGCGCTTTGAACTAAGACAGCGGGAAATCGCTCTTAAAACGAAAGCTGAATAACCACACAAGAGGGGGGAATATCCGTTGGGGCATGACTCACTCCGAAACATCGAGAAAGAAATCGCGCTTTTAGTCCGTCTGACGACGGCCTACAGTCCGCGGTTTGGAAGTCTGGACCGCTCGGAATATCTGCTGTTAAGCGAACTTGATAAGCAAAGTCCTCTTGCCATCAACTCGCTGGCTGAAACCTTAATGCTGAATCTTTCGACAGCGAGCAGACAGGTTGCAGCATTGGAACGGAAAAAGCTCATCAGGCGTTTTCCTGATCCCAACAACGGCCGGATCAGCCTTGTGGAAATGACTTCGGAGGGCATTGATACTCTGAAAAAAGTGCAAAAGGCCCGCTATCATGTTTACACGGAGGTTCTTCAAGACTGGACAAAAGAAGAACTGAGCACGTTGGAAACTCATTTAATCAGACTGAATCAGGATTTTAAAAAGTGGAGCAAATAAGCGGCTAAAGGCTGTTGATCAGACGATCATCAGCCTTTTTCTTTTGAATCAGTTGATTTATTGAAAGAAGGATGCATAATACAACTTGTAATATGAAACATACAAACCGAAAGGAGGAGCACTTTTGAGTCAATTCGTTGCGTCGATTCAAAATCCGTCCGCCAAAGTGCTGCCCGGCATGAATGCGGAAGTGAAAATTGCGTTATAAGCGCCCGCAAAAAAGAGCAGGAAGAACATCCCGCTCTTTTTTAATGAAAAGGTTTTCAAAATTATAGAAATGTCCGCCTTACTTTTTCCCAAAACGAATTGTCTTTTAATTTAATGGTTTTGATCATCTTGCCGGAGAGGCTGACTTCGACTTCTTTTACATGCATCGTACTGAAGGCTTCGTTATCAAGGCCGATGATCGGATAGTCGTTCCCGTCTTGGACGATTTTTAATGTCAGCTTTCGGTCCGCACTTAAAATAAACGGCGATCCGAGCGTTCTGTATGTGTTGTTGTTCAATGAAGCGAGCTCTGTCACCTGTATGCATGGAAGCAGCGGGTCGACGACGGCCCCTTCAACCGATTTGTTATACGCGGTGCTTCCGGTCGGAGTGGACACGATCATTCCGTCCCCGCGGAATGTTTCAAAGTGAAGATCATCAATATAGACGTCCATCACAAATGTTTTAATAATGCTTGAACGGATGGATACCTCATTCAGACATTGAAATCTTGTCCCGTCAACGGTTACATCGATCAGCGGATATTTTCTGACCTCGATTTGTTCAGAGTTTGTCGCTTCAATCATTTTATCGGTATCATGTATATTAAAATCCGCATACAAATGAGCTTTCCCCTTTTTTGCTACGCCTACGTACAGGCAGTCATCCCTGAAATTCGTCTTTCGAACCGCCTGCAAAAATGTCCCGTCGCCGCCGATGCTTGCGATAATATTGGCTTCATTGTGATGGTGAACGACGCGAAATCCGTGTTCTTCGGCAAGCTGTTTCAGTTTTTTGCACTGCTCGTCGGTTTCTTCGCTTTTTTTGTAAAAGAAATAAATGTTCCGGCGGTCTGTCACAATCATTCTCCCCTTTGTCTGTTAAGTTTAGATTTTTCTGCCATCTAACATGTATGTTAAAATGACCTGTGACCCTTAGTTTACCATGTCCAAAAACTTCTTGTATATGAAGCGGTATCATACTGAACTTTTTCTCTTCATATACGTACTAAGACATGCAGCTTTTTTTATTCAAAGGAGGAGAACAGACAAAATGAATGCGAAAAGATGGATCGCACTTGTCATCGCGCTGGGCGTTTTTGCGTTATCTGCGGTGGTGAGCCTTTTGCTAGCAGTATTTGACACGATGGGGAATGACGGAAAGATGCAGTTTGGCCTCAACGACACCCAGGAAGAAACGGTGCTTGAACAAGGAAACAGCTCAAGAAAAATCGCCGTGCTTGAAGTGAACGGAACGATTTCCGACAATGGCGGCGCTTCTGGCTTGTTCAGCTCTGAAGGCTATAACCACAGATCGTTTTTGCAAATGCTTGAAAAAGCAAAAGACGATTCTGCCGTAAAAGGTATTGTTCTGCGCGTCGATTCCCCTGGAGGCGGAGTATACGAGAGCGCCGAAATACATAAGAAGCTTGAAGAGATCAAAAAAGATACGAAACCGATTTACGTATCAATGGGCTCGATGGCTGCTTCTGGAGGCTATTATATTTCAACGCCTGCCGACAAAATCTTTGCAGCGCCGGACACGCTGACGGGTTCACTTGGTGTCATCATGGAAAGCCTTAACTACAGCAAGCTTGCAGAGAAGCTTGGATTGAAAACAGAAACGATTAAAAGCGGTGAGTTTAAAGACATCATGTCACCGACGCGCGATATGACGAAAAAAGAAAGAGAAATCATGCAGTCAATGGTCGATGACGCGTACGAAGGATTTGTCGATGTTATAGCTGAAGGACGCGGCATGTCCGAAAATGACGTGAAAAAAATTGCCGACGGACGCGTTTATGACGGCCGCCAGGCGAAACAGAACCATCTCATTGATGAGCTCGGCTACTATGAGGATGCGGTCAAAGCGATGAAAAAAGACCATAAAAACCTTGCCGGAGCATCTGTTGTCAGCTATGAAGAATCGGCCGGCCTTGCGTCGCTGTTTTCGATGACTGCAAATAAGATGTTTAAAAGCGAAGCTGATTTCTTAAACATTAAAGAAGCAATTTCTCAATCCGGCGCACCGAGACTCATGTATTTATACGCTAAATAGGAGGGGACCGAAAAAATGGATGTGACTTATGATGGAAAGGATCATAATGAATTATCACCGGACGCCGGTGTTTCCAGGGAAGAATCGGCCCCGCATGCAGAGCATGCCTATGCCGGTTTTTGGATCAGGCTGTTTGCCTTTCTGCTCGACGGAATTGTTATCGGCAGCATTAACAAATTAGCGGTTTCACCTGTTTTCAGCCTGCTGAATCTCCCAAAAGAATCAGGGTTTTTCACTTTTTCGCTTTATTCTTTTGTGACGGCGGCAGTATTTTTTGCTTACTTTGTCCTGATGACGAAATATTTTGGACAGACGTTGGGCAAGATGGTATTCGGGCTGAAGGTCGTGTCGCTTGTCCCGGAAAAAGGGCTGACATGGGATGTGATCTTGTTTAGGGAGCTTATCGGCCGCTATATCAACAGTTTATATGTTACGTATCTCGTTGCTGCATTTTCGCCAAAGAAACAGGGGATTCACGATTTCTTTGCGGACACGGCGGTTATTCATGAAAACCTGTATCGAAAAAAAGACTGAGCGTATCAAACCCGGCTGCTAAAAGACAGCCGGGTTTTTTGCGGCCTGGAATCAGCGGAACTCCGGCTATGTTTATTTTATTAAATTTCTTCCTATAATGCTTAGTATAAGAGGAAGTGAAATCATGATTTACATATGGATTGCGGGAGTATTCATTCTTTTGGCAGCGTTCATGATGATGAAAATCCGCATAGCGATCGAATATCTTCATACAGACGATGACGACCGGCTCACCGTCAAAGTTCGAACAGGTTTTGGGCTTCTGCGCTTCAAAAAGGAAATTCCGGTGATTAAAATCAATCAGCAGGATATGACCGTTGATGTGAAAGAACAGACGAATACGGCTCTAAAAAACGATAAAAAGAGGAGAAAAGTCGGCTATCGGGAAGTGCTCGATAATATGAAGCAAATCAAAAAATTGACGGAGCAGGTCATCAATCTGCAGCCGCTTATCCGCCGGTTTATGAAGCGGATTCACGTCACGAAGCTCGAATGGACCTCGGTTCTCGGCTTTCCTGATGCCGCTTTAACCGGAATCGTCACGGGAGGCGCCTGGTCTCTGAAAGCCGGCACGATGGCTCTCCTACATCAGCTTTTTTGCTTTGACAGCCAGCCGGAATACGAAGTGATTCCAGCCTTTAACAGCCGTTCCTCCAAAACGCATCTGACATGTATATTCCATTTTCGGGTTGGCCATGCTATAACCGCAGCTTTTAGAATCGTGATGAACTGGAAAGGGAAAATGCGCGGCTTATTTAAGCTGCCAAAAAATCTGTCAGGTTCAACAAAGAATGATTCATCAGTATAGGAGGAATGGAATATGGCTGAACATCCAATTCAAGGTTTGATGAAAACCGCAATGGAAAATTTAAAGGAAATGATCGATGTCAATACCATTATCGGAGATCCTGTAGAAACACCTGACGGCAGCGTCATCCTAACCGTCTCCAGAGTGGGATTCGGTTTTGCGGCTGGCGGAAGCGAGTTCGGCGGAAATAAACCGGCCGAATCCAAAGCGAGCGATGGAGATCGCGAACGAAAAGAATCGAAGCTCCCGTTTGGCGGGGGAAGCGGGGGAGGCGTATCGATTACGCCGATTGCTTTTTTGATTGTCGGATCATCAGGCGTTAAAATACTGCATTTGGATGAAAACACGCACGTCATCGATAAGATTTTAGACTCAGCTCCGCAAACGATCGAACGGATTCAGCATATGTTTAAGAAAAACGATAAGCAGAAGCAAAATATGAACCGCCAAAACCAGACGCCTCCATTTTAAAAGCTTCAGCTTTCCGGCCACAGAAGTTAACTGTTCCTGCAGCAGTTAACTTTTTTTGTCTCGGCCGGACTTAAGCTTTGCAGTTTGTCCTAAACTCTTTTATAGTAGAGTCATACATAAATGAAGGAGGAATGATGATGGCTTCAATTACATTTAAAGGAAACCCGGTGACACTGGTGGGTTCAGAAGTGAAAGTCGGAGACCAGGCGCCTGATTTCACGGTTTTGTCCAATTCGCTTGAGGAAGTCACGCTTCAAGACATTCAAGGCAAACCAGCCGTTATTTCGGTGATTCCGTCTATCGATACAGGGGTTTGTGACGCACAGACACGCCGCTTTAACGAAGAAGCCGCAGGCCTCGGTGCAGTGAAAGTGTATACGATCAGCGCTGACCTTCCGTTTGCACAGGCGCGCTGGTGCGGAGCAAACGGAATTGAAAATGTGGAAACATTGTCAGATCACAGGGAAATGTCTTTTGGGGAAGCATTCGGGGTTTACATTAAAGAATTGAGATTGCTTGCCCGCGCCGTATTTGTGTTAGATGAAAACGGAAAAGTCGTCTACACTGAATACGTGAGCGAAGCGACAAACCACCCGGACTACGACAAAGCCATCGAAGCTGCCAAATCACTCGTTAAGTAAATTCAACTCATAAAAGGGCTCCAGGTGATCATCTTGCCGGAGCTCTTTTCATGGCTTTGATTTTTTGATAAGGAGAGACATCATCATGCAAAACTATCCAGTCGAAACGATTTATGAATGGCTCGACAAAGGAGCAGAAGTCATCGCACGCGACCGGCAGATCCCTTACATAGAAGGATTGGTGGAAGCAGGTGAGGCATTCTTTACAAGTTCTGCGGACCGCGGGCTTTCCGAAAAAGCCGAACAAAACGTGAAGGATCTGCTCGCCCGTGCGCGCTTTTCAGAATGCAGCCATGAAGCGATCCGGAAAGCCTTCCAGCTTGCCATCCTGAAAGGCCAGAAAGATATTCCCCATCCGAACCGGCAGATGACGCCCGATACGATCGGTTTATTTATCGGATATCTTGTGAACAAATTTATGGGACCCAAAAAAGGATTGACGCTGTTTGATCCGGCGGTCGGCACTGGAAATCTGCTGCTTGCCGTCTTGAACCAGCTGGCCGGGGAAGCGGGAAAAGCGTTCGGTTCAGAGATTGATGACGTCCTGATCAAGCTCGCCTATGTCCAGGCAAACCTGCAGGAAAAAGAAATCGAGCTTTTTAACCAGGACAGCCTGCAGCCGATTTTTATGGAGCCTGCTGATGCGGTCATTTGCGATCTTCCCGTCGGATATTATCCTGATGACGAAAGCGCGAGTGCTTTCGAATTAAAGGCAGATGAAGGCCATTCTTTTTCACACCATTTGTTTATTGAACAAAGCTTGACCTATACAAAACCGGGCGGATATTTATTTTTTATGATACCGAACCAATTGTTTGAAAGCAGCCAAAGCGAAAAACTGCGCACCTTTTTAAAGGACAACGCGCATATTAATGCAGTGCTTCAGCTTCCGCTGTCCATTTTCAAAGATGAAGCACACGCAAAGAGCATTTTGGTTTTACAAAAGCATGGCGAACAGGCGAAAGCGCCTAAACAAGTCCTGCTCGCGCAAGTTCCGTCATTCTCCAATCAGGATGCGATGCTGAAAATGACAGCCAAACTCGACAACTGGTTTCAGGCTGAAAAAAGATAAGCAGATCAGAGAAGTTATATTCTCTGATCTGTTTTTATATTCAGAAAATAATAATTTCTTTGTGAAAGCGTTAACATATTGGATCGTGACTTGAAATGCACTCTTTTGAGTGTTTAAATGAGTAAGGCAGATATTTTTTGAATTTACTAAGAACGATTTTATACATATTTTTTATGATCCGGGTTGAACATAATGTCACCGGACTATAGGTAAAAAGGAGCGTCATTTTATGTCCAAAATTATTGCAATCAACGCTGGAAGCTCTTCATTAAAATTTCAACTGTTCGAAATGCCCAGCGAAAAAGTATTAACAAAAGGCCTTGTTGAGCGAATCGGGCTGGATAACGGCATCTTCACGATTTCCGTCAACGACGAAAAAAAGACCGAAACCACAGATATTCCGGATCATTCCGTAGCCGTAAAAATGCTGCTGGATAAACTGACAAAATTCGAAATTATTAAAGATTTAAATGAAATTGACGGAATCGGACACCGCGTCGTACACGGCGGCGAAAAGTTCAGCGACTCCGTTTTATTAACGGATGAAATGATCCATGAGATCGAGGAGATTTCAGAACTCGCACCGCTTCATAACCCGGCCAATATTGTCGGAATTAAAGCGTTTAAAGAAGTGCTTCCAAATGTTCCTGCCGTGGCCGTTTTTGATACGGCATTCCACCAAACAATGCCGGAACAATCTTATCTGTACAGTCTGCCATACGAATACTATGAGAAATTCGGCATCCGTAAATACGGTTTCCATGGCACATCTCATAAATATGTGACTGAACGCGCGGCAGAGCTGCTCGGCCGTCCGATTGAAGAACTTCGCCTGATTTCCTGCCACCTTGGAAACGGAGCGAGCATCGCAGCTGTTGAAGGCGGCAAATCAATCGATACATCAATGGGCTTCACACCGCTTGCGGGTGTGGCGATGGGTACGCGATCAGGAAACATCGATCCAGCGCTTATCCCGTTCATTATGGAAAAAACGGGTCAAACAGCTGATGAAGTCCTAAACACGCTCAATAAAAAGAGCGGTCTTTTAGGAATTTCCGGATTCTCAAGCGATTTGCGCGATATTGTCGAAGCGACTAAAGAAGGCAATGAGCGTGCGGAAACAGCCCTTGAAGTATTCGCAAGCAGAATTCATAAATACATCGGTTCTTATGCAGCGAGAATGAGCGGAGTAGACGCGATCATTTTCACTGCCGGCATCGGGGAAAACAGCGTTGAAGTCAGAGAGCGCGTTCTTCATGGTTTGGAATTCATGGGTGTCTATTGGGACCCTGCGTTGAATAACGTCCGCGGAAAAGAAGCGTTTATCAGCTATCCGCATTCACCTGTAAAAGTCATCGTCATCCCGACGAATGAAGAAGTGATGATTGCAAGAGACGTCGTCAGACTGGCTCACTAAAAGTAAAAAAACAGCCTTCTCTTTACAAGGAGGGCTGTTTTTTTATGCATCTTCCCCTTTATAATGAAAAAAGACTGTATAAAGGAGGCTGTCTAGCCATGAGTGTTGAGGAGCATAAAAAAGAAGCGCCGGACCGCGTCAACTGCAAAGTCATTACCGTCAGCGATACAAGAACGGAAGACACAGATAAAAGCGGCCGGCTTATGAAAGAGTTTTTAGCGGAAGCCGGTCATGAGATCGTTTCCTATGAGATTGTAAAGGATGAAAAGGAAATGATTCAAAAAGCTGTGCTGGAAGGCTGTCTTGATGACCGGATCGATGCCATCCTATTAAACGGAGGGACGGGCATTGCCTCTAGAGATGTAACAATCGAGTCGATCGTTCCTCTTTTTTCGAAAGAAATTCCGGGGTTTGGAGAGATATTCCGCATGCTGAGTTATACCGATGATATCGGAGCGGCTGCGATTCTTTCGAGAGCTGCAGCAGGTGTTATTCAAAACAAAGCCGTGTTTGCAACACCGGGTTCAAGCGGGGCGGTTAAGCTTGCAATGTCAAAGCTGATTGTGCCTGAACTTGCCCATGTCATCAGAGAACTGAGAAAAGATATGAAAAAGTAAAGCCGGAAAGCCCTTCGGCCGAACGCTGAATATGTACTGAACTTCATTCATAAAAAATGAATGAAGTTTTTTTTATAAAAAGGTTGAAAAAACCAGACTTCCTTGTTAAAGTGTATACATATTAAATGTATTTTTATTAAATAAAACTTATTTTTATACAAAAAGAGCACCGAGATGAGAGGAGTTTTTCAAAATGACGCAAAAGAAAAAAGTGGTTTTAGCATATTCAGGAGGACTTGATACTTCTGTCGCGATAAAGTGGCTGCAGGAACAGGGATATGATGTAGTGGCCTGCTGCCTTGACGTCGGGGAGGGAAAGGACCTTGCATTTGTTCAGCAAAAAGCGCTTCAAGTCGGGGCTTCTAACTCATATGTTATCGATGCAAAAGAAGAATTTGCGAAAGAGTTTGCGCTGACCGCCCTCCAGGCCCATACGCTTTATGAAGGAAAGTACCCGCTTGTATCAGCCTTGTCCAGACCGCTGATCGCCAAAAAGCTCGTCGAAGTGGCTGAGAAAGAAAACGCGCAAGCCGTGGCTCACGGCTGCACAGGCAAAGGAAATGACCAAGTGCGCTTCGAGGTGTCCATTAAATCGCTCAATCCGGATTTGGAGGTGCTGGCACCTGTGCGCGAATGGAAATGGTCGCGCGACGAAGAGATCGCGTATGCAGAAAAGCACGGCATTCCGATTCCGATCAATCTTGACAGCCCGTATTCAATCGATCAAAACCTGTGGGGCAGAAGCAATGAATGCGGAGTCCTGGAAGATCCATGGGCGGCGCCTCCTGAAGGGGCTTATGATTTGACGAAGCCGCTTGAAAAAACACCGGATAGCCCCGATGTGATCGAAATCGCTTTTGAAGAAGGCGTTCCGGTTTCCATTGACGGCGCTCACTACCCGCTGTCAGACTTGATTTTAAAGCTGAATGAACTGGCGGGCGCGCATGGAGTGGGGCGCATCGACCATGTTGAAAACCGTCTTGTCGGCATCAAATCACGCGAAGTGTACGAATGCCCGGGCGCGATGACTTTGATTAAGGCACACAAAGAGCTTGAAGATTTGACATTGGTAAAAGAAGTGGCGCATTTCAAACCTCTGATCGAACAAAAAATGGCTGAAGTGATCTATAACGGCCTGTGGTTTTCTCCGCTTAAAGATGCGCTTTCCGGTTTCCTGAAAGAAACGCAGAAGCATGTCACAGGCGTCGTCCGCGTCAAGCTGTTCAAAGGCCATGCGATCGTTGAAGGGCGTAAATCCGAATACTCCCTGTATGATGAAAAACTTGCGACGTATACAAAAGACGATGCATTCGATCATCACGCTGCCGTCGGCTTTATCGAGCTGTGGGGACTGCCGACGAAAGTAAACAGCATCGTCCAAAAAAAGGAGCAGATTAAAGCATGAAAAAGCTGTGGGGAGGCCGGTTCCAAAAAACACCGGAAAAATGGGTCGATGAGTTCGGCGCATCGATCCACTTTGACAAAACGCTCGTGAAAGAAGATATCGCTGGGTCTCTCGCTCATGCTTCCATGCTTGAAAAATGCGGCATTTTAACCGAAGCAGAAGCGGTCAAAATAAAAGAAGGCCTGACATCACTTTTGCACAAAGCGGAAAACAACGAACTCGATTTTTCAGTCGATTACGAAGACATTCACCTCAACCTTGAAAAAATGCTCATTGACGAAATCGGGCCGCTCGGCGGAAAGCTTCATACAGCCAGAAGCCGAAACGACCAGGTTGCGACGGATATGCACTTGTATTTAAAAGGGCACACAGAGCATATTATCGAGCTAATTACGGCTTTTCAACACGTGCTTATCGAAAAAGCGGAAGAACATGTGGAGACGATACTGCCGGGATACACCCATTTGCAGCGGGCGCAGCCAATCTCGTTCGCGCATCATTTGCTCGCTTACTTCTGGATGCTTGAGCGCGATAAAGAACGCTATCATGATTCATTCAAGCGGATTAACAAGTCCCCCCTTGGATGCGGGGCGCTCGCCGGAACAACATTTCCGATCGACCGTGAATATTCAGCAGGTCTGCTCGGGTTTGACTCGATATATGAAAACAGCTTGGACGGCGTCAGCGACAGAGATTTCATCCTTGAATTTTTAAGCGCGAGCAGCATTTTGATGATGCATCTGTCAAGATTCTCCGAAGAAATCATTCTTTGGTGTTCACAGGAATTTAAATTCATTGAGCTTGACGACACTTATGCTACGGGGAGCAGCATGATGCCGCAAAAGAAAAACCCTGACATGGCGGAGCTTATTCGCGGGAAAACCGGACGCGTATACGGTGATCTGATCGGCCTCCTGACGATTATGAAAGGGCTCCCGTTAGCGTACAATAAAGATTTGCAGGAAGACAAAGAAGGTATGTTTGATACTGTCAAAACGGTCGAAGGAAGCCTTGAGATTTTTGCCGGCATGATTAAAACGATGACAGTGAACAAAAATATGATGAAAAAAGCAACGGAGCAGGATTTTTCAAATGCCACCGAACTTGCCGACTATCTGGCGAAAAAGGGCATGCCGTTCAGAGAGGCGCACGAAGTCGTTGGAAAGCTTGTCTACACTTGTATCGAAAAAGGCATTTATCTCAGCGGCCTGCCGTTTGAAGAATTCGAAAAGGCAAGCGGGCTGTTTGAAGAAGACGTCTACATCGTGCTCGATCCGCACCATGCCGTCGAAAAAAGGATGAGTGAAGGCGGGACTGGATTCAAAAAGGTGGAAGAAGCCATTCAAAAGGCGAAGCATTGTTTGAACAATTTTTAACACTTCCCGATTCGATTCATAACTGTGCGGCTTCATACGCAAAATAGATTTGTGAATCGAAAAGGGGTGTGGCAATGAAACAAGATCAGTCAAAACACGCATACATGTATGATGCCGACGGTGATAAAGAAACCGTTCAGCAAATCTCTGATGCCTATTTCAGCGGATTTGTCGCGCACGATGACGCACAGCCGTTAGCTGATGCAGATAAACAATAAAAAGCTGGAGCCCGTAACAGCGGGCTTCAGCTTTCTTCTGTCCAGCGGCGATTGCAAATTTCCCGATGCTCCACATGTGATATACTCTGGTTTTTGTAGTAAAGTATAGGTAGATACATGCAATCATTTGCGAATACCTAGAACCAATGTCTGGGAGGGAAAGATGTGCGCCATGCGTTAATTACTGCCGGTTCAAAAGGTTTGGGGTGTAAAGTGACGGAAGCCCTGCTTGAAAAAGGCTACTCAGTGACGGTGAATTACAGGCAGGACGAAGAAGCAGTCAGCCGCCTCAAAGAAAAATGGCGGTCATCCCTTGACCGTTTACAGTTTGTAAAGGGAGATGTCACCAGAAAAGAAGACCTGCTCCGAATGGTGAATGCCGCTCTTGAGCGATTTGGAAAAATTGATCTTCTGATCAATAATGCCGGCCCATACATATTTGAACGAAAAAAGCTTGCAGATTATACTGATGATGAATGGTATGACATGCTTGAAGGCAACTTAAGCTCTGTCTTCCATCTGTTTAAAGCGGTTGTTCCGGTGATGAGGCGCCAGCGGTTCGGCCGCATTATCACATACGGATTTCAGGGGGCCGACCATGCGCCGGGCTGGCTGCATCGTTCCGCTTTTGGAGCGGCGAAAGTGGGGCTGGCTTCTTTAACAAAAACGATCGCCATTGAAGAAGCGGGCTCCGGCATCACAGCCAACATGGTTTGTCCAGGCAACATCGTCGGGGATATGAAAGAGGCCTCGATTTCAGAAGCGAGGGCGTCACTTGATGAGGAAACGCCGATCGGCAGGTCGGGAACCGGTGAAGATATCGCAAGGATCATCACTTTTCTATGCGATGAACATTCCGACTACATTACGGGAACAGTCATTGAAGCGACAGGCGGCTTGAATGTGATTAACCGTCATTCTCTCTAGACGTGCGAAATTAAAAAACAGGGGTGGATATGATGAAAGTGACATATCATGGTCATTCAGTGGTAACAGTTGATACGGGAAATCATCAGTTGATCTTCGATCCGTTTATTACAGGAAATTCTTTAACCGATTTAAAGCCGGAAGAGGTCAAAGCGGATGTCATCTTGCTGACCCACGGTCATAACGATCATGTCGGCGATACCGTCGAAATCGCCAAGCGAAACCATTCGCTCGTTGTAGCTCCGAATGAACTCGCGGTCTATCTGGGATGGAAAGGCCTGAATGTCCATCCGATGCATATCGGCGGCTCCCATCAGTTCGATTTTGGCCAAGTCAAGCTGACGCAGGCTTTTCACGGATCGGCTTATACGGAAGAAGACAGCCAAAAGATCGTCTATACCGGCATGCCGGCGGGGATCCTCTTGACTGTGGAAGGAAGGACGATTTTTCATGCAGGAGACACCGGGCTTTTCTCAGATATGAAGCTGATCGGTGAATTAAATCATATCGACCTCGCTTTCCTGCCGATCGGCGATAATTTTACGATGGGCCCGGAGGACGCCAAACTGGCCGCAGAATGGCTCAGGGCGAAACAGGTTGTCCCTGTTCACTACTCGACGTTCCCCGTCATCGAACAGGACCCGCATGCGTTTGCGGACAGCCTTCCCGGTGGCGTCGGAAAAGTTCTTGAGGTCGGCGAGTCAATCGAATTTAAATAAACTTGTTTTAGAGGACCCGAATCCGGGTCCTTTTTTCGGTTGAACCGGTTATGTGTCTATCAAAACATGTTAATGATGATATAATATAGGAATCGGATTGATCTTGGAGGGTGATTATGAGGGTATTGAAATATGCGATTTTGGGGCTCCTTGATCACGGGAGTTTGAGCGGCTACGATATGACAAGCCGCTTTAAAGCCGAATTGGGCCAATTTTGGAGCGCCAAGCACAGCCAGATTTATCCCGAGCTGAAAAAGCTGACGGATGAAGGATTTATCGAATATGAAACGGTGATCCAAGGCTCAAAGTTAGAAAAGAAAATGTATTCCATCACTGAAGCCGGGAAGCGTGAACTTCACGGGTGGCTTACGGAATTCAAGCCGGTCCCGGATACGGTAAAAGATGAATTTATGCTGAAAGCTTATTTTATCTCTTCGATGGAACGTGATGAAGCGAAAAGGCTTTTTGCCGATCAGCTTCAAAAGCGGGAGGAGAAAGCCGCTTTTTTAAAAAATAAGCTCGAAGAATTGAAGCGAGAAGCGGGTGAATCGCTAACTTTCCGCTCGCCTCATTTCGGCCATTATCTTGTATTGACCCGGGCGCTGGAGCGGGAAAACGGCTATTGCTCATGGCTTGAAAAAGCGCTTCTTCTGATGGAGAATGATCGCTCTTAGACGGGCATGATGTTGCGAAGGCGGATTGCGGTTCAATTGCACAACGATTTATAATAAATATATCTAGCAGTCAGAGGATGAAGGTGAAACGATTGGCGACAAAACACGAACAGATTTTAAAATATATTGATTCTTTGTCCGTCGGCGAAAAAATTTCCGTCAGGCGGATTGCCAAGGAAATGAAAGTCAGTGAAGGAACTGCTTACAGAGCGATAAAAGAAGCCGAGAATAAAGGGTTTGTCAGCACGATCGAAAGGGTCGGAACGATCAGGATCGAGCAAAAGAAAAAAGAGAATATCGAAAAACTGACATACGCTGAAGTGGTCAATGTCATTGACGGCCATGTTCTTGGCGGAAAAGCAGGGCTTCATAAAACGCTCAACAAATTCGTCATCGGAGCGATGAAGCTTGATGCGATGATGAGGTATACCGGAGCGGGCAACCTGCTGATTGTCGGCAACCGAATCGATGCGCACCGCCAGGCATTGGAAGCGGGTGCTGCCGTGCTGGTGACCGGCGGTTTTGATACGGAGCCGGAGATTATTGAGCTTGCCGACAGGCTCGAGCTCCCGGTCATTTCTACAAGCTATGACACGTTTACCGTAGCCGCGATGATCAACAGGGCGATTTATGACCAGCTCATCAAAAAAGAAGTCGTGCTTGTTGAGGATATTTTAACTCCTTTGGAAAAAACCGTCTGCTTATCCCCTCATGAAAAGCTTGAAAGATGGTATGAGAAAAACTTTGAAACGGGGCACGGACGTTTTCCCATCGTGGACGAGCAGATGAAAATCCACGGCATTTTAACTTCAAAAGATGTAGCCGGATATGACCGCTCTGTATTGATTGAAAAAGTCATGACGAAAAACCCGATTACAGTGATCGGCAAAACGTCAGTCGCTTCAGCGGCGCAGATGATGGTCTGGGAAGGAATCGAAGTGCTTCCCGTCGTTGACGAGCGGCAAAAGCTGATCGGCATGATCAGCAGGCAGGACGTATTAAAGGCGCTTCAAATGATTCAGAAGCAGCCCCAGGTCGGCGAAAAACTCGATGACATTGTGACCGGCGGTTTCAAAGAATCGGACAATGACAAAAACAAGCCGGCTCCGGTCTATCAATACGAAGTTACGCCGCAAATGACAAACCACTTAGGGACGATTTCCTACGGCGTGTTTACGACGATTTTGACCGAAGCTGCAAACCGTTTTTTGCGGTCGCGCAAAAAAGGCGAACTCGTGATAGAGAGCATGACGATTTATTTTTTAAAGCCTGTGCAAATGGAGTCTGTCATTGAAATAAAACCGAACATTCTCGAAGCCGGGAGAAAGTTCGGAAAAATGGATATAGAAGTTTTTCACCAGGGTGCTCTCGTCGGCAAAGCGATGATGATGGTTCAGCTGATGGAAAGAAGCTAAGGGACGCGGCCAGTGTCCCTCTTTTCGCTTATGCGTTTTCCCGTTCATTTTCTTTCGCAAGCAAAGGGACATAGTGCTTATAGGCTCTGTAGCCGGCCCACATGCTTCCGAGCCCGGTCAGCATAAAAATAACGCCGATGACGACAGCCAGCGTGCCGCGGTTTAAAAGCAGCTGATTGGCGCCGAAGAACATGATAAACAGGCCCAGACTCATGCTTGACTTGGCCGAATAGTATTCCCGTTCAATCGCTTTTTTGGTGCGCACATACCTTACTTTGAAATACACATAAGCTATCGCTGAAACCACAATGAAAAAAACAAAAAACGGCATAATCGACATCCTCCATTGTAAGTTTTACAAACCCATTGTATACATAATCGGGTTCGCTTTCTACAATAAAAAGTCATAACTTTCACTTTCCACCAACAACAGATTATGATTTAATGGTTAAAAACAAAGTAAAGAAGGGGCGCGTCATGAAAAAAGAAATCATCAGAACCATATCATTATATGACACGATCATTATACATAGACATGTGAGACCGGATCCTGATGCCTACGGATCCCAATGCGGCCTTGCGGAAATCCTGAGGGCAACCTATCCTGAAAAAAATATTTTCGCGGTCGGAACGCCCGAGCCTTCCCTCGCTTTTTTGTACACCCCAGATGTGATTGAAGACCCGGTGTATGAAAATGCACTTGTCATCGTCTGTGACACGGCCAATCAAGCGAGAATTTCCGATTCGCGCTACAACCTGGGCGACAAGCTGATCAAAATCGACCATCATCCGAATGAAGACCAATACGGCGACCTTTTATGGGTGGATACGAATGCGAGCTCGACGAGTGAGATGATTTACGAACTGTATTTAGCGGGTAAAGAACAGGCGGGATGGACGCTTCCGACAAAGGGTGCCGAACTGATCTATGCCGGCATTGTGGGGGATACAGGGCGCTTCTTATTTCCGAACACGACAAAAAAGACATTGAAATATGCCGGAGAGCTGATTGAGTATCCTTTTAATTCTCAGGCGCTATTTAATCAATTGTATGAGACGAAATTAAATGTTGTGAGGCTGAACGGTTACATTTATCAGAATGTTTCTCTGTCCGAAAACGGCGTTGCGTCGGTTTTCATCACCCGTGACATTTTGCATCAATACAATATTACGCCGTCTGAAGCTTCACAGCTTGTCAGCACGCTCGGCAATATTTCAGGGATCAAAGCATGGGTGTTTTTTGTGGAGGAAGCTGACCAGATCAGGGTAAGGCTTCGTTCAAAGGGGCCGATTGTCAATGAAGTCGCTAAAAAATACAACGGCGGAGGCCATCCGCTCGCAGCCGGCGCTTCCATCTATGACTGGAAAGACACCGATCTTGTCATCGCTGACTTGGAGCGCATATGCAAAGAAAACAAATAAGAGGGGAAGTCCCTCTTTTTTTGTGCAGTTCAACTGCAAGCGTTTGCATTATATGTTGCGAAAAAGTAAGCAGCAAAGTGTAAGCAGATCATTTTACGCACGACAGCTGCTGCTTATTCAGGTATAAACCATGATCCGATATCTGTTACATCCTCATAAACATGGATGTTTTGTGCTTTTAACTCTCGTTTGATAAGGGACGCGAGACTTTCGGTTTCCGCATAAGCCGAGTAGCCCAGCTTGATCCGGTTGACTTTATCTCTTGCCAGCTGATGGTAACTGTAAATGTACATTCTGCTTTCCTCCCTTTTTAAAAAAACTTACATATCGCTTACTGTCAGTTTAAATTAAAATATGGAAAAAAGCGACGAATGCATGTAAATCGTAAAAAAAAATCCATAATTTTTATTCGGAAAAAGAGATTTTGATTTCAACGGAAAGCCGCGTATAAATCGTCAGTTCGGTGACTTTCGCTTTGTACGTTTTACCGTTTATCGTATACTCTTTATTTTCAATCGTCCGCTTTAAAAGCTCCTTCGTCCGGTAGACGCTTTCGATATCCTTTGTGATGACATCCGAAATGTTATCCCGGATATGCTCTTCAAAGTTCATCATGTCGGGCTGTGACAGCTTGTATTGCTTGCCGTTGATCAGCTTGACGTCGACGCTTTGAATCAGCAGTTTTCTTTTATTGTCTTCATTCAGCTTATGAAGGTCCTCCCGGTAAATGGTGATCTGGTCATTTAAATCATTGATGCGCTCTTTCTGTTCCCTTATCAAGACGACCTGCTTCTCCTGAAAGGTGCCGTATGTAAACAGGAACACGACCCAGCTGATGATGGCTCCGCACATCATTCCCGCAAAAAAACGCTGCCAACCCGGTTTTTTATAATAAGGAGGGATTCTCATGAGGAAATATGCTCCTGTGTGAGCCAATTGATGATCAGATAACCGGTCTGTGCTCCTCCCATCGCTGAAAGAATCAGGAGAAGCTGCTTGACGATGTCTCTCGTATTGCCTTCGATAATGCCCCTTTCAAAGCTGTAAACCGCGTCAAACGTGCCGCCGATTGCGGCAACCAGCGCCCAGATTTTCAGACGGTTTGCGAGGCTTGTAATAATCGTTAAAGGCGGCTGCCCCGACAGATAGGCGCCGATCCCTCCGATTATGCAACCGCCGAGAAGCACGCCAAGCGCAATAAAATAACAGCTGATAAAGTTTGGAAAAAAGGGCTGTTCAGGATCCATTCCGATCACCTCACCTTATCACACTATATGGATAAAGAAAGACAAGTATGATTGTTGATCAAAGAAAGAACATTTGTTTCTCATTCGATCCCATCATATAATGAAAAGAGACGGCTCGAAAAAGGAAGGGGTGACAGAAATGCCTTTTGTTCACCTGCAAGTACACAGCGGTTACAGCTTATTAAACAGCGCCGCTTCCGTGGAGGACCTCACGGCCAAAGCCGAAGAGCTGGGCTACAGCGCGATGGCGCTGACGGATGACGAGGTCATGTACGGGGCGGTGGAATTTTATAAATCATGCAAAAAACGCGGCATCAAGCCGATTATCGGGCTTACGGCCTCAGTTTTAACGGATGAAAAAGAACAGCTTTCATATCCGCTCGTTCTTTTGGCGAAAACAAACAAAGGCTACCAAAACCTGCTGAAAATCAGCAGCGTGTTGCAGTCGAAATCAAAAACCGGCATCAAAGAAAAATGGCTCAAAAGTTATCATGAAGGGCTCATTGCGCTGACAACGGGCGGGACAAGCCATGTTGAAGCGCTGTTGAAAGAAGGGCTGATCGAAGAGGCGAAGAACGCCGCCCTCCGCTGTCTTTCGATCTTCGGTGAAGGCAGCTTTTATTTGTCGTATCAGCCTTACAAGGGCGACCCGCTTCTTTCTGAACGCATTCTGGAGCTCAGCGAACATACGGGAATTCCGATTGCCGCAACCGGCGATGTACGCTACATCGAAAAAGAGGATGCGGCAGCTTATACGTGTTTAACAGCGATTAAAGCGGGCGAGAAGCTGAACGAAGACTTGAAGGCCGAAGGAGATTTGCATCTTGAACTAAAGCCGCCCGCTGAAATGCTTGACATTTACAGGGATCGTCCGGACGCGTTGGAGAATACAGTCAAAATCGCGGATCTGTGCCAGGTGGACCTGAGCCTTGGCCAGACGCGACTGCCGAAATATCCGGCGCCTTCCGGCAAGAATGCTGACGCTTATTTGGCCGAGCTTTGCTTTCTCGGGTTGGAAAAACGGTTCGATGCCGCTCCGGGGGAGTATGTCGAACGGCTTGAGTATGAGCTGAAAGTGATTCGCGACATGGCGTTCAGCGACTATTTTTTGATCGTCTGGGATTTCATGAAGTTCGCCCATGATAACGGCATTATCACAGGGCCGGGGCGCGGGTCGGCGGCCGGCTCTCTCGTCGCTTATACGCTGTTTATCACAGATGTCGATCCGATCAAGCACAAATTGCTGTTTGAACGGTTTTTAAATCCGGAGCGCATCAGCATGCCCGATATCGATATCGATTTTCCCGATACGAGAAGGGATGAAGTCATCCAATACGTGAAAAATAAATACGGGGCGCTGCACGTAGCGCAAATTATCACGTTTGGCACATTGGCCGCAAAAGCGGCGCTGCGGGACGTCGGCAGGGTGATGGGCATCAGTCCGAAAGAAGCCGACCAGCTGGCGAAACTGATTCCGTCCAAACCTGGAGTGACGCTGAAAGAAGCGAGAGCTCTTTCTGCTGAACTGGACAAGCGCCTGAACGGGTCAAAGAAGCTTCAGGACATATTTAAAACGGCTCAGAAAATCGAAGGGCTGCCGCGGCATACGTCCATTCATGCGGCGGGCGTCGTGTTGAGCGAGGAGCCGCTGACGAATATCATACCGATACAGGAAGGACATGACGGCGTATATTTAACGCAATATTCGATGGGCTATCTCGAAGACTTGGGACTATTGAAAATGGATTTTCTCGGCTTGCGCAATTTAACGCTCATTGAATCGATCAAAACGCTGATCGAAAAAAGCGAGCGGGTCACCATCGATTTTTCGGTGATTTCCTATGAAGATGAACAGACGTTTAAGCTGTTGTCTGAAGGAGATACGACAGGTATTTTTCAGCTCGAATCAGCCGGCATGAGAAACGTTTTAAAAAGGCTCAATCCATCGAGCCTTGAAGACATTGTCGCCGTCAATGCCTTGTATCGCCCGGGCCCGATGGAAAACATCCCGCTGTATATCGAACGAAAGCACGGACGGGTTGCTGTGTCTTATCCGCACGAGGATTTGGCCGATATTTTGAAAGATACGTACGGCGTGATCGTATATCAGGAACAGATCATGATGATCGCATCGCGGATGGCGGGTTTCAGGCTTGGAGAAGCCGATCTTTTGCGAAGGGCGGTCGGCAAAAAAAACAAGGAAATTCTCGATACAGAGAGAAATCATTTTATTAGTGGATGCTTGAAAAAAGGGTATTCCGTACAAGCGGCTAATGAAGTATACGATCTGATCGTAAAATTCGCCAATTACGGTTTTAACCGGAGTCATGCGGTTGCATACAGCATGATCGGCTACCAGCTCGCTTATTTAAAAGCGCATTACCCCCTTTACTTTATGTGCGGCCTCTTGACGAGTGCGATCGGAAATGAGGAAAAGCTTGCTCAGTACATCTATGAAGCGAAAGGGAAAGGGCTGAATGTTTTAGGTCCTTCCATCAATAAGAGCGGCTATCCGTTCGTCGTGGAAAACGGGGCGCTGCGCTACAGTTTAAGGGCTGTTAAAGGCGTCGGGATTTCGGCTGTGAAAGAGATCTACAGGGCGAGAAAAGAAAAGCCGTTCGCAGATTTGTTTGACTTTTGTGTCAGGACTTCTGTGAAAAGCGTGAACCGGAAAACGATTGAAGCTTTAATTTTTGCCGGAGCAATGGATGAATTCGGTGAAAACCGGGCTACTTTGCTCGCTTCTGTCGATGTCGCGCTGGAGCATGCCGAATTGTTTGCAGGAGACAATGATCAGCTCGGCTTCTTTCTCGATGAAGGCTTGACGATTAAACCGAAGTACGCTGAGACGGAAGAAATGCCGCTCGTCGACCTGCTGGCACACGAGAAGGACACGCTCGGCATTTACTTTTCTGACCATCCGCTGAGCGTTCACCGCAAGAAGCTGGACCGTGCAGGTGCGCTGCCGATTATTCAGCTGCTCGCCTCCAGCGGTAAAAAGGCGGCTTTGGGCGGACTTTTGACGAAGATGAAGACGATCCGTACAAAAACGGGACAGACGATGGCTTTTCTGGAGCTGAGCGATGAAAGCGGGGAAATGGAGGCGGTTGTTTTTCCTGAACAGTTCAGGCAGCTTTCCCCGATCCTGGAAGAAGGCGTATCGCTTTTTGCGGAAGGACGTCTTGAGACAAGGAATGAAAAGCGCCAGCTGATCATCGCCGGGGCATCGCTCGTCGAATCGCTTCATGCGAAAAAGCAGCCGTCCGTCTATATTAAAGTGGAGGAAAGCCAGCACACCCATGATATCTTCAAGAAGATCAGCAGCATCCTGCTTGAACACAAAGGGGAAACGCCGGTCTGCGTCTATTATGAAAAACGGAAGCAAACGATGCAGCTGCCGGAAAGCTACAATATCAAGGCTGACCACGCTGCCCTCTACAGGCTCAAAAGCGTTGTAGGTGAGAAAAATGTCGTGTTCAGATAGCAGGTATTTTGAGCATTTTTGATCAAAAAAGCGGTCAATTGTGTTATCATTTTTAAGATTCTAGGGTTCGTCTTACAAGAATCTTAAGCAGAAAACGAAGCAAAGTTTTTGGCAAAATTCCCTTGAAGGAGTGTTTGTTAACATGTCATTGAAAGAAAAAGCGCTGCATATGCACAAAGTAAACCAAGGCAAATTGGAATCAAAATCAAAAGTGCAGGTTCGCAATGCGGACGATTTAAGCCTTGCATATTCTCCAGGTGTGGCTGAACCCTGCAAAGCGATTTACGATGATAACAGCAAAGTATACGATTATACAATGAAGGGAAACATGGTAGCAGTCGTCTCGGACGGAACGGCTGTGCTCGGCCTCGGCAATATCGGCCCTGAAGCCGCCCTTCCGGTTATGGAAGGAAAAGCGGTTCTTTTCAAAAGCTTTGCCGGTGTAGACGCTTTCCCAATCTGTTTAAATACATCTGATGTCGACAAAATTGTTGAGACGGTGAAGCTGCTTGAGCCGACATTCGGCGGCGTCAACCTTGAAGACATTGCAGCACCGAACTGCTTTGTCATTGAAGAGCGCCTCAAAAAAGAAACGAAAATCCCGGTGTTTCATGATGACCAGCACGGTACTGCAATCGTAACGGTAGCCGGTCTCGTCAATGCGCTTAAGCTGTCCGGCAAATCGATGTCTTCCGTCAAAGTCGTGGCAAACGGCGCCGGGGCAGCGGGAATTGCCATCATTAAGCTTCTTTATCATTTCGGCGTGCGCGATATCATCATGTGCGACACGAAAGGCGCGATTTACGAAGGCCGTCCGAACGGAATGAACGCTGTTAAAGAAGAAGTCGCAAAATATACGAACAAAAACCGCATAGACGGCTCACTCAAAGATGTGATCAAGGACGCCGATGTCTTTATCGGAGTTTCCGTCGAAGGCGCTTTGACAAAAGAAATGGTTGAAAGCATGGCTGACAAACCGATCATCTTCGCCATGGCGAATCCAAATCCTGAAATCATGCCTGCTGAAGCGCATGAAGCCGGAGCAAGCGTCGTTGGTACGGGACGCTCTGACTTCCCTAACCAAGTGAACAACGTTCTCGCATTCCCCGGCATCTTCCGCGGGGCGCTCGACGTCCGCGCGACACATATTAACGAAGAGATGAAAATCGCCGCGGTTGAGGCGATCGCATCACTCGTTTCCGACGAAGAGCTGAGTCCCGAATATGTCATTCCGGCTCCGTTCGATCCAAGGGTCGCACCGGCCGTTGCCAAAGCGGTAGCGAAAGCCGCGATGGAAACAGGCGTTGCACGAATCGATGTCGATCCTGAAGAAGTCGCTGAAAAGACAAGAAAGCTTGCAGTAATTGAAGGAAAATAAAACTCAATTTTTGTGATCAGCGCGTGATTGCTCTGGCCTAAAGAGCCGTCACGCGCTGTTTCTCGAATATGATGTACAGTTTTTCCTCTTATTGGGGACACTTTTAAGGGAATATGCGGGTTGTAAAAAATTTTTTCAAATCGCTTTTCCGGACTTTTGTATCCGCTCTCAAGGCTGATATATCAATTTGTCAGTCTCTAACCGCATAAAGTGCGATTCGGCTTTTTGCCGGTCAAAAATGTCGAATTGAGGATGACACCGTTTGACAAAAAAAGTACAATAGTTTCGGTATAGTGATGTTCTAGTCTATAAACAGGACAGGCATACATGAAGAAAACCCTTCAGAAAAGGGAGGTAATCTTTTGTTAAAAGATATATTCAGCAAAAAGAAAAAAAAATACGCTTCCGTTCCCGCGGAATCAGCAAAGCAAGATGTACCGGAAGGGATCATGACAAAATGCCCGGATTGCAAAAAAATCATGCTCACAAAAGAGCTGGATAAAAACTTAAGGGTCTGCATGAACTGCGGTTACCATCTTCAAATGAACGCGAAGCAGCGTATAAAAAGCCTGCTGGACGATGGCCCCTTTGAAGAATTCAATCAGGATATGATGTCTGAAAACCCGCTGGAATTCCCAGGATACCTTGAGAAACTGCAAAAAGACCGGGAAAAAACGTCGCTGAATGAAGCGGTCGTCACCGGAAAAGGGACGATTGACGGATCTCCGGCAGTCGTTGCCGTGATGGATTCATCTTTCAGAATGGGAAGCATGGGGTCTGTCGTGGGCGAAAAAATTACGCTGGCGATCGAAAAGGCAAGAGAAGACAAAGTGCCGTTCATTATTTTTACCGCATCAGGCGGTGCGAGAATGCAGGAAGGTCTTCTCAGCTTGATGCAAATGGCTAAAACAAGCTCCGCATTAAAGCTGTTCAGTGAAGAGCAGGGCTTGATCATTTCGGTGATGACACATCCGACAACAGGCGGTGTATCCGCAAGCTTCGCATCCCTCGGCGATTACAACCTTGCCGAGCCGGGCGCGCTGATCGGCTTTGCCGGAAGAAGAATTATCGAACAAACCATCCGTGAAGAACTGCCTGAGGATTTTCAGACTGCAGAATTTCTGTTAAAGCACGGACAGCTTGATTCCGTCGTTCACAGAGCAGACATGAAAAAAACGCTCGGCAGCATTTTGAAAATGCACCAAACTGGAGGTGATCTCGAGTGGCTGGAGAATTAGAATTTGAAAAACCGGTGGTCGAACTGCGTGAAAAGATCGCCGAATTGAAAAGGTTCACACAGGATTCCGATATGGATTTAAGCTCGGAAATTACAAAGCTTGAAGCTCGTCTTGAAAGGCTTGAAGAAGACATTTATACAAATCTGAAAGCCTGGGACAGAGTCCAGATTGCAAGGCATCCGAACCGTCCGACTACGCTCGATTATATCGAACATCTCTTTACCGATTTTTTTGAATGCCACGGAGATCGTTATTTCGGTGATGATGAAGCGATTGTCGGCGGAATTGCCAAGTTCCGGGGCCTTCCTGTGACAGTGATCGGCCAACAGCGCGGCAAGGATACAAAAGAAAACATCCGCCGCAACTTCGGAATGCCGCACCCGGAAGGCTACCGCAAAGCGCTCAGGCTGATGAAGCAGGCCGATAAATTTAACAGGCCGATCATCTGCTTTATTGATACAAAAGGAGCATACCCTGGAAAAGCAGCTGAAGAGCGGGGGCAAAGCGAAGCCATTGCCAAGAACCTTTTTGAAATGGCGGGACTCTCTGTGCCGGTCATCTCGATCGTCATCGGGGAAGGCGGCAGCGGGGGAGCGCTTGCGCTCGGCGTCGCAAACCGCTTATTGATGCTGGAAAACTCAACTTATTCGGTGATCTCTCCCGAGGGAGCGGCTGCTATCCTCTGGAAGGATTCAGGACTCGCGAAAAAAGCGGCAGAAACAATGAAAATCACCGCTCCGGACCTTAAAGAATTGGATATTATAGATCATGTTATAAAAGAAGTAAGAGGCGGAGCACACCGCGATGTAGAGCAGCAGGCCGCCTACATCGATGAAGCGCTGAAAAGCGAGCTTAAATCCTTGCTGAAACTGGATAAGAACGAGCTGATTCAACAAAGATATAACAAGTATAAATCAATTGGAAAAATTTCGACTGAAAACCAATATGTTGGGATAAAATAAATAAACGTGAGGCCTTTGGCTCACGTTTATTTTTTATGGATAAAGGTGAAAAGTGAAAGGATTGTGTCTTTCACCCGCGATTTTTCAAAGAGTTTGCTTAAAATTTATTTAAAAACTTTTTGTTTAATTGTATAATGAGTAAGGTTTTATAGGGATTTTCGGAAAATTTTCATCCCTTTTTCATTGTTTTAGCGACAATGAACGTGTTAAGGTAAATTATATATGTTTTCGAGGTGAAAAAGATGAAACGTATCGGAGTATTGACGAGCGGCGGAGATTCCCCGGGAATGAACGCGGCGGTCCGCGCGGTTGTCAGGAAAGCGATCTACCATGACGTAGAAGTATACGGAATTTACAACGGGTATTCAGGTTTAATCAGCGGAAAAATAGAAAAGCTTGAAATCGGTTCTGTCGGAGATATTATTCACCGCGGAGGAACGAAGCTATATACAGCAAGGTGTCCTGAGTTTAAAACGGTAGAAGGACGGGAAAAAGGAATAGCGAATTTAAAAAAATATGGTATAGAAGGATTAGTCGTCATTGGCGGAGACGGTTCTTATATGGGAGCGAAAAAGCTGACAGAACACGGCTTTCCTTGTGTCGGAGTGCCGGGAACAATCGACAATGACATCCCTGGAACAGATTTGACGATCGGATTTGATACGGCGTTAAATACCGTTATCGATGCCATCGATAAAATCAGGGATACAGCTACTTCCCATGAACGTACATACGTGATTGAAGTAATGGGCCGCCATGCCGGGGATATTGCTTTATGGTCAGGTTTGGCAGGAGGCGCGGAATCCATTTTGATTCCTGAAGCTGACTACGATATGGAAGAAATTATTGCAAGGCTGAAAAGAGGGCATGAGCGCGGCAAAAAACACAGCATCATCATTGTGGCGGAAGGCGTCGGAAGCGGCGTTGAATTCGGCAAAAGAATTGAAGAAGCCACAAATCTCGAAACTAGAGTATCGGTGCTTGGACATATCCAGCGCGGCGGTTCTCCGACTGCAGCAGACCGTGTATTGGCAAGCCGTCTAGGGGCATTTGCGGTTGAACTGCTTCTTGAAGGAAAAGGCGGACGCTGTGTCGGAATTCAAAATAACCAGCTTGTGCATCATGATATCATTGAAATACTCGATCATAAACATACAATTGATCAAAGCATGTACCGCTTGTCTCAAGAACTGTCAATCTAGTGTAAAACCCGAGGAGGAAGCAATATGAGAAAGACTAAAATAGTTTGTACAATTGGACCGGCCAGCGAAACTGTTGAAAAGCTCACCCAGCTGATGGAAGCCGGAATGAACGTGGCGCGCTTGAACTTTTCCCATGGAGATTTCGAAGAGCACGGCGCAAGAATTAAAAACATTCGCGAAGCAGCCGGCAAGCTGGGAAAAGATATCGGTATCCTTCTTGATACGAAAGGTCCGGAAATCCGCACGAACACAATGGAAGGCGGTTCAATCGAACTGGAAGCGGGTTCTCAGCTGATCGTTTCAATGGAAGAAGTCATCGGTACACCTGAAAAAATCTCAGTTACATATGATGGGTTGATTCACGATGTATCAATTGGTTCAACAATTTTGCTTGACGATGGACTGATCGGACTTGAAGTCACAGATGTCAACAAGGACAAGCGTGAAATCGTCACGAAAGTAATGAACAGCGGAACGCTGAAAAACAAAAAAGGCGTGAATGTGCCGGGCGTCAGCGTCAATCTTCCGGGAATTACGGAAAAAGACGCTAACGACATTGTGTTCGGTATCGAGCAGGGTGTTGATTTTATCGCGGCATCTTTTGTGCGCCGTCCGTCGGATGTCCTTGAAATCCGCGAACTTCTTGAAGAGCACAATGCGGCAGATATTCAAATCATTCCAAAAATCGAAAACCAGGAAGGCGTTGACAACATCGATGCCATTCTTGAAGTATCAGACGGTCTGATGGTTGCACGCGGAGACCTCGGTGTTGAAATCCCTGCCGAAGAAGTGCCGCTCGTTCAAAAAGAACTGATCAAAAAATGCAATGCGCTTGGCAAGCCTGTTATCACGGCTACCCAAATGCTCGACAGCATGCAGCGCAATCCGCGTCCGACACGCGCGGAAGCGAGCGACGTTGCCAATGCGATCTTTGACGGAACTGACGCGATTATGCTTTCAGGTGAAACTGCTGCGGGAAATTACCCTGTTGAAGCCGTTCAGACGATGCACAATATCGCTTCCCGTTCAGAAGAAGCGCTCAACCATAAAAAGATCCTTTCTGCACGAAGCAAGCAGGTCAGCATGTCAATTACAGATGCGATCGGCCAGTCTGTGGCGCATACGGCAATCAACCTTGACGTGAATGCCATCGTCACACCGACAGAAAGCGGTCATACGGCGAGAATGATTTCCAAATATCGCCCGCAGGCGCCGATTGTCGCAGTTACGGTAAACGATGCGGTTTCAAGAAAGCTGTCTCTTGTCTTCGGTGTTTTCGCAACAAGCGGACAAAACCACAGCTCCACTGACGAAATGCTTGAAAAAGCAGTGCAAAAATCTCTCGACACAGGCATCGTACGCCACGGCGACTTGATCGTTATCACGGCCGGAGCTGTCGGTGAAGCCGGCACAACAAACTTGATGAAAGTGTATGTTGTCGGAGACGTGGTCGCAAAAGGCCAGGGAATCGGACGCAAATCCGCGTTTGGTGAAGTGGTCATCGCTCAAAATGCACAAGAAGCGGATAAAAAAATGAAAGAAGGCGCCGTTTTGGTTACAAAAAGCACCGATCGTGACATGATGGCGTCCCTTGAAAAAGCGGCTGCGCTGATTACGGAAGAAGGCGGTTTAACCAGCCACGCTGCAGTTGTAGGCTTGAGCCTCGGCATCCCTGTCATCGTCGGAATGGAAAATGCGACATCCATTCTCAAAGAAGGAGAAGACATCACGGTCGACTCTGCCCGCGGAGCTGTTTACAAAGGACGTGCAAGCGTACTTTAATCGCTTATTGAAGAAGAAGGGAAGCTTTTCCCTTCTTTTAGATTGATGACAAAATCCTAAAACGTTTTTCAGTTTTAGGATTTTGTCATCCTTCAATTCAGCGTGATTGAAAACCCTTGCAGTGTAGGAAGGCCGAGCATCGGAGCGGAGCGAATGTTGGAATTCGTGAGCACCGACGCGCAGGCCTGACAACGAATGCGAGGGTTTGACAACACGCTGGAAGAAGGGAAGCTTTTCCCTTCTTTTTTTGCAGGCGGCACAAGCAAAACAGGGCGGCCGTTCGCTTCCATATTAGAATTATGAGGTGAAGACAATGAAGTTTTTCTTATTATTTCTCGTCATTTTTCCAGCGAGTGAAATCGGTCTGTTCCTCTTGTCCGCTAATTGGATCGGTGTCTTGCCGACCGTTTTGCTGATCATCTTGACGGGATTTCTCGGGGCCGCTCTCGCCAAAAAACAAGGAATCGAAGTTTACTACAAAGTTCAGCGCGATCTTCAGTACGGAAAAATGCCTGGGGATGCGATTTTGGACGGGCTTTGTATTTTCATAGGCGGCATGCTGCTTTTGCTGCCCGGCTTTTTATCGGATATCATCGGTTTACTGCTGCTGCTGCCGGCAACGCGCAGCCGTTTCAAACCGTTCATATCCCGCAAGCTGAAGAGGATGTCTGAAGGCAGGCGGATCAACATCATCAAATAACCCGATAAGCGGCGGCCCGCATGGAAAAAGCAGGCTGCCGCTTATTTTTCATTTCCTGTAATAAACTGCCATATGTCTTTAAAAATACCTGTTGTAAAGAGAGCCTGAATGAGAACGAGAAGGGCGGGGCCCATGATCAATCCGAGAAAACCAAACAATTTGAAACCGGCAAACAGCGCGATCAATGTTCCCAAAGGATGAAGTCCGATTGACCGGCTCAAAATCTTCGGTTCTGCCAGCTGCCTGAAGACGAGCACGACGATGTACAGGATTCCGAGGCCGATCGCAAGCGGCAGCTGCTTGGACGCTGCTAAATAGACGATCCACGGCACAAATACAGACCCCGTTCCCAAATACGGCAGCAGGTCGACCAGCCCGATGAGAAAAGCGATGGCCACAGCATGATTAACCTTCAACACGGAAAGCCCGATCAACACGAGCACCATCGTCATCGCCACAAGGGTAAGCTGGGCCTTCACAAATCCTGCCAGCGCTTTTTTCAATTCCACATAAACAGCCGCTGCACCCGAGATCAGCCGATCAGGAAGAACAGACCTCGCCTTGTTTTGGATTTTATGCAAATCTTTGCTGATAAAAAAAGTGGCCAGGAGCGAAAAGATCAGTACGGCCGCCATATTCGGCAGAAAGGCTAAAAAGAGGGGCACCGTCTCAAGAATTTTTGAAAGAAACAAAGCGGTGCCTGAAGCGAGTTCATTGCCCAAATTTTGGACCTGTGTAATGATCGATTCCTGCTGGGCGGCTTCGAGCCCGTCAAAAAAAGCGGCCAGCTGATTATACAGCGGCATGATTTGATTCGTAAAAAACGATTCGATATAAAGAGCGGCTTTATTAAACTGGACGGGGAGTATTTTAGCCAAATGAGCCGTTCCAGAGACAATCTCGGCAACGACCAGTGTCAAAAAGCCGGCTCCGGCGATCAAAAAGCCGCATAGCACGATGCCGACATTAACGCCTCTCGGGAGCCCGGTCCGCTTATCGAGCCATTCTACAAAAGGGTTGATCATGATGGCGAGAATAAGCGCAATCACAAAAGGATAGGTTAACGGAAAAGAGTAGTAGCCGACCGCTCCGCAAGCAGCGGTCAAAAACAGCACATACACTGCCCGAAGCGCAGCTGTGAGATAGGATTGATTCAATTCTGCATCCTCCTGATATTAGAAAGCATGTCCTTATTTCATTTTATTCTTGAGTCCTGTTATTATGAGAAAGGTCATAAAAAAATGGAGTTGAATACAGCATGTTTACTCAAGCTAATTTATTTTTGATCCTGCTTTTGGCCATCGCATTAATTGCGAAAAATCAGTCGTTGATCATCGCGGTATCCGTCCTGCTTTTGATCAAGCTGACCGGTCTCGATCAAAAGCTGTTTCCGGCCATCCAATCCAAAGGGATTAACTGGGGAGTTACCGTTATTACAATAGCGGTCCTTGTTCCGATTGCGACTGGAGAGATCGGCTTTAAACAGCTTGGCGAAGCGATGAAATCATATTACGCATGGATCGCACTCGGGGCGGGCATTCTCGTAGCATTGATCGCCAAAAACGGGATCACATTGCTCGCGGAAGACCCGCATATCACCACCGCTCTTGTATTTGGAACGATTTTAGCGGTCGCTTTATTCAAAGGCGTTGCCGTCGGCCCGCTCATCGGTGCCGGGATCGCCTATCTTGTCATGCAGGCCGTCCAGCATTTTACATCTTAGAGATGCGGGCAAGCTCCCCCTGTTTCAGGGGGTTTTTTAGTTTGAAAAAACGTTCGCAACTAAAAATAAATAACGCAGTTAAAACTACTAAAAATCTGTAAATAGGAGTCAGCTGGTGCAAAAAAATAAAGCCCTCTATAAAAAGAGGGCACAATTTGTCAAAAATTTGTGTGGAGAAATATGACCGTTTATTTCGAATTTGTAGTTTTTTATTTGTGGAGTCTTCAGCAGGTAAGCTTGGATAAAAAGAAAAAATGACCTATCGTCTCTTTCGGGCTGAAACGCTTGCATCAGTGATCGCATCCTTTATGATGACGGCTGTCGAACTGCGAGTGCTGTTCAGTGCCGGAGAATCTTAAACAAGAGACGCCGGATATGATTGCGGCGTGAACGGCAGCAAGTGATTTTAGTGAACGAAAGAGAAAAATTGATAGAAAACAGAAAGAAATTGATTTTAAAATTGAAGGATATGAAGATGTCATTTTCAAAAGAAAGAGAACTAAAGAATCGCATATAAGCAACCCCAGAAAGAGGGCTGACATCATCTCGATAAGATTCGTATAAAAGACTATTCATGCCAGCAACTTCACATTACAATCATAAGAGCCTGGTTATGTTGAGGCAGCAGGCTCTTATCTTTTTTGAGATTATTTTTTTGTATAACGCACCCAGTCGTAATGAGCGTATAGAGGTGTTACACCATTGTAGGGATCGAGCCAGTCATCGACACCAATACCATTCCACAAGTTCATCATGATCTTTCCTGGCGTAGTCGGAATTTGGCTCGTCGCGGTATGTTTTAATTGCCCATCGACATACCATTTAATCGAGTTTGGCTGCCAATCGAACGCATACGTGTGATAGGCATTGGCTGCATCGAATCCGAGATTCACAAGCTTCTCATGGTTCCCTACACCATTTGTATAATAGTTAAATTGAACCTTTGTTGTGTCTTTTCCTAAAAATTCGATATCAATCTCATCCCAAGGCGTTCCATCCGTTGGACCTGTGTAGGTGAAGAACGATGAAACGATCCCTGCGTTTTTAGCTGGTTTCATTCTGACTTCATAAAGTCCATATCCATATGTTTGAACAGAGCGATTTTCCCCGCAGTCAAATTTGTTATAAGATGGACTTGTTAGCGCCAAACCCATTTCACCTAATGACGTCATTGATACGTTATTTGCACGCCAAGTGCAGTTGAACACATTTCCATTCGAATAACCATCTGCTTTTTGCCAAAAGCCGGAGTTATAGCCGTTAAAAGGGTCAAAAAACGATCCGCCTGTTTGAGCCGAGGCAGTAGAAGTGACTGCAAACAAACTCATAAACAATCCAGTGACAAGAAGCAACAGCACTCGTTTCATGCGATAAGGCATGCGGCATTCCCCTTTCTTTAAAAGCGTTTTCTTTACTGATCATACCTGATTCTTTAAAAAGGGAACATCAGTCAAAATATTGATAATAACTTTTCATTCATAAAAACTCCCCTCTGTCATTTTAAAACGGATGAAGGGGATTTTTTGTGAAGTAACGAGTAAAAGATTTTATCTCTTTTTCTTTTGTTTATAAATTTATTATAGGTGAAAATCATAAACCGATTAGTATGAAAGAACTGGGGGAATGCGTTTGTCCACTTTTAATAAAAATCCCTCCCCGAAACCTTCCCCAAATAGATACAGAAGAATACATGATTCTACAAAGCTGTCGGTTGATAATAAATAACTACGAACCCTTGATTTATAAGGCTTTGAAAGCATTTTTGATCAAAAACCTACAAATTTATCAGATTATTGTTTATAATATAAATATGCTTAATCTTTATTAAGCATTTCGGAGTATCGAACGGTATATAGAAACGCACGATTGTTTTATTTGAAAAACGATTTAATGTAAGCATTTTCTTTTTGGGCTGAAGAAGATGTATACATCATGCGTTGTTTTTGCTCCTAGGTTTTGGTTTAATTTTAAAAGGGGAAATTTTTTAAAAAAGGGAGAGATGAGTATGACAGCAACACGCGGCCTTGAAGGGGTAGTCGCCACTACATCATCAGTAAGTTCAATTATTGATGATACTCTTACATATGTAGGGTATAACATCGATGATTTGACAGAAAAAGCCAGCTTTGAAGAAGTTGTTTATCTGCTTTGGCATTTAAAGCTGCCGAACAAAGAGGAGCTCGCCGAGCTTAAAAAACAGCTTTCTGAAAATGCCGGTATCCCCAAAGAAGTGATTGACCATTTCAAATCTTACTCGAATGGAAAAGTCCACCCGATGGCAGCTCTTCGGACAGCCGTTTCTTTACTCGGACTGTTTGACGAAGAAGCAGATCAAATGGATGCGGAAGCAAACTACAGAAAAGCAGTGCGTCTCCAAGCGAAGATGCCTGCGCTTGTCGCTGCTTTTTCAAGAATCCGCAAAGGGCTCGAGCCGATTGAGCCGAATCCGGAACTCGGTTTTGCCGCCAACTTTCTCTACATGCTGAATGGAAAAGAACCTTCACCTGTTGAAGTGGAAGCGTTTGACAAAGCTTTGATTCTGCATGCGGATCATGAGCTGAACGCATCTACGTTCACAGCCAGAGTATGCGTCGCGACGCTTTCAGACGTCTACTCAGGAATCACGGCCGCAATCGGGGCCTTGAAAGGTCCGCTTCACGGCGGAGCAAACGAAGCAGTTATGAAAATGCTTTCAGAGATTGGCGAGGTTGAAAACGTAGATTCATATATTCACGCCAAGCTTGAAAAGAAAGAAAAGATCATGGGGTTCGGCCACCGCGTATACCGCCAGGGCGATCCCCGCGCAAAACATTTGAAGGAAATGAGCAGACGTTTGACGAATTTAACGGGTGAAAGCAAATGGTATGAGATTTCAGAGCGGACTGAGGAAATCGTCACGTCTCAGAAAAAGCTGCCGCCAAACGTAGACTTTTATTCTGCGTCGGTTTATCATAGCTTAGGAATCGACCATGATCTGTTCACGCCGATTTTTGCGATCAGCAGGGTATCAGGCTGGCTCGCTCACATTCTTGAACAGTATGAAAATAACCGACTGATTCGTCCGCGGGCTGATTACACCGGTCCTGACATGCAGACGTTCATTCCGATTGAAGACAGAAGCTGACCGTTTGAAAGGGGCTGTTCGAGCTTCGTTCGGCCGGCCTCTTAACGGCTTTTCTAAGGAAACAACGATTTAATGAATCTATGAAAAAACATGTTTGTCCCCCGCCAAACGGGGGAAACAAATGTTTTTCTATATTGAAGAATTACATATTATGGGAGGTTTTATTGTGGCACAAGGCGAAAAAATTACAGTCTCCGGCGGAGTATTAAACGTTCCAAACAACCCGGTCATCCCGTTTATTGAAGGGGACGGAACAGGTCCTGATATTTGGAGAGCGGCTTCCAGGGTTCTTGAAGCGGCTGTGGAGAAAGCGTATAACGGCGAAAAAGAAATCACTTGGAAAGAAGTCTACGCCGGGGAAAAAGCGTACAACAAAACAGGCGAATGGCTTCCTGAAGAAACGCTTGATACGATCCGCGAATACCTGATCGCGATTAAAGGTCCTTTAACAACTCCTGTAGGCGGCGGAATCCGCTCATTAAACGTAGCGCTCAGACAAGAGCTTGACCTGTTTACATGCCTGCGTCCTGTCCGCTATTTCACAGGCGTTCCTTCACCGGTTAAGCGCCCTGAAGATACGGATATGGTCATCTTCCGCGAAAATACTGAAGATATCTATGCCGGCATCGAATACGCGAAAGGCTCTGAAGAAGTTCAAAAGCTGATTTCATTCCTGAAAAACGAGCTTGGCGTTAACAAAATCCGTTTCCCTGAAACATCAGGCATCGGTATCAAGCCGGTTTCTGAAGAAGGAACGTCAAGGCTTGTCAGAGCTGCGATCGAGTATGCAATCGAGCACGGCCGCAAGTCTGTAACGCTCGTCCATAAAGGAAACATCATGAAATTCACGGAAGGCGCCTTTAAAAACTGGGGCTATGAAGTGGCTGAAAAAGAATTCGGCGATAAAGTATTCACATGGGCCGAATACGACCGCATCGCTGAAAAAGACGGCAAAGACGCTGCAAACAAAGCGCAAAGCGAAGCTGAAGCGGCCGGCAAAGTCATCATCAAAGACAGCATCGCTGACATCTTCCTTCAGCAGATCCTGACCCGCCCTGCCGAGTTTGATGTTGTGGCGACAATGAACCTGAACGGGGACTACATTTCAGATGCGCTTGCTGCCCAAGTCGGCGGAATCGGCATCGCTCCTGGAGCAAACATCAACTATGAGACAGGACACGCCATCTTTGAAGCGACACATGGTACAGCTCCAAAATATGCCGGCCTTGACAAAGTAAACCCGTCTTCAGTCATCCTATCCGGTGTGCTGCTTCTTGAGCATTTGGGCTGGAATGAAGCTGCCGACCTTGTGATTAAATCAATGGAGAAAACAATCGCATCCAAAGTCGTCACATACGATTTCGCTCGTTTGATGGACGGCGCGACTGAAGTCAAATGCTCTGAATTCGGTGATGAGCTTATCAAAAATATGTCTTAAACGGCTGCTGTTTTGGGGTAAAACAAACAACAATTAAAAGGGGTAGAAAACATGGGAAAGAAGCGAAATAAAGTATCTGTCATCGGAGCGGGTTTTACAGGTGCAACAACTGCGTTTTTAACGGCTCAAAAAGAATTGGCTGACGTCGTGCTAGTCGACATTCCGCAGCTTGAAAACCCTACAAAAGGGAAAGCGCTCGATATGCTGGAAGCGAGCCCTGTCCAAGGATTTGACGCGAATATTACAGGAACGGCAAACTATGAAGATACGGCCGGCTCAGATATCGTCGTCATCACGGCGGGAATCGCAAGAAAGCCGGGAATGAGCCGGGACGACCTCGTGGCTACAAATGAAAAGATCATGAGGAGCGTAACGAAGGAAGTTGTTAAATACTCACCTGATTGCATCATCGTCGTTCTGACAAACCCTGTGGATGCGATGACATACGCCGTCTATAAGGAATCGGGCTTCCCGAAAGAGCGGGTCATCGGCCAGTCGGGAGTTTTAGATACGGCAAGATTCAGAACGTTTGTCGCTCAGGAGCTCAACCTTTCCGTCAAAGACATTACAGGTTTTGTACTGGGCGGACACGGGGACGATATGGTTCCTCTCGTTCGTTACTCTTATGCAGGCGGCATTCCGCTTGAAACGCTTCTTCCGAAAGACCGGATCGATGCGATTGTTGAAAGAACGAGAAAAGGCGGGGGAGAAATTGTCAATCTGTTAGGAAACGGAAGCGCGTACTATGCGCCGGCCGCTTCCCTGACAGAAATGGTTGAAGCGATCTTAAAAGACCAGCGCCGCGTGCTGCCGACTATTGCCTACCTTGAAGGCGAATACGGCTATGAAGGCATTTACCTTGGCGTTCCGACGATTATCGGCGGAAACGGTCTTGAACAGATCATTGAACTTGAACTGACTGAAACAGAAAGAAGTCAGCTTGATCGATCCGTTGAATCAGTCAAAAACGTCATGAAAGTATTATCATAATGAAAACAACAGGGAGGCTTTATACAAGCCTTCCTGTTTTTGAATGCAAACTTTTTTTACATAAAACCATATGAAAATCAAGACATAAACACGGGCTGTCAGCATATACCTAATCATAATCATCTGCCCGGACATTTTCATTCTTTTTTCTGGAAGCATTCCATCGCTTAAAACAGCGGTTTATGGCCGAAAAAGAGAGATTTTATGCAAAACACTGAAAAATCAAATTGTCGAACGGATAGGCTTTCGTTAAAATAGGAGTGAAAACGTTTATTTAACAAAAGATAGAGAAAGAGATGTCGGGGAAATCTGAAGCCTGGAGGCATGTCATGAGCAAAAAGATATTAGTTGTAGATGATGAGGAATCGATTGTTACCCTTCTAAAATATAACCTTGAACGGTCGGGCTATCATGTGGTGACGGCCATGGACGGGGAGGCCGGCTTATTAAAGGCGATTGAAGAGAAGCCGGATCTGATCGTGCTTGATTTGATGCTTCCTAAAATGGACGGCATTGAAGTATGCAAGGAACTCAGACAGAAGAAGCTGATGTATCCGATTTTGATGCTGACCGCTAAGGATGATGAATTTGATAAAGTGCTCGGTCTCGAACTGGGTGCCGATGACTATATGACGAAGCCGTTCAGCCCGAGAGAGGTGACGGCAAGGGTCAAAGCGATTTTAAGAAGAACACAGACGCTGTCCGTTCATCCGGAGGAGACGGAAGAACCGGATGCAGGCGAGCTGATCATAGGCGAACTGAAAATACTGCCTGAACATTATGAGGTTTACTTTCAAAACGAACGCCTCGAGCTAACGCCGAAGGAATTCGAACTCCTTTTATATTTGGGAAGGCATAAAGGGAGGGTGCTGACGAGAGATCTTCTCCTCAACGCTGTCTGGAACTACGACTTCGCGGGCGATACGCGCATCGTCGATGTCCATATCAGCCACCTTCGCGATAAGATCGAAAAAAATACGAAAAAACCGGAATACATTAAAACAATCAGAGGTCTTGGCTACAAAATGGAGGAGCCGAAGCTGAATGATTAAATTCCGGACCCGGCTTTTAGCTGCCCTGCTGACGCTTTTGATTCTCGTATTTGCTTCACTCGGTTTTCTGCTCGTTCACTTGTTTCACTCCTCATACGATGCCAAACTGAGCAGCCATATTGAAAAAGAAGCCGCTTTGGTCGCTTCATTGGCAAATCGTGAAAACATGAAGTCTTCGGAGCAAGGAGCCATTTTAGAGAAGGCAAGCCGTGAACTGGACAGTCATGTATCGCTGGTTGATACAAAAGGTCAGGTTCTTTTTCATTTTGGGGGCCGCGCAGAAGATCAATCCGTTATCAAAGAAGCGCTTGAGTCGGATTTAAACGGTGAAGGAGGAGGCTTCAGAATCAACCCGGATGACGAGTCCGTTTACCGTTACGTGCAGCCGCTGAAAGAAGACGGGAATGTGAATGGATATATTCTGATCAGCACTCCTGTCGATCCGTTGCAAGATATCAATCAAAAGATCTGGATTCTCCTCGGCGTGAGCCTTGGAACGGCCTTTTTAATCATCGCCGGGCTTGGGGCGAGAATAACCTCTCAATATACGAATCCGATTGAGTCTGCGACACAAGTGGCGATTGAACTTGCCAAAGGAAACTATAAAGCAAGGACTTTCAACGAAGATGAAACGATGCTGAGCCAGTCCATCAATATGCTGGCCCAGAACCTGCAGGACATGACAAGAGCCCAGGAAATGCAGCGCGACCGTCTGCAAACCGTCATCGAAAATATCGACTCCGGGCTGATCTTAATCGACGGAAAGGGTTATATTCACCTTGTGAACCGGGCTTATCAAAAGCAATTTCACGTAGAAGCCGATCAGCTTCTTTACCATTTCTATCACGAAGTGCTCGAACACGAAGAAATCATTAATCTCATTGAAGAAATTTTCATGACGGAAACAAAGGTCCGCAAAATGTTTAAACTGCCGATCAAAATTGAAAGAAGGTATTTTGAAGTCGACGGGGTTCCGATTATCGGCATCAATGATGAGTGGAAAGGCATCGTTCTCGTGTTCCATGATATGACGGAAAGAAAGCAGCTTGAAGAAATGAGGAAGGACTTTGTCGCCAATGTCTCCCACGAGCTGAAAACGCCGATTACGTCAATCAAAGGGTTCACCGAGACGCTTTTGGACGGAGCGATGAACGAAAGGGAGACGCTGCTGCAGTTTCTATCGATCATCTTAAAAGAGAGCAGCCGTCTGCAAACGTTGATCCAGGACCTGTTGGATCTGTCGAAAATCGAACAGCAAAACTTCACCTTGAATATTCAAAATTGCAATATTGGCGAAATCCTCGCTGAAATTGAGATGCTTTTGAAGAATAAAGCGGAGGAAAAAGGAATCACCTTGACCCTGGAAAAGCCGGAGAAGCCGGCCGTTGCTTCCGGGGATCCGCACAGACTAAAGCAGATCTTTTTAAATTTGGTGAACAATGCCCTCACATATACGCCTGAAGATGGAAACGTAACGATTTCGGCTGATGTACTGGAAAATGCAGTGCAAATCAAAGTGAAGGATACGGGCATCGGGATCAAGCGGTCCGAAATCCCGAGGATATTCGAACGCTTCTACCGGATCGATAAAGACAGGAGCAGAAATTCAGGAGGAACCGGTCTCGGCCTTGCGATCGTCAAGCATTTAGTCGAAGCCCACGACGGTGAAATCGACGTCGAAAGCGAGCGGGGAAAAGGCACCGAATTCACGGTCCGCTTAAAACGCGCATCCGAGTAGCTTCATTTAGCAAACTTTACAAAGGCTTAACAACTTTTATATATATGGTTAAAACTTGGCTGATAGGATCATTAGTGAACCCCTTCATCCAAGGAGCCATATGGACGGACGCGATCAACAGCGCGTCCCTTTTTTATTTTTCTGCGAAATCACTCTCATTTTCCTTTCAAAATGAACTTTGCTAAAATAAAATAAGCAAATATGATCACGAAGTTGAATGGAAGCTGACGAATCGGCTCCTTAGGAGGATAAAGATGACTGAAAGAAAAAAATTAGTATTGGTCGACGGAAACAGCCTGGCTTACCGCGCGTTTTTCGCTCTGCCTCTTCTCAGCAATGAAAAAGGGATACATACAAACGCTGTGTACGGTTTTACCACGATCTTAATGAAGATGCTTGAAGAAGAAAAACCGACCCACATGCTCGTTGCTTTTGATGCGGGGAAAACGACATTCAGACATAAAACGTTTAAAGAATATAAAGGCGGCAGACAAAAAACGCCGCCCGAGCTGTCCGAGCAGCTGCCGTTTATCCGCGAGCTCCTCGACGCCTATCAAATCTTAAGGTATGAGCTTGAAAACTACGAGGCCGATGATATTATCGGCACCCTTGCCAAATCAGCGGAAAAAGACGGGTTTGAAGTGAAGATTTTTTCCGGCGACAAAGACCTGACACAGCTGGCTACAGAAGGAACGACGGTCGCCATCACGAAAAAGGGCATTACAGATGTTGAATACTATACGCCGGAACATGTCCGGGAAAAGTACGGACTTACACCTGAACAGATCATTGACATGAAAGGGCTGATGGGAGACTCATCAGACAATATTCCAGGCGTGCCGGGCGTCGGCGAAAAGACGGCGATCAAGCTTTTGAAACAGTTCCATACAATAGAGGAGCTGCTGTCGTCAATAGACGAAGTCAACGGAAAAAAACTGAAAGAAAAGCTTGAAGAATTTAAAGAACAGGCATTGATGAGCAAAGAGCTTGCGACAATTACGACAGAAGCGCCGCTTGAAGTCACCCTTGATTCCCTCGGATACGAAGGTTTTGACAGGGAAGCGGTCGTCAAGATTTTTAAAGATCTCGGCTTTAACTCTTTGCTCGAAAGGATTGGCGAAGAGCCGGGAGAAAAAGAAGAAGAACAGTTTGAAGAGATCAACGTCATGATCAAAACAGACATCACCGATGACTTGTTTGCGTCACCGGCTTCACTCGTTGTCGAACAGCTCGGTGACAATTATCATGAGGCGCCGATCCTCGGTTTTTCGATCGTCAACGAACATGGCGCTTTCTTCATCCCGGAAGAGACGGCCGTTCAGTCGGACCGTTTTAAAGAGTGGGCCGAAGACGAGTCGAAAAAGAAATGGGTGTTTGATGCAAAACGCGCGGCGGTCGCTTTGCGCTGGCGGGGCATCGAACTGAAAGGCGCAGAATTTGACGTTCTCCTTGCGGCCTATATCATCAATCCGGGACACTCCTACGACGATGTTGCAAGCGTTGCGAAAGAACATCAATTACACATCGTCGCGGCAGATGAAGCGGTTTACGGAAAAGGCGCGAAACAGGCGGTGCCGGATGAGAAGGAGCTTGCCGACCATTTAGCCAGAAAAGCGAAGGCGATATCGCTGCTGCGCGAAAAGCTCCTTGATGAATTGGAGAAAAACGAGCAGCTCGATCTGTTTGAAGCGCTCGAAATGCCCCTTGCCCACATTCTCGGTGAGATGGAATCGATCGGTGTCCAAGTCGATGTCGGCAGACTGAAAAAAATGGGTGAAGAATTGTCCGCCAAATTAGCGGAATACGAGAAAAAAATCCACGAGTCAGCAGGTGAAACGTTCAACATCAATTCACCAAAGCAGCTCGGTGTGATTTTGTTTGAAAAACTCGGGCTGCCTGCCGTCAAAAAAACAAAAACGGGCTATTCGACTTCAGCCGATGTGCTGGAAAAACTGCGCGACAAACACGTCATTATCGAGGATATTCTGCACTACAGACAGATTGGCAAGCTCCAGTCCACATACGTCGAAGGGCTTTTAAAAGTGATCAAAAAAGACAGCCATAAAGTGCATACCCGCTTTAATCAAGCTTTAACACAGACGGGAAGGCTCAGCTCAACCGATCCTAATCTGCAAAATATACCGATCCGTCTTGAGGAAGGCCGCAAAATCCGCCAGGCGTTTGTCCCTTCGCAAAAAGGCTGGCTCATGTTCGCTGCGGATTACTCCCAAATCGAATTGAGGGTTCTCGCCCACATATCAAAGGATAAAAATTTGATTGAAGCGTTCACGAACGATATGGACGTTCACACGAAAACGGCGATGGATGTTTTTCATGTATCAGAAGAAGAAGTCACCCCTGCGATGAGAAGGCAGGCGAAAGCCGTCAATTTCGGAATCGTCTACGGAATCAGCGACTACGGCTTGTCGCAAAACCTGGGCATTACAAGAAAGGAAGCGGCAGCGTTTATTGAGCGCTATTTCCACAGCTTCCAGGGAGTCAAAGAATATATGGAAGAGACCGTTCAAGAAGCGAAACAGAAGGGCTATGTGACGACTCTTTTAAGCCGGAGGCGGTATATCCCGGAATTGACGAGCCGGAATTTCAACCTGCGCAGCTTTGCCGAACGGACAGCGATGAACACGCCGATCCAGGGAAGCGCCGCAGATATCATTAAGAAAGCGATGATCGACATGGCGGACAAGCTGAAAGAAAAAAATCTTAAGGCAAAACTGCTGCTGCAGGTTCATGACGAATTGATTTTTGAAGCGCCTGAAGATGAAATCAAAGTGCTTGAAAAACTTGTTCCGGAAGTAATGGAACATGCATTGGAGCTCGATGTTCCACTGAAAGTGGACTGCGCTTCAGGGCCTTCATGGTACGATGCAAAATAGAGAAAAGGAAGTGATGATGTGCCGGAATTACCAGAGGTCGAAACGGTCCGGCGCACTCTTGCCGGGCTTGTAAGAGGGAAAACGATCGATGCGGTTGATGTCAGATGGACAAAAATCATAAAACGGCCGGAGGAGCCTGAGGAATTCGCAAGGCTCCTGGCCGGTCAGACGTTTCAGTCGATCGGAAGAAGGGGAAAATTCCTGTTGTTTCATCTTGATGACTGTGTCATGGTTTCCCATTTGAGAATGGAAGGAAAGTACGGGCTTCATCAAAACGATGAACCCCTTGATAAACATGTGCACGTCATTTTCAGGTTCACGGACGGAAGCGAACTGCGCTACCGGGATGTCAGAAAGTTCGGCACGATGCATTTGTTTAAGCCGGGGGAGGAACTGACGGAGCTGCCTCTCAGGCAGCTCGGTCCCGAGCCTTTCAGCGGAGAATTTACAGCCGGTTATTTAAGAGAGCGCCTGAAGAAAACAAACCGCTCGGTGAAAACCGCACTGCTCGATCAGCGGACAGTGGTCGGACTGGGCAATATTTATGTCGACGAGGCTTTGTTCAGAGCCGGTATCCATCCCGAGACAACAGCGAACAAGCTCACCAAAAAACAGACGGTTCTTCTTCATGAAGAGATCGTTCAAACATTAAAGGAAGCCGTTGAAGCAGGGGGAAGCACAGTCAGATCTTACATCAATTCACAAGGAGAAATCGGCATGTTCCAGCTCAAACTTTTCGTTTACGGCCGGAAAGATGAACCTTGTAAAAAGTGCGGATCTCCAATTGAAAAAACAGTCGTTGGCGGAAGGGGCACGCATTTTTGCATAAAGTGCCAGAAAAAATGACAATCGCATAAAAGGGACAACAGCAAGCCGTATCATGGTTCAAGCTGTCGATGCATAGGCTCCATATAGCTGTGAAAAGCAAGCTTTAAGGTGTGATGTTTCTTTTTCGGGTGAACAACACACGGATGGTTTTCTTCTTTCATATATATAAGAAGCCTAGAAAGCTGCCTTTAGGCTGCATGACTTACACCGCTCGCATCAACAGAAAGGAAGAGCCTGATATGATGTTTGCATCTTTCTTGCTGCTGGCATTTGCCGTCAGCTTGGACAGTTTTTCAGTCGGATTTACTTACGGATTGCGAAAGTTGAAAATCCCATTTAAAGCGATTTTGATTATTGCTTTTTGCTCTGGTGCCGTGATGTATATGGCTATGATGATCGGAACCCTTTTGGCGAAATTCCTGCCCGTTGTCGTAACAGAAAGGCTCGGAGCCGTCATATTAATGGGGATCGGCGCATGGGTGCTGTATCAGTTTTTCAGGCCGGAGAAAGAACAGGATCTCGTCTTCTCTGAAAAAACGCTCATCAACCTTGAATTGAAATCGCTCGGAATCGTGATACACATATTAAGAAAACCGACAAGCGCCGACATTGATAAATCAGGAATCATTACCGGTATAGAAGCTTTCCTTCTCGGTTTCGCCCTCTCTATTGACGCGTTCGGAGCAGGGATCGGCGCGGCTGCGCTCGGCTTTTCCCCTGTACCGATGAGCATTACGGTAGGCATCATGAGCTCATTGTTCGTATTTTGCGGAATACAGGCGGGACGATTTTTATCGAAATGGAACTGGATGGATAAACTGACCTTTCTTCCCGGTATATTGCTGATTATGATCGGCATCTGGAAACTGTAAGAAGGAGGTGCAGGCCTTTGACATTGGTCATCGGGTTGACCGGAGGGATTGCCAGCGGCAAAAGCACTGTCGCGCAAATGTTCCAGCAGTGCGGCATCACGGTCGTCGATGCGGACGTGATCGCGAAAGAGGCTGTTGAACAAGGGATGCCCGCTTATCAGAAAATCGCTGAGACATTTGGTCAAGGCGTGCTGCTTGAAACAGGCGATATCGACCGGAGAAAACTTGGAGAAATTGTTTTTGCTAACGAAGAAAAGAGGATGCAGTTAAATGCGATCGTCCATCCGGAAGTGAGAAAAATGATGATCAAACAGCGCGACGAAGCCATCCGGGCCGGTGAACAGTTTGTTGTTCTCGATATTCCGCTTTTATATGAAAGCGGGCTTGAACATTTGACAGATAAAGTGATCGTCGTCTGGGTGCCGATGGAGCTTCAGCTTGAGCGGCTGATGAAAAGAAACCGGCTCACTGAAGACGAGGCGCTGAACAGAATTCACGCCCAGCATTCTCTTGAAGAAAAAAAGAAAAAGGCAGACGCGGTGATCGATAACAGCGGCAGTCTGAAAGATACAGAAGCGCAGCTTCATCAGCTGCTTGATACATGGTCAAATATTGAAAAGTGAGCGCGAAATTGCGCTCACTTCAGCGTGTCGACAAACCCTCGCATTCGTTGTCAGGTCTGCGCGTCGGTGCTCACGAATTCCAACATTCGCTCCGCTCCGATGCTCGGCCTTCCTAGACTGCAAGGGTTTTCAATCACGCTGAAAGGATGACAAAATTCCAAAACTAAGAGCAGTTTTGGGATTTTGTCAACAATCTGAAGTGAGCGCGAAATTGCGCTCACTTTTTTATTAGTCGTTTTTAAACTGGCTGTAATTCGCATAATACAGCGTGGTGCGTTGTGCTCCTGCATACCGTTCGGCAAAAGCTTTGGCATTGCCTGCCTTCATCGTCCGATAGCTGTAGTTGGATGAAGGTTTCCAGCTTGTTTCAGGCGATTTCTGTCCCTTTATCGCCGGATATGACCCGACATCTTTAAACGACCCGTCTCCGTAATCATCAAGTATGCCTTTCTCGCTGCCCGTGCCGAAGTAATTGGCTTCAGAATAAATTTTGGCCAATGTGGTTATCGTGAAGCCAAGATGGTAATTGTTGATATAATTGTTTTTCACATGAAAATGGCCGTAACGCATCAAGCCGGGCGCCCTGACATAGAGATTCTCAAAGCGGTTGTGGCTGATCGTCATCCGCGGATATCCATTATATATACTGTGGTATTGCTTATCATCTTGAGGCCAGCCGAGAATCAAGCCGTACCTGTGGTCTGTGAATGTGCTGTGAGACAGTGTGACGTAATCGGCTTTAGCGCCGATGTATAAGAGCTTGTCGAGATCGTGACCGTTTGCTGAATAGCTGTGGCCCTGGAATGTGACATGGTCAATCCAGTAATTTCTCGAATCGGTAATGTAAACAGGGATGTCGTTGTTTTCATTTATGGATGCATCATGTGCAATGATCAGGTTTTTGAAAATAACGTTGCCTGAGTCCGCTTTTGTTTTAAAGTAAATGTTGTTCAGCTTATGTTTTTCATACGAGCCGATAATTGTTTTATTGGCGCCCACCGTCAATACCGTTTTGGCTGAAGCGCCGATATTGCTGGAGACGACAATGGTGCGGGTCGTTGAACCTTCAATATTGGCTTTCAGTTCGCCCAGATTGTTGACATAGACGACTTTTCCAAGCAGGCCGCCGGTTGTGCCTGTTTTCTGCTTGCCGTTCGTTTCCTTTGCATAGCCCGCGAAACCTTCGAGCCCGTCGCTTGGAAGTTTCCACTTTTGGACGGAGCTGCCTGTATATTTGGCAAGCTTCACTCCGCTGCCGTCCAGTGTCAGTGCAAGGCTGTTGTTTTGTGCACTGACGATTTTATACGTGATAAAGTCTCCATTTCCGTCTTTGTCAGCCCCAATAATATTCCACAACTCTTCCTTCCGTGAATTGTCATAGTAGACTACAGCGGGATTATTGTCTGACAATGCGTAATGGGCAGGGATGATAATTTTGCCGTTATCCATATTTCTGATTTTGAACTGTTTGCCGTCAGACGTATCCAGCCTCCATCTTTCTGCTTTTTCCCCGCTTGTCTGTTTTGTTGTCAGCGGTGCATTATCCTGATTCCCGGCGGGCGTGATGTTTATGCCTGATAAGCTTTCCAGCCTGATCATCTGTTTCGGATAATCTTCGTTTGCCGCGGAAGCTGCCGCTGTTCCTATAAAAAAATAAATGCCGGCCGCAGCCAAAAAAGAAATGATAAAATATACGTTTTTGGTTAGTTTCATGGTTGTCCTTCCTTGAAGACACTGCCTTCTGTCGTGTGAAAATTTAGCGCCGTTGGAAATTGTAGCACTAAAGATGGATTTGAAATATATGCTTTAATGCCGTTTTTTTCTAGTCCTTTGTTCACTGTTTCACAAAAAATGCGTAAATTTGCTGTAAAAGAAACAAATGGTATGGCTAATTAAAAATAATGTGTTATACTTATTTTGAATAAATCATGATGTGGAATGACATAAAATAAGGGGTGCATATTTGATGAAAGTGAAAGTTGCGATAAACGGATTCGGCCGGATCGGCAGAATGGTGTTTAGAAAAGCGATGCTTGATGAACAGATTGACATTGCGGTGATCAATGCGAGCTACCCTCCGGAAACGCTCGCTCATTTAATAAAGTATGACACAAATCACGGCCGATATGAGCTTGATGTAAACGCTGGAGACGATTGCCTGTTCGTTAACGGTAAAAAGGTCATGCTGACCAATCAGAGGGACCCTAAGCTTCTTCCGTGGGCGCAATACGGGATTGACATCGTCGTGGAAGCGACGGGGAAATTCAACTCAAAAGAAAAAGCGGAAGCTCATATTGAAGCCGGCGCGAAAAAAGTTATTTTGACAGCGCCGGGGAAAAATGAAGACATCACAATCGTGATGGGCGTCAACGAACGCGAATTTGATGCGGAGCATCATACGATTATTTCAAACGCTTCCTGTACGACGAATTGTCTCGCTCCTGTCGCAAAAGTGCTTGATGATGCATTTGGCATTGAAAACGGCCTGGTGACCACCGTTCACGCATTTACAAATGATCAAAAAAATATTGATAATCCGCACAAAGACTTGAGAAGGGCGCGCGCCTGCGGGTCTTCGATCATTCCGACAACGACAGGCGCCACGAAAGCGCTGTCACTTGTCATGCCTCATTTAAAAGGAAGAATGCACGGCCTGGCCCTGCGCGTTCCCGTCTCAAATGTGTCACTCGTTGACCTTGTGGCTGATTTAAAAAGCGATGTGACAGCAGAGAATATTAATGAGGCGTTCCGAATGGCGGCGGCAGACTCCATGTCCGGCATCCTCGATGTATGCGATGAACCGCTTGTCTCATCCGATTTTAATACGAATCCATACTCGGCCGTGATTGACAGCCTTTCAACAATGGTGCTTGAAAACAGAAAGGTGAAAGTGCTCGCATGGTATGACAACGAATGGGGATATTCATGCAGGGTTGTCGATTTGATCAGATACGTGGCTTCAAGAATGAAACACCCTTCGGCTGTATAAAATAAGAGCATGGACGGATAAAAAATCAATACCCCTTAACCATCAAATGATAAAACCGCCTTGCAAAAAATATTCAAACAAAGTATACTATTTTTCGTGAACTTCTAGTTCGTGAGCGCTTCGGCATTACTTAAAGGGTTAGGACCTCTCCGGACTAACTTTCCCCCGTGGTAAATGACCGGTTCAGTTGCTTGGAAATTCACTTTTTTAATTCTTGTTAAGGGGGGTCCATGCTATGGAAACAATGGGGCGTCACGTTATCTCCGAACTTTGGGGATGCGATTTTGATAAGCTGAATGACATGGATTTTATTGAAAAAACGTTTGTAAATGCGGCACTGAAGTCAGGTGCTGAGGTACGTGAGGTAGCCTTTCATAAGTTTGCACCTCAAGGTGTAAGCGGGGTCGTGATTATTTCTGAATCTCACTTGACCATTCACAGTTTTCCTGAACACGGATATGCCAGCATTGATGTTTATACTTGCGGAGATTTAGATCCGAACGTAGCTGCCGATTATATCGCAGAAGAATTAAGAGCGGAAACAAGAGAGAACATTGAAATACCGAGAGGCATGGGACCTGTTCAGGTGAAACAGGCCAAAGCCAAAGCACAGGCACTTTAATGCCGATAGAGGAGCTGGATAAAAAAGCGGACACCGCTTTTAAAATCCGCTCCTTTTTCTTTCCTCTCGCGACAATCCCCGAAACATATTCTCCCCGTCATTCTCTGCCCTAATTTGTTTTCCCTTGGAAATCAACCATTTTTTTAATAAAATATAGAGAAGAAAGACAAAGGGGACAGGGGATATGAGTCTTTTTCAAAACATTCACCGGTTTTTTTCTACACACGCCGAAACGTCTGACCGCCATCCTTCGGACGAGCTGAAGAGCCGCTATTATAAAGCGGCGTCAAAAGAAGCGCTCAATGCTGTAAAGGAAGTGCTGGAAGGGATTGACGGCTGCAAGGTGACATCGGTGTCGGAAGAAAGAGGAGAAATCAGCGCCGAGGTGAAAAAAACGAGAAAAGCTTTTGTGGTGGCGACAGTCGTTTCGATTCGCCCTTTTGATACAGCGGTGGATTTTAATGTGTCAACGGAAACGTTTTTGCCGACCGATTTTGGCTACAGCCGCGGGCTTGTCTCGACGCTATACAGCGAACTGGACGGAAAGCTGCAGAAATCTGTGCATTCAAACAATTGAATAGGGAGCTGAAAAAATGAAATGTCCAGCATGTCAGCATAACGGGACGAGGGTTTTGGACTCCCGTCCCGTTGACGAAGGCAGATCGATTCGCAGAAGACGCGAATGCGAATCATGCAACTATCGATTTACTACATTTGAAAAAGTGGAAGAAATTCCGCTCATCGTCGTAAAAAAAGAAGGAATCCGGGAAGAATTCAGCCGCGAGAAGATGCTCCGCGGTTTGATCAAAGCGTGCGAAAAACGCCCTGTCGCCTTAAAGCAGCTAGAGGATATTTGCTTTGAAATTGAAAAAGAGCTTAGAAATCAAGGCGTTGCTGAAGTGAAAAGCGACATGATCGGAGAAATGGTGATGGACCGGCTTGCGAAAATCGACGAAGTCGCATATGTCCGGTTTGCTTCAGTATACCGCCAATTTAAAGATATTAACGTATTTATCGACGAGCTGAAAGACTTAATAAAGAAAGAACGGTAAAGAGCTGTAAATTAATCCAGCTCTTTTCTCATGATAAAACCACGGTCGTGTGACATGAAGGCCTGAAAAAGGTGTAAAATGAGGACAAGAAACAAAGTGGAAGGTTGACAAAAAATATGAGTAATTATTGGAAAAATTTGCTTCCTGTCGATCCGTACGTTGTCAAAAGCTGCGGATTGCTACAGGACTTGGACCGGCAAATTGTCACGCTATTGTATCAGCCTCTGATCGGTTCTTTTTCCTTCAGCTTGTTTCTCACGCTGTGGGGAGAGCTGGAGCAAAACAGAGTCTGGGGGAAAAGCTCGACTCACAGACAGCTGATGGCGGCGATGCAGACCAACCTGAAGACGATTCACTCAGAAAAGGAAAAGCTTGAGGGAATCGGACTGTTGAAAACTTTTATAAAAGAAACGGAAGACGAACGTTTGTTTATATATGAATTGATTCCGCCGCTCAGACCGGATGAGTTCTTTCAGGACGGCATGCTGAATGTCTTCTTGTACAACCGCGTCGGAAAAGCGAGGTTTCAGCAGCTGAAAGAATACTTTTCCCACCCGTCTGTTCCCGAAGAAGCACGGGATATCACCCGTTCTTTCAACGAAGTTTTTGCATCTGTCCAGCCGAGCGAATGGAAGATGTCTGACGATATGATCGAAGCGATGGAGCTTCGCGAAGATCGTGAATGGATGAAAGAAGGGAATGGCAAACCGGCGGCAGTCACAGACGACGCCTTTGACTTTCAACTGTTTCTCGCCGGTCTATCCGACACGCTGATCCCGAGAAAAGCGCTGACAGACCAAGTGAAGGAAACGATTAAAAAGCTCGCCTTTCTTTACGGGATCGAACCGCTTCAGATGCAAAACGTCGTCATGTCAGCCGTTGACGAGCACGATACGATCACGACAGAAGCGCTCAGAAAAGCGGCGAGCGACTGGTATCAAATCGAGCGCAGCGGCCCGCTTCCGGAACTCGTCGACAAAGTGCAGCCGATGAATCTCCGCGAACAGCCGAATCACCAGTCGTCAACGAACGCCAAGGAAGACAATTTGATCGCTTTGCTTGAGCAGGTATCGCCAAAAAAGCTGCTGCAGGATATCGGCGGCGGAGCGGAACCATCCAAAGCCGATCTGAAAATTATAGAAGAAATTATGCTTGACCAAAAATTAGAGCCCGGCGTCATCAATGTTCTGATTTATTATGTCATGCTGAAAACCGATATGAAGCTTTCGAAAAATTACACCCAAAAAATCGCTTCTCACTGGGCCAGAAAAAACGTTCGCACGGTTAGAGAGGCCATGAAGCTTGCGAAAGAAGAAAACCGCCAATATCTTGAATGGGCGGAAGGGAAGAAAAACCCTTCCCGGAACAAGAAAGTCATCAGGGAAGAAAAGCTGCCTGACTGGCTTCGGGAAAGTGACGAAGCCGACAGCAAACCGCCGGAAACAGAGCCGGCCGGTTCCGCAGCCAGAGAAGGCTTTGACCAGCAGAAACAGAAGCTGCTCGAAGAAATAAAAAAACTGAAAAACCATTCCGCTCTTTAATGTGAGGTGAAGATGATGGAGCCGATTAAACGCGCTTTGCAAGGCGTGACGACGAGACCCGATTTTCAAAAACGCCTTGAAGATATGAAAGAAAAAGTGCTCTCTGACAAGGATGTTCAGGAGTTTTTAAACAGCCGTCAGGCAGAAGTGGATCAAGGAATGATCGACAGGAGCCTAAACAAGCTTTATGAATTTACACAGCAAAGCAAAGCATGCCAAGACTGCCCGAGTCTGAAAGAATGCAAAAACCTGATTCAAGGTTATCATCCAAAGCTTGTGATGAACGGAAAGACGATCGATGTTCAATATGACAGGTGTCCGGAAAAAAAGGCAGCGGACGAGAGGGAAAGACAGCGGTCGCTGATTAAAAGCATCTATATTCAACAGGATCTCTTGAATGCTACGTTTGCCGATATTGACGGAGATGACCCGAGCAGATTAAAGGTCCTTCAGCTTGTGACGGGCTTCTTGCATGACTATAGCGAAACGGGAAAGGGAAAAGGCATCTACGTCTACGGGAAGTTCGGGGTCGGAAAAACCTTTATGCTGGCCGCCATCGCCAACGAGCTTGCGGCAAAGGACCATCCATCCATTCTCGTCTATGTCCCAGAATTTGTCAGGGAACTGAAAAATGCGATACACGATCAGTCGCTTGAGGAAAAGCTTGAGATGGTCAAGTCTACGCCGATTCTGATGCTCGATGATATCGGTGCGGAGTCCATGTCAAGCTGGGTGAGGGATGAGGTACTCGGCGCCATCCTTCAGCACAGAATGTCTCATCAGCTGCCGACGTTTTTCTCTTCAAACTTTGACCCCAATGAACTGAAACACCATTTCACCTATTCGCAAAGGGGCGAAAAAGAAGAGGTGAAAGCGGCAAGGCTGATGGAGAGGGTGCTGTATTTAGCGACGCCTGTCCGGCTGGACGGGAAAAACCGGCGTCAGTAATCACATGACCCCGAGCTTCAATCACGGAGATGAAGAAGATGCGAAAAAGAACCTTGGCCAAATGGACGGTTATCGCTGCAATCGCGGCGGCCGGACTATGGCTGAATGCGAAATACCTGAATCTGAGCCCCGCTCATATAAGAGAAGGCGTCTTATCCTTCGGGATTTTCGCCCCGCTGATCTATATCGGATTATTGATGATCCGGCCGTTTTTGCTGCTTCCTGCTTCCGTTTTCGCCGTCAGCGGCGGCCTCGCATTCGGTCCGCTGTTTGGCTCTTTGTATTCTTTTATCGGGGCGGCAGGCGGTGCATTTTTATCATTCGCTGTTGCATACAGGCTCGGCGGAAACTTTCAGCACATGCCGCTGAAGCTTGACAGCCTGCGGACGCTTTTGCGGAAAAACGGCTTTTTCTGCATTCTGCTCTTGAGGCTCGCGCCGATTCATTTTGACGCGGTCAGCTATGCGGCAGGCGTTTCCAAAGTGAAGCCCCTGTCGTTTGTCCTGGCGACGGCCGCGGGCATCATTCCGGGCACCGTTATTTTAAATGTGCTCGGGTCAAGCCTCTTGACCGGCGACATCATAGCGATTGCAGCTACAGCGGCAATTTACTTGATATTCATTACCGTGCCTCTTTTGTTCAGAAAAAAAGTGCAGGCGCTCCTCGATTAAGGGCTCATCCTTTTTTTACGTCTATTTTATTTGTCACCCCCATATACATGTATCAGATGTTGTTAGGGGGGACAAACATGCTTGAAATTACATTTGAAGATGATTATGATACAGCCGCGTTTTTGCATCTCCTTCGCAATGCGGATGCGAACCGGCATATCAAGATTTACGAAGCGCCAGGGAAGATCGGAATTGAAAAGACCCATTCCTCTGTCAGTATTCAGGCCTATATTGAGCCGGTTCTGACGAGATTTTTTACAGAATGCAAAGAAGACGAATACATGCTTTCGATTATTGAAGGCGATTATTACTTTTTGGACCGGGATGAACAGCAGCAGATTCTTCAACTGGCCCACAGCATTATGGAGGGCGAACTTGAAGGGCTTCCTCTCAACAAGGACGACACCCCTCGCGAACATTACATCATTCAGGAGCTCCAAACGATCTGTCTTGAGGAAAACGTCTTTTCCATTCGGTCCTTTATGACATTTCGCCTCGGGAGGTATTATGAACGCCTCAGGTCTTATGTGGAGGCGGCGATCGACGAGTATAAAATGGAGCAGGAATATCAGACATTCATTCAATCGCTGAGAGACTACGTCATGTCGAAAGAGCCGATGCTTGACCATGTCCACATTGTGCACGACGGTTATTTTGTATTGTGGGAATTAAAGTATATTTCTGAACGGGAACAAAAAAAATACATAGACAGGCGGTTCGTAAGAGAACACCCGATGTATATTGATTCCCATCTCCTGGCTCCGCTCGTATCGATTGCGCCGGAAAAAATAGACCTCTATACAGAAGACCGGGAACACGCCATGGTTCAGACCATACAAAATATTTTTCAGGAGCGCGTACGGATTCTTTCGCTTGACGCCTTTCATCCGCGGGAAAACATTTTGGAAGAGCATTCTTGATTTTGTGTGAAAAACGATTTATAATACGATGTAAACTTAAAGATATCATGTATCGATAAGGACATGAAAAGATGAACACCGGTTTGACAGAGAGGGAGACCATGGCTGAAAGTCTCTAAACCAAGGAGCATTTTTTTACCGCCTTTGAACATCAGTTGTGAACGGCAATGTGTCTAGTAATGACTGACGGGACTTCCCGTTACAGAACCGAAAGCCGAGAGCGCGACGGGTTTTTTGCGTTTTCGGGAAAAAGGGTGGAACCACGAATTCCGTTTATTAATCCTCGTCCCTTTCATAGGGGGACGGGGATTTTTTATTTTGTAAAAAAAAGGAGTGACTAGGATGTCAGATATGGTAAAAATCAAATTTCCTGACGGAGCGGTTAAGGAGTTTGCAAAAACGACGACAACAGAAGATATCGCGGCATCAATCAGTCCCGGCTTAAAGAAAAAATCAATAGCGGGGAAATTAAACGGCAAAGAAATCGATCTGCGCGCACCGATCCTTGAGGACGGCGCCATCGAAATCATTACAGAAGGCAGCGAAGAAGCGCTGGAAATCATGCGCCACAGTACTGCACACTTAATGGCCCAGGCGATCAAGCGGCTGTATAAAAACGTGAAGCTCGGCGTGGGTCCGGTCATCGAAAACGGCTTCTACTATGATGTGGATATGGAAGAAGCGCTGACTCCGGAAGACCTTCCGAAGATTGAAAAGGAAATGAAAAAAATCGTCGGCGAAAATCTGCCGATCGTAAGAAAAGAAGTCAGCCGTGAGGAAGCCAGAGCCCGGTTTGCCGAAATCGGCGATGATCTGAAATTGGAACTGCTTGATGCGATTCCGGAAGGCGAAACGGTATCGATCTATGAGCAGGGCGAATTCTTCGATCTGTGCCGCGGTGTTCACGTTCCTTCGACAGGGAAAATCAAGGAGTTCAAGCTGCTGAGCCTTGCGGGGGCATACTGGCGCGGAGACAGCAACAACAAGATGCTCCAGCGCATTTACGGTACGGCTTTCTTCAAAAAAGCGGAGCTTGATGAGCATCTTCGCCTTCTTGAGGAAGCAAAAGAACGCGACCACAGAAAGCTCGGCAAAGAACTGAAGCTGTTTGCGATTTCGCAAAAGGTAGGGCAAGGGCTGCCGCTTTGGCTGCCAAAGGGGGCGACCATCAGACGCGTCATCGAGCGCTATATCGTTGACAAAGAGCTTGCGCTCGGCTATGAACACGTGTATACACCTGTCCTCGGCAGCAAAGAACTTTACGAAACGTCAGGGCATTGGGATCATTATCAAGACACAATGTTCCCTCCGATTGAAATGGACAATGAAACATTGACGCTTCGTCCGATGAACTGTCCGCACCATATGATGATTTATAAAAACGACATTCACAGCTACCGTGAACTGCCGATCCGGATCGCAGAGCTCGGAACGATGCACCGCTACGAAATGTCAGGCGCTCTCTCAGGTTTGCAGCGTGTTCGCGGGATGACTTTGAATGACGCACACATTTTCGTCCGTCCGGATCAAATTAAAGAAGAATTTATCCGCACTGTCCGCCTGATTCAGGAAGTGTATGAAGACTTTGGCCTTGAACAGTACTCATTCCGCCTGTCTTACCGCGACCCTGAAGATACTGAGAAATATTACGACGACGATGAAATGTGGAACAGAGCGCAATCGATGCTGAAGGAAGCGATGGACGAGATCGGACACGATTATTACGAAGCCGAAGGGGAAGCGGCGTTCTACGGACCGAAGCTTGACGTTCAGGTCAAAACAGCAATCGGCAAAGAGGAAACACTGTCAACTGTACAGCTGGACTTCCTTCTTCCTGAAAAATTTGATCTGACATATGTCGGAGAAGACGGAAAACCTCATCGTCCGGTCGTCATTCACAGAGGTGTCGTTTCCACAATGGAACGTTTTGTCGCTTTCTTAATTGAGGAGCATAAAGGCGCATTGCCGACATGGCTTGCCCCTGTTCAGTTCCAGGTCATCCCTGTATCGCCGTCCGTGCATCTTGACTACGCCAAAAAAGTCCAGGAGCGCCTGCAGCGTGAAGGGCTTCGCGTTGAAGTCGATATCCGCGACGAGAAAATCGGCTATAAAATCCGTGAAGCGCAGATGCAAAAAATCCCGTACATGCTTGTCGTCGGCGACCAGGAAGTTGAAAACGAAGCCGTCAACGTCCGCAAATACGGAGAGCAAAAATCAGAAACGGTTGCGTTTGCAGACTTCATTAAAAAAGCTGTTGCAGAAGCAAAGAAATAAACGAGAAAAAAGCATGATTCCCGCTCGGGAGTCATGCTTTTTTGCTTAGCTTGTCCGCTGTTTTTCCGCGGAGGATATCGAACAGTTCGCTCAAATGGCTGATTTCGTGATCAGGTGTAAGGTCAGTTTCATTCTTTTTGCCTTTGCGGTTGACCCAGACGGTTTGAATGCCTGCTCTGGAAGCCCCGAGAATGTCGGTGTTCAAGTTGTCTCCGACCATCACGGCATCATCCTTTGTCATACCGAGGAGACTGAGGCAGTGTTCAAATATGCTTGGATCAGGCTTTCCTTTTCCGAATTCACCGGAAATGACGATTTCATTAAAATAAGGAGCAAGTTCCGGTACGCCTGCCAATTTTTCTTTCTGCAGGCTCGGATCGCCGTTTGTCAGCAAAAGAAGCTCTACTTTTCCTTTCAGTTCATCTAAAACGGCAAATGTTTCTTCATAGACGAAAGGGCTCTTTCGGCGCACTGCGGCGAAATATTCGCCGAGTTCTTTTCCGAAGGCGGGATCGTCGATGTCAAACGCCTTCAATCCGTTTGTCCATGCGCTTTTTCTGTATTCAGGAACAATTTTGTTCAGTTTTTGAAACCCTTCGCTGATCGGCTCGCTGAAGTTTGACCACAGGCCTTCAAATGGGTTGATGCCGATCATGACGGTGTATGGATATGTTTCATAAGACGTGTAAAGCTTTCGCGCTGCTTCGCGGACGGCTGCTTCAAATTCTTCCGCATGGATTCCGTATTTTTCTTCAGCTTTAAGACACGTTTTTGAAAATGCTGTGCTGACGCTTTTTTCATCCCAGAGCAATGTATCGTCTAAATCAAAAAATACGGCTTTCATGATCTTCTCCTCTGCCATTAATTTATAGAATTCTCTCATTTATTTTACAATAGATCAAAGGGATGTGAAAGAAATGAATTTAAGAATGTGATGTCATGCAGTGTCAAAGTGTGAAAGCTTCTCCAATATGATAGAATGAAACGGGTTTCTATTGTTTGGAAATGCAGGGGATTTTTAAGATGATCTTATGGTCATGATTCGGGCTCATATGCGGACGGAAGAAGCGGATACAGTGTAGAAATGGAAGGAATGGTTTTGTGAAAAAAAGATGGATATTTTGGTGGATTTGCAACATATTTTGGATGGCCGTTTTTGTAATGGGGACGGCTCTCGTGTGGCTGAGAGATGTTGATGGCGCCGGTGTTACTCAAACGCCTGAGCTTAAATTAATAGCTTTTATCGTTTTATTGATTGCATTTATATTTCCATTCATTATTCAAGTAGTGTGGCTGATTGTTAATTTGAAAACGGGTAGCAGCAAATAAGGAAACGGCAGCAAACAATTGCTGCCGTTTAAGCATGCCGCGTCAAAGTGTGAATAAAGAGAGGTATGATAGAATAAGAGCAAATTCCGATTCAGAAAGAAAGCAAGGGGAAGTACATGATTCAACTCATGATCATGATGCTGGAGAGAGTGGGGATCATCGTCATCCTGGGCTTTATGTTGGCCCATATGAAGGTGTTCCGTCAGCACCTTCAGCATCCGGAAGGGTATAAGGGAAAAGGGGTTCTCATCTTCATTTTTTCCCTGTTCAGCATCATCAGCAACTATACGGGCATTGAAATCCGAGAACACAAGATTTTGAACAATGATTGGATTTTTGCGATCGATCCGTCAAGCTCGATTGCCAATACGAGAATTCTCGGTGTCGAAATCGGCGGCCTGATCGGAGGGCCGTTTGTCGGAGCGGGTGTCGGGCTATTGTCAGGCATTCACCGTTTTTCACTGGGAGGGACGACGGCTTTAAGCTGTGCGGTTTCTTCACTGCTGGCTGGCGTCATCGCGGGTTATATCGGCAGCTTTTTCAGGAAACGGCATCAGATGGTGACACCAAGGGTAGCCGCTCTGGCGGGGATTTGTATGGAGGGTCTGCAGATGCTGATGATTCTCGTGCTTGCAAAACCGCAGGCTGAGGCTCTTGCGCTCGTTCAGATGATTGGCATTCCGATGATGATTGTCAACGGGACGGGCAGCTTTATTTTTCTATCGATCATTCAGTCTATTATCCGCAAAGAGGAACAGGCGCGGGCCGTTCAGACCCATAAGGTGTTTTCGATAGCGGATCAGACGCTTCCTTTTTTCCGTCGGGGACTGAATGAGGATTCCTGCAAAAGCGCCGCTCTCATTATTCACCGGATGACGGGGACCGATGCCGTATCGATTACGGACAGAGAGAACATTCTCGCTCATGTCGGAGATGGAGCCGATCATCATATTCCTTCAAAAAATCTGATCACCGGTTTATCGAAAAAAGTCATTCAAACCGGAAAGGTCATGAAAGTGAAGTCGCGCGATGAAATCGAGTGTGCGCACCGCTCCTGTCCGCTGCAGGCGGCGATCGTACTGCCGCTCTTCTCCAACCGCGAAACGATTGGCACGCTGAAGCTGTACTTTAAGCACCCGTCCGGTCTTAACCGCGTGACGGAAGAGCTCGCCGAAGGGCTTGCCATGCTTTTTTCCACTCAGCTAGAACTCGGTGAAGCAGAGCTGCAAAGCAAGCTTTTGAAAGATGCCGAAATCAAGGCGCTTCAAGCGCAAGTCAATCCGCACTTTTTATTTAATGCCATCCATACGATTTCTGCTCTGTGCAGGACAGATCCGGAAAAAACGCGGAAACTCCTCCTGCAGCTGAGCGTTTATTTTCGTTCAAATCTGCAGGGAGCCAGGCAGCTGATGATTCCGCTCTCAAAAGAGCTGAATCACCTGGAAGCCTATTTATCATTGGAGCAGGCCCGGTTCCCTGGCAAGTATCATATTGATTTTCATATCGAGGACGGTCTTGAAAGCATGGAAATTCCTCCATTTATATTGCAGCTGCTCGTTGAAAACGCGCTCCGCCATGCGTTCCCGAGAAAACAAAAGGTGTGCACGGTAAAAGTATGCGCTGTGAGAGAGCAGGACGGCGTTTTGATGAAGGTGTCAGACAACGGCAGGGGAATTGATTCGGAGCTGCTTGGACAGCTGGGACAGGCGCCCGCACCTTCAAAGGAAGGGAATGGGACGGCGCTTTACAATGTGAATCAGCGGCTCACTGGTTTGTTCGGGCACCAGGCTGCCCTGCAGCTTGCCAGCGAACATGATCAAGGAACAGAGATATCCTTTAAGATTCCTTTTCAAACCGAAAGAGAGGGGAACAGAGATGCTCAAAGTATTAATCGTTGATGATGAAATGTTTGCGCGAGACGAGCTGAGATATTTATTAGAGCAGACCGAAGAAGTGGATGCGGTCGATGAGGCTGAACATATCGAAGAAGCGTTTGACAAAATGGCGGATCACAAACCCGATATTCTTTTCTTGGACATCGATTTGTCTGGGGAGAACGGTTTTGACATTGCGAAGCGGCTGAAAAAAATGTCGGCGCCTCCGGCTGTCGTTTTTGCGACCGCTTATGATGAATATGCGCTGAAAGCATTTGAAGTAGATGCGGTCGATTATTTGACAAAGCCGTTTGATGAGGAGCGAATCAGACAGACGATCCAAAAATATAAAAGGATGCGCCCCGGCCATCAGGAGGAGCAGCGGCTTGCGGGCCGCCACAGGCTGGCTCTCAGCATTGACGAAGCGATCGTCATTCTCGATCCGGACGAAATCGTATACGCCGGGTTAGAAGACGGACACGTCACAGTGAAAACCTTTGATCAGGCATATACGGTTCACGATACATTAGTCGTTCTCGAACAAAAGCTTTCACAGACGGCGTTGATCAGGGTGCATAGAAGCTTTCTCGCAAATATGGATCATATTAAAGAAGTCAAACCTTGGTTCAATTCGACATACAACCTCCTGATGAAAGACGGCTCCACGATTCCTGTCAGCCGCACATACGCGAAAGAGCTGAAAAAACGGCTGCATATGGTGTGAAATGATAAGCGGCGGTGAAAGACTGAATTCGTCATTCACCGCCGTTTTTTAGCGCTGGAGCCCGGGCCGTCCCGCTTCAACGGCGAACGTGGCATAAGTTGAGACTGGGGCGCCGGGTCGTGTGATATAAGGAAGAACCTGAAAGTCGGCTTCGAGCTGCCGGGGCGTCAAGCGGCAGCGAACATAGCCGCGCTGCGCATTGTACAGTTTGACATGCGGGTTTCCGAGCCAGATCGGCGCCAATGAATCGGTCTCGCTGCCGTCAGCGTCTGAAGAGATCGAAGTTGTGATCAGCTCGGTTCCAATTGTCGCTGAACCCGCATCGTCGAAGTTCTCCTTTAAGTCGGCGGCGGCATGTCTGTGAATATCTCCTGTCAGCACAACGGGGTTTTGGATACCGTATGCCTTGTATGCGGAAAAAAGCCTGTCGCGGCAAGCGGGAAAACCATCCCACTGGTCTGTGCTGTACTCAACTCCAGGGCCTGTATCGCGGTCGATTTGAGCCAGCACGACTTGCTGGACTAAAAAGTTCCATACCGTGTCAGACCGGCTCAAGCCGTTAAAAAGCCAGCGCTCCTGGTCAAATCCGAGTATGGAACGTGACGGCTCAAGCCGTTCGGCCTCATTTGCCGGGAAATTATTGCGGTACTGCCGGGTGTCCAGAACATTGAATTCAGCCAGGTTTCCATAGCGGAACCGCCTGTACATCAGCATGTCAGGCCCATTTGGAATCGATGTGCTGCGAATCGGGATATTTTCATAGAAAGCTTGGTACGCCGCTGCGCGCTGCCGGAGAAAATCGTCCGGAGACGTGTTGTATTGCGAATGGATGCCGGCATAATTGTTTTCGACCTCATGGTCATCCATCGTCACAACCCAGGGAGCCAGCGCATGAATGGCCTGGAGGTCCGGATCTGTCTTAAAAAGAGAATATCTGAGTCTGTATTGGCTGAGCGTGACGGTTTTTGCGTTATGGGCAGCGGATAAAGTCACATCGCGGAAAAGATTTTTAGCATTAATGGCATATTCGTAAATATAGTCTCCGAGGAAAAAAACAACGTCCGGATGGTCTTCGGCCATATGCCGGTAAGCTGTAAAATATCCGTGGTACCAAGCTTGGCACGAGGCGAGAGCGAACGACATTCCCTTGATGTCGGCGTGCGGGGCAGGCGCTGTTTTTGTACGGCCTGTCCGGCTGATTTCCCGCCCCGCTTTAAACCGGTACCAATAATAGCTTCCCGGCTTTAAGCCGTGCACTTCAACATGAACGGAGTGGGCGAGCTCAGCAAGCGCAGAGGCCGTCCCGCGCTTCACCACTTTGCGAAAATGTTCATCTTCAGCTACTTCCCACTGAACAGGGACGGCTCTGCCGGGCATTCCCCCTAAACCGTCTTCGGCAAGCGGATCTGGGGCAAGCCTCGTCCAAATGACAACTCCGTCGGGATGCGGGTCACCCGAAGCCACGCCAAGTTTGAATGGATAATCAGCAAATCGGGGCGCGCCGGCGCCGATCGAAGCGTCTTCAGGCATCAGGCCGCGTCTTGCTAAAGATGCGAATTCGCCAGCCGGAACAAAGCGGCCTCCTCTTGAATGGTCCATGGGTCAGGCCTCCTCATCAATCGTTTTCTCATTAACCACTATACGATCTGCTTTGCTTCATTAGCACATTCTGGAATTTAAATGTTTGTGAAGAATTTGCAAAGCCGGAAGAGCGACTTGCATTTCAGCATCCCATTTCTGCAGTTAAAGGGCTGTATCCGGCAAGTTATTTTGAAAACGCTTTTTTGGCCGGTCTTTTTTTTATAATGAACCCAACACAGCCAAAGAGGTGAACGAAATGAAGGATAAAAAAGAATATGGCTTTTTAACTCAGGCATTTATTTTTGCTGTTATGATGTTTGTTTCAAACGGAATCGCCGCGGTTCTGCCCATCCCGATTCCTCCGTCTGTCATCGGTTTGGTGCTGTTGTTTACATTGCTGTGTGCGAAGGTGCTGAAGCTGGAACAAGTCGAATCGCTCGGCACGGCGCTCACTTCGCTGATCGGCTTTTTATTCGTTCCGTCGGGTATATCAGTGATGAATTCGCTCGGCGTCATGGAGAAATACGGATTGCCGATCGTCCTTGTGATATTCCTGGCCACCGTCATTCTGCTTGCAGCGACAGGCTTGTTTTCACAGTTCGTTCTGTCTGTCGGCAAAAAGGATCGTCAGGACACCCGGGTTGAACCAGCTAAAAAAACAGCTTCTTGAATCAATAGGAGGAGGTTCTTTACGTTATGACACCTTATTTCGGTATCGTCGTTTCACTGGCCGCATTTGGCATCGGCACTTTTTTATTTAAAAAATCAAATGGTTTTTTCTTGTTCACGCCTCTGTTTGTCGCGATGATTCTTGGGATCGCGTTTTTAAAAATCGGCGGTTTTTCATATGAGGACTACAAGAGCGGCGGAGACATCATTAAGTTCTTTTTGGAGCCCGCCACGATTGCGTTTGCCATTCCTTTATACAAACAGGCGGAAAGCTTGAAAAAGTATTGGCTGCAAATCCTTGGCGCCATTATTGCGGGCTCTGTCTGCTCGGTTGCTGTCGTCTATCTGATCGCAAACGCGCTCCATCTTGACGGAGCCGTCATGAAAAGCATGCTGCCCCAGGCCGCCACGACGGCGATTGCGCTGCCTTTATCAAAAGGGATCGGCGGCATTCAAGATATCACGGCCTTCGCCGTCATCTTTAACGCAGTGATCGTCTATGCGCTCGGCGCGCTTTTTTTGAAAATCTTCAAAGTGCAGCATCCGATCGCCAAAGGGTTGGCACTCGGAACATCTGGACATGCCCTTGGCGTCGCCGTCGGAATTGAAATGGGGGAAGTCGAAGCGGCAATGGCGAGTATTGCAGTTGTCGTCGTCGGCGTCGTGACCGTGTTTGTCGTACCGTTATGTGTCCAAATGATCGGCGGATAGAGCCGGTGAAAGAAAAATAAAAAAATAGCATTGCTATTTGAAATGTGTCCTGATATAATAGCAAATGTTGTGATAAATTTTATATCTTGACTTGCAGGATTTGTTTATGTAAGATGGATAATGAATTGAATATATATCAACAAGCAGAAGCACCCGCTTCTCACCTGATTGACACATTCTTGTAGTTGGCAGGTTAAACGTACATTTCTTATTTTTCTATGCAATGTTCGCAGTGTGGGTGTTTCGATGCCCGCACTTTTTGTTTGCCTGTGGAATGCAAAGAAACGGTCAAAATGAGTTGTGAAATCAATTCAAAGATTCTATGGAGGTGGCTCATTATTAGCAAAGATCAATTGGTTAATGAGGGTATCCGTGCGCGTGAAGTTCGTTTGATCGGACAAAATGGCGATCAGCTTGGGATCAAATCCCGCCAGGAAGCACTGGAAATTGCGGGTCGCGCAAATCTTGACCTTGTGTTGGTTGCAGCGAATGCAAAACCGCCTGTATGCCGGATCATGGACTACGGAAAGTACAGATTCGAGCAGCAGAAGAAGGAAAAGGAAGCACGCAAAAATCAAAAAATCATTAACTTAAAAGAAGTTCGGCTGAGCCCTGGTATTGAAGAACACGATTTCAATACAAAGCTTCGCAACGCTATCAAGTTCCTGGAAAAAGGGGACAAAGTGAAAGCGTCTATCCGTTTTAAAGGCCGTGCGATCACGCATAAAGAAATCGGACAGCGCGTGCTGGACCGTTTCTCAGAAGCCTGCGCGGAAGTGGCGACTGTTGAAACGAAGCCGAAAATGGACGGCCGCAGCATGTTCTTGGTGCTTGCGCCTAAAACTGAAAAGTAATTAAGGAGGAAACATCCATGCCAAAAATGAAAACTCACCGCGGATCTGCGAAACGTTTTAAAAAGACAGGTTCCGGGAAACTGAAACGTTCTCATGCATATACAAGTCACTTGTTCGCAAATAAATCTCAAAAACAAAAGCGCAAGCTTCGCAAAAGCGCAGTCGTAAGCGCCGGCGATTTCAAACGCATCAAGCAGCAGCTTGCCAACATTAAGTAATTCGGAAAAGGTATAATTAGGAGGGAAATCTAATGCCAAGAGTAAAAGGCGGAACTGTTACACGCAAACGTCGTAAAAAGGTTCTCAAATTAGCAAAAGGTTATTTTGGTTCAAAACATACATTATATAAAGTAGCTAACCAGCAGGTTATGAAATCAGGAAACTACGCTTTCCGCGACCGTCGTCAGAAAAAGCGCGATTTCCGCAAACTTTGGATCACTCGTATCAATGCTGCAGCACGCATGAACGGTCTTTCTTACAGCCGTTTGATGCACGGTCTTAAGCTTTCAGGTATCGAAGTAAACCGCAAAATGCTTGCTGACCTTGCTGTAAACGATTTGAACGCATTCAATCAGCTTGCAGACGCTGCTAAAGCGCAATTGAATAAATAATTGAAAAAGGCCGGAACCCGGCCTTTTTCTTTTGTTGTTAGAAGCTTCTCGCACGGTGTGTGAAACGGTTCGGGAGGCCGGCCCGCCGCAAGAAGCCCAAAACCGCGAAACAAGGGGAAATGAACAATATGACTCTCATATGGATATATGCGATCCTTATAAACGGATACGGCTTTTTCTTAATGAAAGCAGACAAGCAAAAAGCGGTCACTGGGAAATGGAGGGTATCTGAGCGCCGCATCTGGCTCGTTGCGGCCGCTTTCGGATCGACAGGCGTCTGGTTCGGGATGATGCGGTTCAGACATAAGACAAAACACCTTTCCTTCAGGCTTGGCATTCCTTTTTTGCTGGTCGTGCAAGCCGTTTTGACCTATTGTTATATGATGAATTAAAAAAGCAGACGAGGCCTATTGCTCTTCTGCTTTTTTGTTTCTCCACTTTTGAATGTTCGAATCCCAGTCAATTTTGCAATCGGGATAGTGCGCTTTAATGTTTTCTTCCAATTCCGCGAAGTCTTCTTCCGTGAAAGAGCCGAGTTTTTCTTCAGGCGCTTCCGTCCATACAAAAATCGTATGGATGAACAGCGGATGGTCTTTTGAAGGAATGTGTTTTTCTCCTTCGAAAAGCACGCCTTTAAATGTCAGCTTGAGATTTTTGCGTGCATTTTTCTGTTCGTCCAAAAAATAAAAGTGTTCTTTGGCCTGTGCTGATTTCAGCCTTCTGTCCGGGCTCCCCAAAAATTGAACGGCCCTGTACACGACGTAAACCAAAAGCGCCAGCAAAGCCAGTCTCAATATGATGAAAATCATGTGAAAACAGAACCTCCCTTGAACGTAATTTTGAGTATATCCCAATATATACGAACCAGTTCCCGCAAGGTTTCACTTTTTAACCAAAAAAGCTGTACAGAATATTGGTCGTATTGAAAAGGGATGTTTCTGTATAATAGTAAATGAGGTTAATTAAGGAGGCTATATAGAGATGGCAAAGCTTGATGAAACATTGACGATGCTAAAGGAATTAACAGATGCAAAAGGAATTCCGGCAAATGAAAAAGAGCCCAGACAAGTCATGAAATCGTACATAGAACCGTTTGCCGACGAGGTTACGACAGACAGACTGGGAAGCTTAATCGCTAAAAAGACCGGACAGGCTGACGGACCGAAGATTATGATTGCCGGCCATCTTGATGAGGTCGGTTTTATGGTTACGCGGATCGATGACCGGGGTTATCTCCGCTTTCAGACGATTGGAGGCTGGTGGAGCCAGGTCATGCTGGCGCAGCGTGTGACAGTCGTGACGAAGAAAGGCGACATCACCGGTATCATCGGTTCAAAGCCTCCTCATGTACTGTCTCAGGAGGCAAGAAAAAAATCGGTCGATATTAAAGATATGTTTATCGATATCGGTGCGTCGAACAGAGAGGAAGCGATGGAGTGGGGCGTTCTTCCGGGAGACCAGGTCGTTCCTTACTTTGAATTTACGGTGATGAATAATGAAAAAATGCTGCTTGCCAAAGCATGGGACAACCGTATTGGCTGCGCGATCGCGATCGATGTGCTGAAAAATCTGAAAGGAGCGGATCACCCGAATGTCGTCTATGGCGTCGGAACCGTACAGGAAGAAGTCGGACTGAGAGGCGCGAAAACCGCCGCGCATACGATCAAGCCTGATATCGCTTTCGGTGTTGACGTGGGAATCGCGGGTGATACGCCGGGTATTACCGAAAAAGAGTCGACAAGCAAAATGGGAAAAGGCCCGCAAATCATCCTTTATGACGCTTCAATGGTGTCCCATAAAGGGCTTCGCGACTTTGTCACGAATGTTGCAGATGAAGCCGGCATTCCGTATCAATTTGACGCCCTCTCAGGCGGAGGAACAGATTCGGGATCGATCCACCTTACCGCGAACGGAGTGCCTGCCCTGTCGATCACGATCGCGACGAGGTATATCCATACGCACGCGGCCATGCTTCACCGGGATGACTATGAACATGCGGTAAAATTAATTACCGAAGTGATTAAACGATTGGATAAAGAGACGGTTCAAAAAATTACATTTGACTGATGAAAGAGTGGCTGACAGCTTATTTTACAAGCTGTCAGCTTTTTTTGTAATGCAAAAGACAGCGCTTACATATATAAACATTGTTCGGAAAATTGACAAAGAAAGGGAGGCATTGTTTTTTCATTTACAAGAACAGGAGTGTGATCTGAATGAAAAATGTGTTGCGGAGAATGTCTTTGACAGGATTGATGTTCGGACTGCTGCTGGCTTTTTTGATGCCTGAATCAGGCAAGGCTGCGTTTTGGGACACAAAGGGGGACAATTTCATCCATGATCCTTCCATCATTAAAGAGGGAAATACGTGGTATACATTTGGAACCGGGCTCGGTACAGGGCTGCGTGTCATTAAGTCAACCGACGGCAGAAACTGGAGTGCTGCCCCGAGTATTTTTCCAGCTCCATTGTCCTGGTGGAAGATGTACGTACCAAATCATGAACCGCATCAGTGGGCGCCGGATATCAGCTACTATAACGGCCGGTATTGGCTCTATTACTCGGTATCGTCTTTCGGTTCAAACACATCAGCGATAGGACTCGCATCGACAGACCGGATTTCATCCGGCCAATGGCGGGATGACGGGCTGGTCATCAGATCGACATCCGGTGATCAGTTTAATGCCATTGACCCTGATCTGGTCATTGACAAAGAAGGAAATCCATGGCTCTCATTCGGTTCCTTTTGGACCGGCATCAAGCTGACAAGGCTTGATAAAAACACGATGAAGCCGACGGGAAGCCTGTATTCGATCGCCTCAAGGCCGAATAACGGCGGAGCGGTTGAAGCGCCGAACATTACCTACAAAGACGGCTACTATTACTTATTTGTCTCGTTTGACAGCTGCTGTAAAGGGGTGAACAGCACATATAAAATAGCGTATGGCCGTTCAACGAGCATTACGGGACCCTATTATGATAAAAGCGGCAAAAATATGATGAACGGCGGAGGGACGATCCTCGATTCCGGCAATGACCGCTGGAAAGGGCCGGGACATCAGGATGTTCTGAACAACTCGATCCTTGTCAGACACGCTTATGACGCACTGGACAATGGCGTATCGAAGCTGCTCATCAACGACTTGTACTGGGATTCCCAAGGGTGGCCGACTTATTAACAGATGACGGGCGATTTTTCCGCCCGGTTTTTTTGTTCTGAAATCTGTCAATAAAATAAAAAACATTCTGGAAATTAAATTGACAGTTTTTTTCAAAATGATATAATGAAGTTGTTCGTACAAATATGTTTTTGGGTTTAGTTGTACGTACATATAGTCGCGATAAGTTTGAGAATGAGGGATATCCATGTTTTTTTGTAAGCGTTTTAATAGTTTGCTAATCTTTACACAGACACCATAAAGAAGAGGAGGAAGCTATTTGATTCAGACAAAGACGCATGTATTTTGGTTTGTGACAGGCAGCCAGCATTTATATGGAGAAGAGGCTGTACAAGAGGTGGAAGAGCATTCCAAAATGATCTGCAACGGATTGAATGACGGGCATTTAAGGTTTCAAATCAAGTACAAAGCGGTGGCCACTTCGCTGGACGGCGTCAGAAAACTGTTTGAAGAGGCGAACCGGGACGAGGAGTGCGCGGGCATCATCACCTGGATGCATACGTTTTCACCAGCGAAAATGTGGATTCCGGGCCTGTCAGAGCTGAATAAGCCGCTGCTCCATTTTCATACCCAGTTTAACCGGGACATTCCGTGGGACAGAATCGACATGGATTTCATGAATATTAATCAGTCCGCACACGGCGACCGCGAATACGGCTTTATCGGAGCGAGATTGGGCATTCCGCGAAAAGTCATCGCCGGGTATTGGGAAGACAGAGACGTCAAACACTCGATCGACAAATGGATGAGCGCAGCGGTCGCATATATTGAAAGCCGTCATATCAAAGTCGCCCGATTTGGGGACAACATGCGCAATGTGGCGGTGACGGAAGGAGATAAGATTGAAGCGCAGATTCAGCTTGGCTGGTCTGTCGATGGATATGGAATCGGCGACCTCGTCACAGAAATCAATGCTGTATCAGAACAAAGTCTGAACGAGCTCATCTCCGAATATGAGGAACTTTATGAGTGGCCGGAAGGCGAAGAGGCAAGGGAATCAGTCAAGGAGCAGGCGCGGATCGAGCTTGGATTAAAGCGCTTTCTTTCGAGCGGGGGCTATACGGCCTTTACGACAACCTTTGAAGACCTCCACGGTATGAAGCAGCTTCCAGGTTTGGCCGTTCAGCGGCTGATGGCCGAAGGCTACGGTTTCGGAGGAGAAGGAGATTGGAAAACGGCTGCACTCGTCAGGATGATGAAAGTGATGGCCGGCGGAAAAGAAACGTCATTTATGGAGGATTACACGTACCATTTTGAACCGGGCAATGAAATGATTCTCGGCTCCCACATGCTTGAAGTGTGCCCGTCGATTGCCGAACACAAACCGAGAATTGAAGTCCATCCGCTGTCAATGGGTGCAAAGGATGATCCGGCGCGGCTCGTGTTCGACGGAATTGCAGGCCCTGCGGTCAATATCTCCCTCATCGATTTGGGCGGACGTTTCAGGCTTGTCATCAATGAAGTGGAAGCTGAGAAGGTTCCGCATGATATGCCGAATCTTCCGGTGGCGCGCGTACTTTGGAAGCCGCAGCCGTCTCTGAGAACATCGGCCGAAGCGTGGATTTTGGCTGGCGGTGCGCACCATACATGCCTTTCGTATCAGCTGACAGCTGAGCAGATGCTCGATTGGGCCGAAATGTCGGGCATTGAAGCGGTGTTGATCAATCGCGATACGACAATTTTAAATCTTCGCAATGAACTTAAATGGAGTGAAGCTGCATATCGGCTTCGCAAGTTTTAAGGGGGTGAAGGCTTATCCCTTACACAATCGGAGTTGACTTTGGAACATTGTCAGGACGCGCTGTTCTCGTCGATGTCCGGACAGGTGAGGAAATCGCGACAGCTGTCAAAGAGTACACACACGGGGTGATAGACCGGGAGCTTCCCGTCTCAAAGCAAAAACTTCCGAGGGACTGGGCGCTCCAGCATCCGGCTGATTACATTGAAGTGCTGGAGGAAACGATTCCGAGCCTTTTAAAGCAGTCGAAAGCCGATCCGAAAGAAATCATCGGCATCGGAATCGATTTCACGGCTTGCACGATTTTGCCCGTTGACGAGAACGGCACTCCTCTTTGCATGAGGGAAGAGTATGCGTCAGAACCGCACAGCTATGTGAAGCTTTGGAAGCACCATGCTGCACAGGAGCAGGCGAATCGCTTGAATCAAATCGCGGAAGAAAGAAATGAACCTTTTCTTCAAACATACGGCGGGAAAATTTCTTCCGAGTGGCTCGTTCCAAAAGTGATGCAAATCGCGGAAGAAGCGCCTGATATTTATGATGCCGCAGCCGAGATGATGGAAGCGGCCGACTGGATCGTCTATATGCTGTGCGGAATCAGAAAGCGCAACAATTGCACAGCGGGGTATAAAGCGATTTGGAACAATAAGAGCGGCTATCCTTCCGACGATTTCTTCGCAAGCCTGCATCCGAAGCTGAAAAATATCGTTCGCGAAAAATTAACGGAGGATATTTATTCTGTAGGCGAAAAAGCGGGCGGACTGACTGAAGAAATGGCCGGGAAAACAGGGCTTCTGGCAGGTACCGCGGTCGCTGTCGCAAATGTTGATGCGCATGTGTCAGTTCCTGCGGTCGGCATCACAGAGCCGGGCAAGATGCTGATGATCATGGGAACGTCTACCTGCCATATGCTGCTCGGTGAAGATGTCAGAATGGTGCCGGGAATGTGCGGCGTTGTTGAAAACGGGATTCTCCCGGGCTATGTCGGCTATGAAGCAGGCCAATCGTGCGTCGGCGACCATTTTCATTGGCTGATTCAACACTTTGTTCCAGAAGCGTATATGAAAGAAGCTGAAGCCGAAGGGATTTCCATTTTCGAACTGCTTTCTCAAAAGGCTGACCGTCTCCAAATCGGTGAAAGCGGTTTGCTTGCATTGGATTGGTGGAACGGAAACCGTTCAACACTCGTTGATGCCGATCTGACGGGCATGCTGCTCGGTATGACGCTTGCCACTAAGCCTGAAGAGATATACCGCGCATTGGTTGAAGCGACTGCCTACGGGACGAGGATCATTATTGAAACGTTCAGACAAAGCGGCGTGCCGATCGAGGAGCTGTATGCCGCAGGAGGAATCGCCGAAAAAAATCCGTTTATCATGCAGATTTACGCGGATGTCACCAACATGGAAATCAAAATTTCCGGATCTCCGCAGGCGCCGGCTTTAGGTTCCGCGATATTCGGAGCGCTCGCGGCCGGAAGCATGAACGGCGGTTACGACCATATCGAAGAAGCAGTCGCACATATGGGCAAGGTCAAGGATCAAACCTACAAACCAATTCCTGAAAACGTTGCCTTATACGATCAGCTTTATGCGGAATACAAGGAGCTTTACACATACTTCGGAAAGCAAAACAATGTGATGAAACGCCTTAAAAAATTGAAAAACATCCAGTCCCTTAATTCCGACACCGGTAAAGCGATGGCTTAGAGGGAGGAGAAAACTGTGCTGGAATCTTTGAAAGAACAAGTATTAAAAGCGAATTTGCAGCTTGAAGAATACCGGCTTGTCACCTTTACATGGGGAAATGTCAGCGGTATAGACCGGGAGAATGAGCTGGTCGTCATCAAACCGAGCGGTGTCAAATACAGCGATTTGATAGCTGAAGATTTAGTGGTTGTGAATATGGACGGCGAGATTGTAGAAGGGGATCTGAAGCCGTCTTCCGATACGCCGACACACCTCTATCTTTACCGGCAGTTTCAATCGATCGGCGGGATCGTCCATACGCATTCTCCGTGGGCGACAAGCTGGGCGCAGTCAGGGAAGGATATTCCGTCATTCGGAACGACTCATGCTGACTACTACCACGGTGACATTCCGTGCACAAGAGAAATGGAACCCGAGGAGATCAGAGGTCAATACGAGTTGAATACAGGAAAAGTGATTGCCGAGACGTTCCGGCATCTTGACCCCCTGGCGATGCCCGGCGTTCTCGTGAACAATCACGGGCCGTTTTGCTGGGGGAAAGACGCCTTGACTGCCGTACACAATGCTGTCGTCTTGGAAGAAGTCGCGAAGATGGCGTACCGCTCCCTGATGCTGAATCCGTCTCTTGAGCCGATTAAGAGCGCTTTGCAGGATAAGCACTATTTTCGCAAGCACGGGGAAGACGCGTATTACGGTCAATAGAGGAGGGAAGCTGTCAATGAAAGATTTGATCTCTTATGTGAAAGACACTTTGGGTGCATGCGAGTGCGGAGCCGTTCATCATCCGCTTACAGTCGAAAAAATCGCGATCGGCGGCAATGCTGTTGAGCAAGAATTGCCCGCTTTTGTGAAATCGGCTTCCTATAAAAAAGCCGCTGTCATTTATGATGAAACGACCGGACGGATAGCCGGCAAGCGGATTGCGGCTCTTCTTGAAGAAACGGCTGAAACGGTTCAGGTTCTGCTGGAAGCTAATGAAGCGGGCGATGTGACGGCGGATGAACAAACGTTGGTGAGTGCGTTGATCGGTGTACCGATTGATGCGGATGTACTGATTGCGGCCGGAGCGGGCACGATTCACGACATCGTCAGGTTTTGCGCCTATCAGCGCGGCATCCCGTTTATTTCAGTTCCTACGGCTCCGTCGGTTGACGGTTTTACTTCAGCCGGCGCACCGCTGATTTTAAAAGGAAAGAAACAGACGGTTCAAACGACAGCGCCGATCGCGCTTTTTGCCGATTTGGAGCTCTTGTGTCAAGCGCCGCAGAACATGATAGCCGCAGGTTTTGGCGATATGCTCGGCAAGGAGACGTCGCTTGCGGATTGGGAAATTTCCCGCTTGTTTGCCGGCGAGCCGTATTGTCCGGCCGCCAGCCGGCTCACGAGGGAAGCGCTTGATCAATGTCTTGACCGAAAAGATGACATCGCCGCCAAGACGTGCGATGGGATTAAGAAATTGATGGAATCGCTGATCCTTTCTGGCCTCGTCATGCTGGTTCTCGACCATTCAAGGCCGGCTTCCGGCGGCGAGCACCATCTTTCCCACTACCTTGAAATGAAAGCGTTGGAGAACAATAAACGGCAAGTGCTCCACGGTGCTAAAGTCGGCTGCAGCGCGATCATGCTGACTGACATTTACCGATCTCTTATCGGTGCAAGCCTGGGTGATCAACACGCAGAACACGCGATTCGCTCCGTTTATGAAAAGCTCCCTGACGGTAAGAAAATGGCAGAGTGGATGAGGCGTATCGGCGGGCCTGTATCATTCAAAGAACTCGATGTTGAAGAAGAGCTGGTGAGAGAAGCGCTCGCATACGCCCATCAGCTCAGAGACCGGTATACGGGACTGAAAATCATCAATCAATACGGCCTTTTGCCAGGGCTATTAGGCGAAGGACCGGGCGTGAAAGGGGTTAAAATGTGAAAAGGTTCCTTTCATCTATCTTTATGGTCACGGTCGCTGCATGTCTGTTTTTATCGGGGTGCAAGGCGAGTCCTGCCTCCGATCAAACGGACAGCACCGAACTGATATTTTGGACATTCAACGGCCTTCATGAACAGTTTTACGCTGAGATGGTGAAAGAATGGAACAAAAAGTATCCCGAGCGAAAAATCAAATTAAATACAGTGGTGTATCCGTATGGACAGATGCATGACAATTTATCAATCTCGCTTTTAGCCGGGAAAGGGGTTCCAGATATTGCCGATGTGGAGCTGGGGCGCTATTCGAACTTTTTGAAGGGCTCTGACATTCCTCTTACAGATTTAACGCCGCTTGTGGAGGATGAACGAGACAAGTTTGTTGAAGCGAGGCTGACGCTCTACAGCAAGAACGGCAAGCTTTACGGACTTGACACACATGTCGGAACAACCGTGATGTATTACAACATGGAAATGATGAATAAAGCGGGCGTTGATCCGGACGACATCAAAACGTGGGAAGATTACAGGGAAGCGGGAAAAAAGGTCGTCAAAGCTCTCGGAAAGCCGATGACAACGATTGAAACGACCGACCCGAATTCATTTCTGCCGCTGGTTTCCCAGCAGGGATCCGGTTACTTTGATGAACAGGGGCGCTTGACATTAAACAATGAGACAAACGTGAAAACGCTCGAATTTTTAAAGACTTTAATTGAGAAAGACAAAATAGCCGTCACAACGCCCGGAGGCAATCATCACAGTGAAGAATACTACGGATTTATGAACCAAGGCGGCGCGGCGTCTGTCTTAATGCCGATCTGGTATATGGGCCGTTTTTTGGATTATATGCCTGACTTGAAAGGGGAAATCGCGATTAGACCGCTGCCGGCATGGGAAGAAGGGGGAGACCGCTCAGCGGGAATGGGCGGAACGGCCACCGTGATTCCAAAGCAGGCAAAAGAGGTCGATCTGGCCAAGGATTTCTTGAAATTTGCCAAAGCGTCAAAAGAAGGCAACATCAAGCTGTGGACCGTGCTCGGGTTCGATCCGCTCAGATGGGATGTGTGGGACTCGGACGAATTGAAAAAACCAAATCAATATACAGAATACTTTCAAAACGGACAACACATCTTTTCCGTGCTTCTTGACATAAAGGATGAGATCAATCCGCTTTACCTTACTGAGGATTATGCGAAGACTTCCGATCTCGTCAACAGAAACGTACTGTACGAAGCGCTCAAAACGAAGAGCAAAACACCGAAAGAAGCATTGGACAAAGCAGCAGATGAAGTGAAAGGGCAATAGTCTTTCATTACTGTAAAGCGAGGCGATAACTTGAAGACTGTTAAAACAGATACAGTGCATTCGTTTCCGCCGGTGAGCAGAAAAAGAAAGATCAGACGTTTATTATATTCAGCAAAAGCCGCACCCTACATTTTTACAGCACCTTTTGTACTCTCCTTTTGCATATTTTTTCTTTATCCGCTTATCAGCGTCGTCATCATGAGTTTTCAAAGCATTCTCCCCGGGGAAGTCCGCTTCATCGGGACAGAGAACTATAAAGCATTAAACAATCCTACATTTTATACCGCACTATTCAACACCGTAAAATACACCTTTTGGACATTGCTGATTTTAATACCTGTTCCTCTTATTCTGGCAGTCTTTTTAGATTCTAAACTCGTCAAATTTAAAAACGTGTTCAAATCGGCTTTATTCATCCCGGCTCTGACTTCAACCATTGTGGCGGGGATTATTTTCAGGCTGATTTTTGGAGAAATGGATACGTCGCTGGCGAATTCGATATTGGCTAAGCTCGGTGGTTCGCCGTACAACTGGCTGAACAACGAACATACCGGCATGTTTTTAATGGTGATGCTCGCATCCTGGAGATGGATGGGGATCAATGTCCTGTACTTTTTGGCGGGCTTGCAGAACGTTCCGAAAGAATTGTACGAAGCTGCCGAAATCGACGGGGCGGGCACGTTCAAGAAGTTTTACCATATTACGCTGCCGTTTTTAAAGCCCGTCAGCGTCTACGTGCTGACGATCAGCATCATCGGCGGCTTCCGAATGTTTGAAGAAAGCTATGTGCTGTGGCAGAACAACTCTCCGGGCAACATCGGCCTGACGATGGTCGGATACATTTATCAGCAGGGGCTTGCCTACAACAACATGGGCTACGGGTCGGCGCTCGGTATCGTGCTCTTGATCATCATTTTCATTTGCAGCCTCATTTCATTAAAGCTGTCTGGATCATTTAAAAAGGAGGGCTATTAATGCGTCCTGCCGGAGGCCTCAACATTGCGAAAGTGGCTCTGTTTCTGCTGTTTGCGATATTAAGCTTTTTGTTTGTGTTTCCGCTCTTCTGCCTTGTGCTCGGCTCGCTCAAACCATCTTCGGAATTGCTGCGCTTCGGCCTGAATTTAAAGCTGAACCCTGAAATCCTGAGCCTTGACAATTACACATACTTGTTTAACGGCGGAAGCATTTATTTTCAATGGTTTTCGAACAGCTTGATTCTCGTGGTGATATCCACCGTGCTGACGCTCTTGTTTTCTTCAATGGTCGGATACGGACTTGCCGTCTACGACTTTAAAGGGAAAAATCTCTTGTTTGTAGCCGTGCTTCTGATCATGATGGTGCCGATCGAAATTCTCATGCTGCCTTTATTTAAAATGACGGTTTCTCTTCATATTGTCGACACATACGCCGGTGTGATCCTGCCGTTTATCGTTTCGCCTGTCGCCGTGTTTTTCTTCAGACAGTATGCGCTCGGCCTGCCGAGAGATTTGCTTGATTCCGCGAGAATGGACGGCTGCACAGAGTTCGGCATTTACTTCAGGATCATGGCGCCCTTGATGAAGCCGGCATTTGGAGCGATGATCATTCTTCAATCCTTAAACAGCTGGAACAACTTCTTATGGCCGCTGATCGTTTTGCGATCGAAAGAAATGTTTACGCTCCCCATCGGACTGTCCGCTTTGCTCAGTCCGTACGGGAACAATTATGACATGTTGATTTCGGGTTCTGTGCTGGCGATTCTGCCGGTGATTCTCATCTTCCTGTTCTTCCAGAAGTACTTTATATCAGGTTTGACGGCGGGCGGAATCAAAGGCTGATCCACTATATATCATCTTGAAAGGAATGGTTTAACATGACTGCACACAAAGCGAAGATGACGATTGACAAGGAATATAAGGTGGCAGAGGTTGATAAGCGAATTTACGGCTCCTTTATCGAGCATCTCGGCAGAGCCGTTTACGAAGGCATTTATGAGCCTGATCATCCTGAAGCTGACGAATCGGGCTTTCGGAAAGACGTCATTAAATTGGTCAGTGAACTGAAGGTTCCGTTTATCAGGTATCCGGGCGGAAATTTTGTCTCAGGTTATAACTGGGAGGACGGGGTCGGTCCTGTCGAACATCGGCCGACAAGACTTGATTTGGCGTGGGCGACAACCGAGCCGAACTTAATCGGTACGAACGAATTTATGGATTGGGCAAAGCTTGTCGGGGCAGAGGTGAATATGGCCGTCAACCTCGGAACGAGAGGAATTGATGCCGCACGCAACCTAGTAGAATATTGCAACCATCCTTCAGGATCGTACTACAGCGACTTGAGAAAATCCCACGGATATAAGGAACCGCATAAAATTAAAACATGGTGCCTCGGCAATGAAATGGACGGTCCATGGCAAATCGGCCATAAAACTGCAGCCGAATACGGAAGACTTGCCGCTGAAGCTGCGAAGGTGATGAAATGGACGGACCCGTCGATCGAGCTCGTCGCCTGCGGAAGTTCGGGAAGCGGAATGCCGACATTCATCGACTGGGAAACGACCGTGCTTGACCATACGTACGAACACGTCGAGTACATCTCGCTTCACTCGTATTACGGCAACCGTGACAATGATCTTCCAAACTATTTGGCGAGATCGCTGGACATGGATCACTTTATCAAAACGGTCGTCTCAGTCTGCGACTATATGAAAGCGAAAAAGAAAAGCAAGAAAACGATTCACCTTTCATATGATGAGTGGAATGTCTGGTATCACTCGAATGAAAAAGACAAAGAAGCTGAACGCTGGGCGAAAGCGCCGCACCTTCTTGAAGACATCTACAACTTTGAAGATGCACTTCTCGTCGGCTGTATGCTGATTACGATGCTCAAGCATGCCGACCGCGTGAAAATCGCCTGTCTGGCTCAGCTTGTCAATGTCATCGCGCCGATTATGACAGACAAAGGGGGAGAAGCGTGGCGTCAGACTATTTTCTATCCGTTTATGCACGCTTCCGTCTACGGCAGAGGAACGGTATTGCAGACGGCGGTATCGTCTCCGAAGTATGATGCGAAAGACTTTACGGATGTGCCGTACTTGGAGTCCGTGTCTGTTTTCAATGAAGAAGCCGAGGAATTAACCGTTTTTGCCGTCAACCGCGCAACAGACGCCGGCCTTGAAATGGAGGCCGATATGAGAAGCTTTGAAGGGTACAGCGTCTCTGAGCACATCGTTCTGGAACACGAGGATCATAAAGCGACGAATGAAAAAGACCGCAACAACGTCGTTCCGCACAGCGGCGGAGACGCCAAAGTATGTGACGGCAGGCTGACGGCTCACCTTCCGAAGCTTTCCTGGAATGTGATCAGACTGAAAAAACGATGATGTAAAAAAACCGGCCGCTGTGCCGGTTTTTTTTAAGGGGTGAAAAGGTGTGCGCATTTATGCCGGAGAATACTATAAAACATGAGGGAGGGATATGATGAAGTCGTTTTTTTCGGCTGCATACTGCATTTTGATGTACGCATTTTTAGCAACCTTTGGCTTCTGTTTATCACGGCAGTCTTTGATCATTTTTAGAGGCGGGCGTCATCTTGATCGGCACCATTTTGTTTTTTTCGCTGTCTCACCATTTCTCAGCTTCGCTTGTCAAAACAAATGTCAATCGAATCGCGGGGATCGCCGCATTTTGTCTAGTCATGGCCGTTCATTTTTTTATCGTTCCATTATGCTGACAGAAAAAAGGCGGATATCCGATGATGCCCGCCAATTGTGCCTTAAAAAGGAAGCAGATGAAGCTTATGTCTATTTTATTCTTATTATTCCTATTAGTCAACTGGGTTTATAGTTGCCGGGAAATAGCTGATTGAAAATTTCTCATAATAAGATGATTGCGCTTACAAAAAAGATGAGATATGTTAAAAAAGAAACAAAGGGGGGAGGAATTGGATGAATGCAATAACAATTGTGATCGCTTCCATCTGTATTTTGGCGATCGCCTATCGTTTGTACGGAACATTTATGATGGTGAAAGTGTTGAAGGTTGATGATGACAAGCCGACTCCTGCCCATCTCGAGAAAGACGGCAAAGATTATGTGCCGACGAACAAATGGGTGTCTTTCGGCCACCACTTTGCCGCCATCGCAGCCGCTGGGCCGCTTGTCGGGCCGATCTTGGCGGCGCAGTTCGGCTATTTGCCGGGGCTGTTGTGGCTTTTGATCGGAGCGGTGATCGGGGGAGCCGTGCATGATATTGTCGTTTTATTTGCGTCCATGCGGAGGAAGGGAAAGTCGCTTTCAGAAGTGGCAAAAGAAGAGCTCGGGCCTGTTGCGGGATTTTGCACGGGGCTTGCGATGCTGTTTATTATTACAATCACGATGGCGGGGCTGTCAATGGTTGTGCTTCATGCGCTTGAACGCAATCCGTGGGGGACGTTCGCCGTTGCGATTACAATTCCGATCGCGATGGGGGTCGGTTTATTTTATAAAAAGACAGGTAATTTAAAATTAGCGTCAACCGGCGGATTTATTTTGTTGATGGCGGGTGTCTTCATCGGACCGTCCATCGCGGAGACTCCGCTTGGAGACGCCTTGACGCTCGATACGAAAACGCTTGCTGTCGCACTTCCTGTCTATGCATTTTTTGCAGCTGCGCTCCCTGTATGGCTGCTGCTTGCGCCGCGCGATTATTTGAGCAGCTTTATGAAAATCGGGGTGTTTATCGCTTTGATTGCCGGGGTTTTCGTCGTCAATCCGGCGATTCCGTTTCCGGCGTTTACCGAGTTCACGGGCGGAGGGGGGCCTGTATCGCCTGGTCCGGTCTGGCCGTTTATTTCAATTACGATCGCTTGCGGTGCGATTTCCGGTTTCCATGCGTTTGTCGGTTCAGGCACGACGCCGAAGATGCTTGATAAGTGGAGCGACATGAAATTCGTCGGCTTCGGGGCGATGCTCGTTGAGTGTCTTGTCGGCATCATGGCGCTGATCGCGGCAACGGCATTGCAGCCGGGCGATTATTTTGCCATCAACAGTTCACCTGAAGTCTTTCGGACGCTTGGCATGAATGTCGTCCACCTGCCTGAACTCAGCCGCGAAATCGGTCTCGATCTTGAAGGAAGAACAGGCGGAGCTGTTACCCTTGCCGTCGGCATGGCTTATATTTTTACGGATATTCCGTTTTTCAGCCATTTGGCCTCTTACTTTTTTCAATTTGTCATCATGTTTGAAGCCGTCTTTATTTTAACGGCGATTGATGCCGGAACAAGGGTGGCGCGTTATTTGATTCAAGACTTTTTCGGGGAAGTTACAAACCGCTGAAAAAAACGGACTGGCTTCCGGGTTCGGTCGCAGCGAGCGCCCTTGCCTGTTTCATGTGGGGGTATTTGCTGTATTCAGGCGACATCAGCTCGATTTGGGCGCTGTTTGGCGTATCCAACCAGCTGATGGCATCCGTCGGTTTAATTATCGGAGCGACGGTCATTTTAAAAATTGCGGACAAACGGCGTTATATGCTGACATGTCTCATTCCGCTCGCTTATTTGTATGTGACGGTCAACTATGCGGGATACTGGATGATCAAAAACGTTTATTTTAATGCGGAAGCTGCCGGTTTCAACGTTTTAAACGTCATTTTATCGATTATTATGCTGCTGCTCGGGCTGGTGATCATGGCGGCTGCCATTAAAAAATGGATGGAGATTTGGCGCGATCCGGCATTGCGGATGGAGCCTTCTATTCCAGGATGATAAATTAAAACCGGGGCCGTTGCAGGCCGCCGGTTTATTTCGTTTTTAATCCTTGTTCCAATGTCTCGAGCATTTCGGTTTTGTCCGATTCATTTGCATGCTGCCAGATGACCTCGAACAACACACCCAATCCCGGAAGCATTTTTTCTTCACCGCTTTGGATCGCATCGACGATCGTGTGCTCAAGCTCTTCTTGCGAGTTTCCTGATACATTGGCAATAACGGCATGGCGCAAATTCAAATCCATCTTTTTTCACTCCATTTCATCATCTGATTTTCTATATTCTGCCTCGCTTTCGGGTTTATTATGTATCATTGATGAGATATAATGTGACTATTGCGAGACAAAGGAGTCAAAACGATTTGAAACGAATTGAATCAGCCAAAAATCAAAAAGTGAAGGATTGGAAAAAACTTCATACGAAAAAAGAGCGGACAAAAACCAATACTTTCTTAATAGAAGGCGAGCATCTCGTTGAGGAAGCGCTGAAGACACCGGGTGTTGTGAAAGAAATCATGGTCGCAGACGAAGCGGATTTCCCGGCCGCGCTTGATGAGTCTGTTGCCCGCTATATTTTGAGCGCCGATGCTTTCTCGGCGATTGCCGAAACAGAGACACCCCAGGCTGTCGCCGCTGTATGCCAAATGACTGAAAGCGGACCTTTTCAATACGAAAAACTGCTGCTTGCGGATGCTGTGCAAGATCCGGGCAATTTAGGGACGATCATTCGGACGGCAGACGCGGCGGGGATCGATGCCGTTGTTATCGGACAAGGCACTGTCGACCCTTACAATGCCAAAACGCTCAGATCGGCTCAAGGCTCGCATTTTCACATTCCGATTTTAAAACGCGACCTGCCGGAGCTGATTGAAGAGCTAAAGGGAAAAAGCGTCCCGGTTTACGGCACAGCGCTGCAAAATGCCGTGCCATTTAGGGAAGCGGAGTCGTCGCAGTCATTTGCGCTTTTGATCGGAAACGAAGGATCGGGGGTCGATCCGGCCCTCCTCGCACAGACTGACCAAAATCTGTACGTTCCGATCTACGGAAAAGCGGAGTCGCTGAATGTAGCGGCCGCAGCCGCAGTCCTTCTTTATCATCTCCGCGGATAACCGGTTGCACAGGATCATGTAATTCACTATAATGAATGTAATATGTTTAAAAACAGTGACAGAGGCTCCGTTTTTTCACATGCCGCCATTTAGGGAGAAAATGCCTTAGACTGCAAGCATTTTTATGGCAGGCCGGAAAAACGCTTCACCTCTTGAGTTGTCACCGGGACCGCGTCTCTCGAGGGATGTGTAAAGGTGAACCGGATTCATTCCGTTATGCCAATGAAGTAAGCAGCAAAGCTTTTTTTGCTTTGTTTTAAAAAAGGGTGGTACCACGGCCACGATTCGTCCCTTTCATTATGAAAGGGGCTTTTTTTATTGCCTAAAATAACAGGTTGCTACATAAAAGGAGGAGTTTTTAAGATGCAGGAAGAGCTGAAACGGCTTGAGAAAGAAGCGGTTGGAAAAGTGGAAGCCGCTGGTTCATTAAAAGAAGTCAACGATGTCCGCGTTGCGTACCTGGGAAAAAAGGGACCGATCACGGAAGTGCTTCGGGGAATGGGAAAGCTGTCCGCTGAAGAAAGGCCGAAAATGGGCGCCTTGGCGAACGAAGTAAGAGAAAAAATCGCCGCGGCGATCGCCAAAAAAAATGCCCGCCTTGAGGAAGAAGAGGTGAAAAGGAAGCTGAAAGAACAGACGATTGACGTGACGCTTCCGGGAAGCCCTGTAAAAACAGGAGCGCGGCATCCGCTGACGATCGTTGTTGAAGAAATCGAAGACTTGTTTATCAGCATGGGATATTCGGTGGAAGAGGGACCTGAAGTGGAAACCGACTATTATAACTTCGAAGCGCTCAACCTTCCGAAAGAGCACCCGGCCCGGGATATGCAAGACAGCTTTTATATTACGGAAGATACGCTGATGAGAACACAGACATCTCCCGTTCAGACGCGCACGATGGAAAAGCATGAAGGCAAAGGCCCTGTCAAAATCATCTGCCCCGGCAAAGTGTACCGCCGCGACAACGATGATGCGACACATTCCCATCAGTTTATGCAGATTGAAGGGCTCTGCGTTGACCGCGATATCAGCATGAGCGACTTAAAAGGAACGCTTGAAACGGTCGCGAAAAAGATGTTCGGCGAAGAGCGCGAAATCAGACTGCGTCCAAGCTTCTTCCCGTTTACAGAGCCGTCTGTCGAAGTCGATGTTTCCTGCTTTAAATGCGGAGGCAAAGGCTGCTCCGTTTGCAAACAAACGGGCTGGATCGAAATTCTCGGCGCCGGAATGGTACACCCGAACGTGCTCGAAATGGCCGGATTCGATTCCAAACAATATCAGGGATTTGCATTTGGAATGGGTGTTGAACGGATCGCGATGCTGAAATACGGCATTGACGACATTCGTCATTTCTATACGAACGATGTCAGATTTTTATCTCAATTTAAACAGGCTTAAAGAGGAGGACGCGTGATGTTTGTTTCATATAAATGGCTGCAGGAATACGTGAATTTAGACGGGATGACTCCCGAGATTCTCGCTGAAAAGATTACAAGAAGCGGAATTGAAGTGGAAGGCATCGAATATAAGGGAGAAGGAATTAAAGGTGTTGTCATTGGACATGTGCTGGAGCGCGAACAGCATCCGAACGCCGACAAATTAAACAAATGCCTCGTCGATATCGGGGAAGAAGAGCCTGTCCAGATCATCTGCGGGGCTCCGAATGTGGACAAAGGGCAAAAAGTAGCCGTCGCCACGGTTGGCGCGGTATTGCCCGGCAATTTTAAAATCAAAAAGGCGAAGCTCCGCGGGGAAGCGTCTAACGGCATGATCTGCTCTTTGCAGGAGCTTGGCATTCAAGGCAAGCTTGTGCCGAAAGAATATGCAGAAGGCATCTTCGTTTTCCCGGGCGATGCTGAAACCGGGGCGGACGCCCTTCAAAGCCTGGCGCTCGACGATGCGGTTCTCGAACTGGGATTGACGCCAAACCGCGCCGACGCCATGAACATGCTCGGCGTTGCCTATGAAGTGGCTGCGATTCTCGGCCGCGAAGTCAAGCTCCCTGAGACGGCTTATCAGGCAGGCGCCGAAAAAGCGGCGGACTATATTTCCGTCAAAATTGAAGATCCAGAAGCCAATCCTTTGTATGCGGCGAAAATCATTAAAGACGTCAAAATCGGCCCGTCGCCGCTTTGGATGCAGACGAAGCTGATCAACGCCGGCATCAGACCGCACAACAATGTTGTCGATATTACGAACTTTGTTCTGCTTGAATACGGTCAGCCGCTCCACGCGTTTGACTATGACCGTTTCGGCTCAAAAGAGGTCGTCATCCGCAAAGCGTACGAAAATGAAACGATAACGACGCTTGACGAACAAGAAAGAACATTGATGCTTGAGCATCTTGTCATCACAAACGGTTCTCTTCCGCAGGCAGTCGCAGGCGTAATGGGCGGAGCGGACTCCGAAGTCCGTGAAGATACGGCGACAGTGCTGCTTGAGGCCGCGTATTTTAACGGCCAGACCGTTCGCAAAGCATCAAAGGATCTCGGTCTTCGCAGCGAATCAAGCGTCCGCTTTGAAAAAGGCATCGATCCTGCACGGGTGCGCCTCGCTGCAGAACGCGCGGCAGATTTGATCAGCCGGTACGCTGGAGGAACCGTCTTGGAAGGTACGGTTGAAGAAAACCATCTTGACATCAAAGAGAATGTCATTCGCCTTTCCGTTGATAAAGTGACGAAGGTTCTCGGCATGTCCATCAGCAAAGAAGAAATGGTCAACATTTTTGAAAGGCTCGGCTTTGTAGTTGAAGACGCTGAACGTGAACTGGTCGTGACGGTTCCATCAAGAAGAGGCGATATTGCGATTGAAGAAGATTTGATCGAAGAGGTCGCAAGACTGTACGGATATGACAACATTCCGTCGACACTGCCGGAAGTAACAGGCTTTGCGGGCGGACTGACGCCTTATCAGGACAAGCGCAGAAAAGTAAGACGCTTCCTGGAAGGAGCAGGGCTTTCCCAGGCGATCACATACTCATTAACAAACGATAAAAAAGCAACGGCTTACGCATTGGAAAAATCGTTTAAAACAATCCTTTCGCTGCCGATGAGTGAGGAAAGAAGCGTGCTGAGGCACAGCCTGCTTCCTAATCTGCTTGATTCGGTCGCATACAACCTCGCACGGCAGTCCGATTCTGCAGCTTTTTATGAGGTCGGTTCAGTTTTCTTGAAAGCCGAAGAACATACGAAACCGGTCGAAAAAGAACACGTCGCCGGAGCCGTGACAGGCCTGTGGCATAAAAACCTCTGGCAGGGCGAGAAAAAGCCGGTTGATTTCTTCGTCGTAAAAGGCATCGTCGAGGGTCTGTTGGAAAAGCTCGGCATCACCAAAGGCATCGAATTCGCTCAATCTGAAAGAAAAGAGCTTCATCCTGGGCGGACGGCCAATATTTTGCATAACGGCTCATTAGTCGGCTTCATCGGCCAGCTGCATCCGTCAGTTGAAAAAGAACTGGATCTGAGCGACACGTATGTGTTTGAGCTGGACCTGCACGAGCTCCTTCGCTTGGATGTACCGGAGATCACGTATACACCAATTCCGAAGTATCCTTCTGTTACCCGGGATATCGCGCTTGTTGTAGACAAAGAAACAGCGGCCGGCCAGCTTGAGGACGTCATCAAAACAGCAGGCGGCAAATGGCTCAAAGAAGTCCAAGTCTTTGACGTCTACGAAGGAGAGCACATGGAAGAAGGCAAGAAATCCGTCGCCTTCAGCCTGCAATATTTGAATCCTGAACAAACATTGACTGAAGAAGAAGTGACAAAAGTTCACGACCAAGTGCTGAAGGCACTTGAGGATACGTATCAGGCTGTATTGAGAGGATAAAGAAAAACCGGCCCCCGATCATTCGGGAACCGGTTTTTTTGCATTGGAAAAACTGTCGGCCTATTGTAAGTTTTAATTATTTTAGGATGGCAAGAATATTTATGTAAAATATTTTGAATTAAGTTGTATCGAATTCTCATATGTTATTTAATGAGTCTATACGAAGGTAATCTATGCAAGAATATCGGAGAAAATAGATATGGCAATAGAAAATAAAAACAATATGAAAAAAGAAAAAGAGTATTTAATTTTTAGTGAGTTTTCTTTCTTTTCTAGACATAAATAGCACCAAAAAAATAACGAAATTAAAGAAAAAATGTTTAAATTTCTTAAAAAAGGAATAGAAAAAAGACTTTCAGCATCTTTTAAGCCAAATAGATAAAAGACAATAACTAAGACACTGCCTACAAGATTGAAATAGTAGGAAAGAACACCTTTTGAAAAAATGTTTTTAAAGGAATCCTTTGCTCCAAAAATCATAATAGCGAGCCAAATGATTAAAGTGAAAAATAAAAGCTCAAGAAGGGGTTTTATCGCTTCGCCAATTACTGCTATTGTAATGCCAATCCATTTACTGATAGTAATAAGATTTCCATATTCATCTTCGTTTAATTCATGTAAGCTAGCATCGATCTCATTCATTTTTAAAATGGAAACACATAAGGCTGCAGCTCCAGATAATAGACAAATACATATTAAGTTGAATTTAGTCTTCTTCATATTGAACTCCTTATTTTAGTAATATTACGTAGTATTCGACAACAGATGCTAAGATTAGAAGGCCTACTGCACTTATCATTATTATTGTGTACTCTTTTACTTTCGGCTTAATCATTAGGTTTATTTCAGACTTTTTTAGAAATCTTAAAAAACGGGAAGAAATATCAAGAGATATTACATAAAAAGCAAGAAGGGCAAGGATTTCAAAGGGGCCGTGAAATAAGAGATATTGTAGTGATTTCCAAAAACCTAAAGACTTCTCATATGAAAAGAAAATTGCCCCTGAGAAATAACCGTTTAAAAACACTACTACACTAGATAGGAAACCAACACTGATTAATCCAAGAAAGAAAATAGTTAGTCCTACAATTAAGTTATTTGTAAAAATCTCTAAAGCGTTGGATATTTTAAAGCTATCATAGTAAGTCTCGTGTATTTCTTGAAATACAAAAAAGCTAAGAGAAAAACCGAAACCAAAAATAATAATGAACAAAATAGAGTATTTAGCATAGGTATTCAAGGAATTTTTTTCAAGGCTGGCTTCATTAAATGTCTCCCCGGCTAATTTTTTTTCAGTGTGGATAATATTTCCGTTATTAATAAATAATATCTCATCACAAAGATCTGCTGCAAACTGTAAGATATGCGTGGATAAAATAATAATTCTATTTTGATTTCTAATATTAATTAAAATCTTTTTCATATCCGCCATGTTTTTTGGATCAAGTCCTGTAAAAGGCTCATCAAGCAAGATAATATCAGGTTGATGCAAAGTGGAAAGAATAAAAGACATTCTTTGACGCATTCCTCTTGATAGCGAAGATGCCATTTGGTCTTTTTGTTCTTTTAGACTGAACATGTCTAAGGTTTCAATGATTTGTTCTTGGGATAATGGTTTTTCAATTAATAAAGATTGGTACTTGATTAATTCATAACACGTTAAATTCTCAAATAATTTTGGATCGTCTTCTAGGTATCCGATTTTCTCTAAATAATTGGTAAGATGTCCATCAACGACTACCTCACCGCTATCCGGAGGAATGAGGCCTGCAATAATTTCTAATAGGGTCGTTTTTCCTGCTCCGTTTTTACCGAGCAATCCAATAATCTGATTTCGCCCGCAAGCGAATTCTAAATTCTTCATGCTAAAATTGGATTGAGGATATTCTTTTGATATATTTTGCAGTTTAAGCATATAATCACTCACTCGAATAAAGATTTTATTGATATGTAATTTTTGTTGATTGTTGATTTCCATATTTGCTTGTTTATGGAGTGCAGCAGCGTTATGATACATAACAAAGTGATAAAAATAACAACATACAAAACTTTGTTGTAAGTTGAAACAATGGCTAACCCTATTAGTAATCCAAATACTAAATTAAGAAAGATTTTGCTTAAAGTACTGGGAACTTGATAAATGTAATCCCATTTAAAATATGGAAACAATATAGTTGAAGTGAGACAGCTTAACCCCAAAGTAACAGCTATCATCAATAAGATAATGGATAATGCAATAAAATGATCCGGTTTTATATAAAAATTTGAAATCGCAGCATAGATTAAAACAAATAACACATGTGCTAAGACAGAGATTTTGGTTTTTGCTTTTATTTTGTTTTTAATAAAGTTTGGCTTGTGCTGATTCAAAGGTATAATAAGACCATCAATATCAAAAGAAACCAATGATTGAATCATGATAGAGATAAAGACTAACGGGAACAGCACGCTGAACATAAAGCTGAATTCGTTGGAAATTCCAGTGTCTGCAAATCGATCAGTGTTAAAACCATACAAAATGATTGTTAGTAAACCTGCTGATAAACTTAAAATAAATAATAAAACCGACCACCTTACAGGCGGGTTCCTATATAGAAGGATCAGCTCGTAATATAGAAGGCTTCTGCTCTCTCTAGACTTCTTCAAATTTGTATCAGTCTTGCTATTTAAATGATCATTAAAAATGGAAAGGTTTCTTAAACTTTTATACCACACTATAATTAACAGGATTGTTAAAGATACCATTATTGGTATAGATATTGAAAAAATTCGCATATTATTGATGTTTAGAAATAACAAATTATATTTGAGTATAAAAAAGATCCAAAGAATTAAAATTCCATTTGTGAAAAAGCCAATAATGCTTGAGACATTTATGAATTTAGGCAATACTAATAGCCTTATAAAATGAAGTCTAAGCAAATATCCTAGTATAGCGGACAATAAACCAATCACAGCAATCGCGAAGATTTCTTCCAAAGACTGATGAATGAGATAATATACAATCGATGAACCAACATAAAAAGATATTAAAGATAAAAATGAACTATAAAATTTACTAATATCTTTTCCTAATATAAATTGATCCAATTTGATTCCCAGAATGGCCATTTGTTTTTTGTCAGAGGAAAACATAACTCTGAAAATACTTTTATCAATATTTACAGTAAGGATAAACAGAAAAAAAGAAAGATGAATGATGACTAGATTTTTAATGATGTACCCAGCAAAGCTGCCAATTATTAAAGGGAAAACAACGAATGACAATATCAATACGAATAATGCAAGCCATTTGCTTTTAGTATTAAATTTTCGAATGTCGTTGGTTAAAAGAATTTTTGAATAAATTAAGTATTTATTATTCATTGAAAACCATCCTGACTTAAATGTGGAGGAAAGGGCATTTTAAATACCCTTTCCTAAATTAAAACTTATTAGTAAGCGATAGCATATCTAATTCCGTATTTTTTTGCATAGGAAAAAACTAGGGATGCAATCGCTCCGAGTCCAAAAGTCCCTAGAACCGCTGCAATTGCTCCAACAGTGCCAGCGGCATTTAAGATGGCACTAATTGAAGTAAGAGCCCATCCCGGAATCTGAGGATAGGTTGCTGCTAGGTCTGCGCACCGTTTACCGTTTCGCCGCAATCCGCTTCGCCTTCTGCGTATTTGCAAAGTGCAGCTTTGTAAATACCCTCAATGCGCCTTCGCCGTGTTTCTTGATCAGCTTTGCCGCCGCTTCATCGACGAGCGGACCCGCTCCTTTCGGGAGCGTCATCCCGGCTTCTTTCGAAAGCTTATCCATCTCCATTAAAAATGAATAGCGTGCGATGATCGAAGCCGCTGCAACTGAAAGATGGATGCCTTCCGCTTTTGTGCTGAAATATGTACGTTCTTTGATGGCGTTTTTGCCGGCCAGGTGTTTAAAATAGACGGCAGGTTCTGCGAACTGATCGATTAAAATCGCTTCAGGCCGGGTTCCGTCCAATTTTTTGAGAAGGTTGCCGATCGCCTGGTTGTGGAGAAGGGCCTTCATTTTTCCCTGGCTCATCCCTTTTTCCTGCATTTCATTATACTTTTCATTTCTCAAGACGAGCAGGCTGTAAGGAACTGTCTTGATTAAGTCGCGCGCGATCTGAACGATTTGCGGATCTTTTAAGTTTTTTGAATCTTTAACACCGAGTTCCTTTAACAGCGGCAGCTTTACCTTGTCAGCGTATACGCACGCGACGGTGATCGGACCGAAATAATCGCCTGTCCCGACTTCATCGGAGCCGATCACAGACATGGAACCGATGCCTTCAGGCGGCTGATAGACGGACGGGATGCTTTTTTTGGATGCGGGCTTTTTGGCAGCCGGTGTTTCAGCATCCGCCGTCCAGCGCTCCGCTTCCTTTTCCGCGTTTTTTCCTTGGAACAGCACCTTCCCCGACCGGTATGCTGTAATGGTGCAGCCCTGTGGTTTGGCCTGGAAAACCGCGCCCTGTACGGAAAGGGAAGTCATGTGAGGCCCGTAGTGGCTTTGCATCCGTTCAATAACAGACGGGGGAACTTTTAAAACAGAATGTGACACGTTCTAATCTCCTTTATTAGCTGCTTAAACAGGCTAAATCATTGTTTTTATAAGTGTATCATAACAGCGGAGGGCTCGTCTTTCCATTCAATCTCTAAACATGTTATGATATAGACTAGGATTCTCGCATAATTGGAATGGAGGAGAAACGTTGTCTGATGGTCAAAAAACGAAAACAACAGTTGACATCTACGGTCAGCAATTCACAATTATCGGCGATGAGAGCAAGAGCCATATGAGGCACGTTGCCTCGATTGTGGATGATAAAATGAGAGAAATCAACGAAAAAAATCCGTATCTTGATATAAATAAACTGGCCGTTTTGACGGCTGTAAATGTGGTTCACGATTATTTGAAGCTGAAGGAAGAGCTTGAGAGATTAAAAGGACAAATTAAAGAAAAGGATTGAACATCACGATGCTAGATATCATCATTATCATTTTGCTTTTGTCCGGTTTGTTTATTGGACTCAAAAGAGGGTTTATCCGCCAGTTTATCCGTTTGGTTACGTTTATCGCAGCGATCGCTGTGGCCGCAACCTATTACGGCGACCTTGCACCTAAGCTCGGCTGGATTCCGTCTCCCGACTTTACGGGCGGCCAGTCTGCGCTGGCGTTTGTAAACGGAAGCCTTGAAGGCGCTTATTACAATATGATTGCGTTTTTGATTCTCTTTTTCCTGACGATTATCCTTTTGAGAATTGCCGCATCGTTTCTGGATGCCCTTGCAAGCATACCGGTTCTCAAACAGATCAACCAAGTACTCGGAGCCGTGCTCGGTTTTGCGGAGATCTATCTGTTCGTATTTGTCGTTCTGTTCATCGGAACGCTTCTGCCGATCGATGTTCTGCAAAACATGATGGCCGGTTCGGTGATGGCTGATTTGATCATTCATAAAACACCGTTTTTATCAAACATGTTAAACAATCTGCTGCATCAGTACGGATCTTTGTAAAAACTTCTCTGTTTGTAGGGAAGTTTTTTTTCGGGGCTCTTGAGAACCCCGGAAACTGTCGAATAGGCCTGTTTGTTGTAGGATCAGCCAAAAATTTGTATGATTGAAGCAGGATGAACGAGGGGAAACAAGAGGTGAACAGTATGCATAAAAAAGATATCATTAAATTGCTTGAAACGATTGCGATATATATGGAACTAAAAGGGGATAACCCGTTTAAAATCTCCGCTTTCCGAAAGGCTGCGGCAGCTCTAGAACAAGACGACAGGAGCCTCTCGGAAATCGATAATATGATGTCCCTGTCCGGGATCGGCAAAGGCACGTACGCCGTCATCAAGGAATATATGGACACGGGAGCATCCGGAACGCTGGAACGATTAAAGGAAGAGGTTCCGGAAGGACTTGTCCCGCTTTTGAAGCTGCCGGGTCTTGGCGGCAAAAAAATCGCCAAGCTGTATCAGGAGCTCGGCGTCTGTGATGCGGCGTCTTTAAAAGAGGCATGCGAACAGCAAAAGGTTCAGGGGCTTGCCGGATTCGGCAAAAAAACGGAAGAAAAAATCCTGCAGGCTTTGGGTGAAGCGGGGAAACGTCCTGAACGGTACCCGATCGCGGTCGCTTTGGCCGTCGCTGACATCATTGAAGAGCAGCTTGAAGGGCTCCCGGGTCTCATCAAGTTTTCGCGGGCCGGAAGCCTGCGCCGCGCCAAAGAAACGGTGAAAGACCTCGATTATATTATGGCTGTCACTGATCCGGAACTTGTCCGGGAAGGGCTCCTAAAGCTTTCGAACATCAAGGAGGTCATTGCCGCAGGAGATACGAAAGTGTCTCTCACATTTGCGTTTGAATACGAAATCAGTGCGGATTTCCGGCTGGTGACAGAGGTACAGTTTCCAACGACGCTCCATCATTTCACCGGATCAAAAGACCACAATATCAAAATGCGCCAGCTAGCCAAAGAAAAAGGCGAAAGAATCAGTGAATACGGCGTCGAAACCGTTGAAACTGGAGAAATTAAAACCTTCTCAAGCGAACAAGAGTTTTTCGCCCATTTCGGGCTTCCGTTTATTCCGCCCGAACTGCGGGAGACGGGAAGAGAAGTCGAGGACTATAGCGATGACATCGGACTCGTTTCCGCCGAGGATATCCAAGGAGACCTTCATATGCACTCGGCTTGGAGCGACGGTGCTTTTTCGATCAGGGAAATGGCGGAAGCCTGCATGGCAAAAGGGTACCGCTATATGGCGATCACAGACCATTCCCAGTATTTAAAAGTGGCAGGCGGTTTGACGCCTGAGCGCCTGCGCATGCAGGCGAAGGAAATTGATGAACTGAATAAGGAATTGACCGATTTTCATATTTTTAAAGGCGTGGAAATGGACATCCTGCCTGACGGAACGCTTGATTATGACGATGAGCTGCTGGCGGAAATGGACCTTGTCATTGCTTCGATCCATTCAAGCTTTTCACAGCCGCAGCATGTCATCATGAAACGGCTTGAAACCGCGCTGATGAATCAGCACGTTGACATTATCGCCCATCCGACCGGCCGTCTGATCGGAAGAAGGGCAGGTTATGAAGTCGATATTGACCAGCTGATCGAGCTTGCGAAAAAAACGAATACAGCCTTGGAGCTGAACGCAAATCCAGCGCGGCTCGATCTCAGGATGGAACACTTGATGAAAGCGAATGCTGCCGGAGTGACACTCGTTATTAATACGGATGCCCACAACACAGCGATGCTTGACGATATGAAAACGGGCGTTACGGCAGCGAGAAAAGGATGGACGCCAAAGGCCAATGTATTAAATACCCGCTCCTTTGAAGAAGTCCAGGCATTTTTGTCGCGCCATCGATCTTAAGGAGGTTTAATGGACGTTGCAGCAAAAAGCGCTATCAGCACTTGAATTTCATAAAGTAAAAGAACAGCTCACAGAGCATGCGGCATCTTCTTTAGGGAAGGAAATGCTTTTGGAACTCAAACCTTCCCGTTCGCTCGAAGAAGTCAAAAAGCTGCAGGAAGAAGTCGATGAAGCAGGAACCGTCCTGCGCTTAAAAGGAAACGCCCCTTTCGGCGGCCTTACGGACATTAGAAAAGCGTTAAGAAGGGCGGAAATTGGCAGCATTTTGAGCCCGGCGGAATTGACCGAAATATCGGGTCTGCTATACGCAGCAAAACAGATGAAGCATTTTCTCGAAGGCCTGTTCGAAGACGGGGTTGAGATCCCTTGTCTTCACCAATACGCAGAAAAGCTCATTCCGCTTTCCGAATTGGAAAGAGACATCAATTCGTGCATCGATGATCATGGAGAAGTGCTAGACCATGCATCTGAGACGTTAAGGGGGATCAGGACGCAGCTGCGGACGCTTGAATCAAGAATCAGGGACCGGCTGGAATCGATGCTGCGTTCTTCATCTGCGCAAAAAATGCTGTCGGATACGATCATCACAATTCGCAACGACCGCTTTGTCATCCCTGTCAAACAGGAGTACAGATCAAGCTACGGAGGAATCGTGCACGATCAGTCGTCTTCCGGTGCGACATTGTTTATCGAGCCTCAGGCGATTGTCGATATGAACAATGCGCTTCGCCAGGCAAAAGTAAACGAAAAACAGGAGATTGAACGGATTTTGCGCGTCCTGACAGAAAAGACGGCAGAGCACACAAATGAACTCTTTCACGATGTCAAAGTGCTTCAGACGCTGGACTTTATTTTTGCAAAAGCAAAATACGCAAAAGCGACAAAAGCGGTTAAACCGGCTGTCAACGCTGACGGCTATGTCCGCCTGATTCAAGCCCGCCACCCGCTTTTACCCCTGGATGAAGTCGTTCCGAATGATATTGAGCTCGGCGGAGAGTATACGACAATTGTCATCACGGGCCCGAACACGGGCGGTAAAACGGTGACGCTTAAAACGCTCGGGCTTTTGACCATTATGGCGCAGTCGGGATTGCACGTACCGGCGGAAGAGGGCTCGGAGACCGCCATATTTGATCAAGTATTTGCCGATATCGGCGATGAACAGTCAATCGAACAAAGCTTAAGTACGTTCTCGTCACATATGGTCAACATCGTCGATATTTTGAAAGACATGACGGAAAACAGCCTTGTGCTTTTTGACGAGCTCGGCGCCGGGACAGACCCGCAGGAAGGCGCGGCCCTTGCGATCAGCATTCTCGACGAGGTGTGCCAGACAGGCGCGCGCGTCATTGCCACGACCCATTACCCGGAACTGAAGGCATACGGCTACAATCGCGAAAATGTCATTAATGCAAGCGTCGAATTTGATATCGACACACTGTCGCCGACCTACAAGCTGTTAATCGGCGTGCCCGGCCGAAGCAATGCGTTCGAAATTTCGAAGCGTCTCGGGCTGCCTGATTACCTGATCGGCCGCGCAAAAGCGGAGATGACGGCCGAACATAATGAAGTTGATACGATGATCGCATCGCTGGAAGACAGCAAAAAGCGCGCCGAAGCGGAGCTGAACGAGACCGAAGCCATCCGCGCGGAGGCTGAAGCCCTTCACCGCGACCTCCAGCAGCAGATCAGCGAATGGCAGGAGAAAAAAGACAAGCTCTATGAAGAAGCGGAGCAAAAAGCGGCTGAAAAAGTCAAAGAAGCGATGAAAGAAGCAGACGAGATCATCCAGTCGCTCCGCATGATCAAGGAAGACCATAAAGCATTTAAAGACCATGAGCTGATCGAGGCGAAAAAACGCCTTGAAGAAGCCGTGCCTTCGTTTGAAAAAGCGAAAAAGCCGGCACAGAAAAAAACGGACAAGCGCGAATTAAAACCGGGCGATGAAGTCAAGGTTTTAACCTTTGGCCAAAAAGGGACGCTGCTCGAAAAAACGGGTGCGGCCGAATGGAATGTTCAAATCGGCATTCTGAAAATGAAGGTCAAGGAAAAGGATCTGGAATTCCTGAAATCGGCGCCCGAACCCGAAAAACAAAAAACGATCGCCGCCGTCAAAGGAAAAGATTATCACGTCTCGCTCGAACTCGACCTTAGGGGGGAGCGGTATGAAAATGCGCTTCACCGGGTTGAAAAATACTTGGATGATGCGGTGCTTGCGGGCTATCCAAGAGTCTCAATCATCCACGGAAAAGGAACCGGCGCCCTCCGAAAAGGCGTTCAGGACCTCTTGAAATCCCACCGCAATGTGAAAAACTCCCGGTTCGGCGAAGCGGGAGAGGGAGGATCAGGCGTCACCATTGTCGAATTAAAATAAAAAAGGGAGTCTAAAAGGATGAAAGAGTTTTGGGAGAACGACCTTGTGGAAATTGCCGCGTACTACAGCGTTTCCGTTTTGTGTCTTGTGATATTTTTATCTGTGTTTGAACTCGTCACCACCTATAAAAATTGGGAGGAGATTCAAAAAGGAAACATGGCGGTCGCGATGGCAACAGGCGGAAAAATTTTAGGCATCGCCAACGTGCTGCAAAAATCGATCAGCCAGCATAATTCCCTGCTGCAAATGATGGGATGGGGGCTGTTCGGTTTTATCCTGCTTTTGATCGGCTACTTCATTTTTGAATTTCTGACGCCGCGCTTTAAAATTGACAAGGAGATTGAAAACGACAACCGCGCAGTCGGCTTCATTTCATTCGTCATTTCAGTCGGCCTGTCATTTGTCGTGGCTTCGGGTATCTAAAGGGGATCAACATGGAGAAATTAGCGAAAATCCTGTTTTTCACAGCTGGGGTATTTGTGGTTATCGGCCTGATTTATATGATCTTTTATACTTGAAAAAGGTGTCCTGAACAAGGGCGCCTTTTTTAAAATGAAAAAATATCATTACTTTCTGAATATTGTTTTGATATACTGAAATCAAGAATATATTGTTTAAAAGGGGGGAGCTTATGCCGACTGAAAAACCGTGGCTGCGTCATTATCCCGAACAAATTCCTCACGAGCTGAAATTTGAAGATCAAACACTCCATTCCATCCTGCAACAATCCGCCCAACAGTTTTCTGAAAAAACAGCGATTCATTTTCTCGGAAAAAAACGTTCGTATCGGCAAGTTTACGAGGACGCTTTAAAAATGGCAGATTACCTGCTGTCACTCGGCATTCAAAAAGGAGACAGAGTCTCGATCATGCTGCCGAACTGCCCGCAGGCGGTTATCGCGTATTACGGCGTACTTTTCTCCGGCGGCATCGTCGTCCAGACAAATCCGCTGTATACGGAAAGGGAGCTTGAACATCTGCTTCATGACAGCGGGGCAGCCATCATCATTACGCTCGACATGCTGTACCCGGCGGCATATAAAATGAAAGCGCTAACAAATGTGAGGCACATCATTGCGACAAGCATAAAAGATTACCTGCCTTTCCCTAAAAATCTGCTGTACCCAATCGTGCAAAAAAAAGAGAATCAAATGTCGGTTGAGATCAATGAAAATGAGACGACACACCTTTTCCGCACCATCATGAAACACCCCGTTCCAAGCGGTCCTCCGGGAATTGAAATCGATCCGGCCCACGACATTGCCGTCCTGCAGTATACCGGAGGCACGACAGGCACGCCAAAAGGCGTCATGCTCAGCCACCGCAACATACTAGCCAACATGGAGATGTGCGATGCCTGGTTTTATCAATTGAATAAAGGGGAGGAGAAGGTGCTGGGGATCGTCCCGTTTTTTCACGTCTACGGAATGACGGCCGTTTTGAATTTCACGATCAGGCAGGGGTATGAAATGATTCTGCTGCCGAGATTTGACGCGCGCGCAGCGCTGAAAACGATCGATAAAGAAAAGCCGACGATATTTCCGGGGGCACCGACGATTTATATCGCCCTGTTGAACCATCCTGACCTTCACCAATTTGATCTGTCATCAATTAAGAGCTGTTTGAGCGGATCTGCAGCGCTTCCTGTTGAAGTCAAACAGCAGTTTGAAAAGGTAACGGGCGGAAGGCTTGTCGAAGGTTACGGAATGTCTGAAACCTCGCCTGTCACTCACGCCAATTTTATTTGGGATTTGAATAAAGCGGGCAGTATCGGCTGTCCTTGGCCTGGTACAGACGCGGCGATCTATTCGGAAGAAACCGGCGGTTTTCTCGGACCATATGAGCATGGAGAAATCGCCGTCAAAGGACCGCAGGTGATGAAGGGCTACTGGAACAATGATGAAGAAACCGCTCAAAGTCTAAGGGACGGCTGGTTTTTTACAGGAGACATCGGCTACATGGATAAAGACGGCTTCTTTTATATCGTCGACCGCAAAAAAGACGTGATCATTGCCGGTGGATACAACATTTACCCGCGCGAAATCGAAGAGGTGCTCTACGAGCACGAAGCCGTTCAGGAGGCGGTCGTTGCTGGCATCCCTGATGAATACAGAGGAGAAACGGTTAAGGCTTTTATAGTGCTGAAAGATCATGTTACAATAACGGAGAAGGAATTGGACGAATATGCCAGATCGCGTCTGGCTCCTTATAAAGTGCCGAAAGTATACGAGTTCAGGGACGAACTGCCGAAAACGGCAGTCGGGAAGATTTTAAGAAGAGCGCTCGTTCAAGAAGAAAAAACCGGCGTCTGAAAAAGCGAAGTCTGCCGTCGATTTTGACGGCATGCTTTTGTGGTGCGATTTGAGTTTAGCTTCTTGACAAAGCGTCCATTTTTATTTACGATAAACTCATGAATGAGTGTTCATTCATTAATTTGAAAGGAACGAAGCCAATTGAAACAAAAGAGACCAAAGTATATGCAGATTATCGACGCAGCTGTCATTGTGATTGCAGAAAACGGATACCATCAGGCGCAGGTTTCGAAAATCGCCAAGCAGGCCGGAGTGGCGGACGGCACCATTTATCTTTATTTTAAAAACAAAGAAGATATTCTCATCTCGCTATTCAAAGAGAAAATGGGACAGTTTATCGAGCAGATGAACGAAGAAATGGAAGTGACAAATTCGGCGACAGAAAAGCTCACGCTGTTCATCAAAAAGCACTTTGAACTGCTCAGCAGCGATCGCCACCTCGCGATTGTCACCCAGCTTGAGCTGAGGCAGTCGAATCTTGAGCTGAGGCTGAAAATCAATGAGATTCTCAAAGGGTACTTGACGATCCTGGAAGACATCATCACCGAAGGAAAAGAAGCGGGAGAATTTAAGAGCACGCTTGATGTCCGCCTGGCGAAGCAGATGATTTTCGGTACGGTGGATGAGACGGTTACAACCTGGGTGATGAATGATCAAAAATACGATCTGCCAAAGCTGGCAGACAGCATTCATGAATTGCTGATCCATGGGTTCGGCAGCCAAAAGACGAAGGAGGAGAAATAAAATGGCAGCATTAACATACGCCGTAGACGACTATATCGCAACCATTACGATTCAGCACCCGCCGGCAAATGCGCTATCGACGCAAGTGCTTGAAGACCTTTCCGCATGTCTTCAGGAGCTTTCAGAACGTCAGGATGTCAGAAGCGTCGTGATTCACGGGGAAGGAAGATTTTTCTCGGCAGGCGCTGACATTAAAGAGTTTACATCATTGATGGACGGGTCTGATTATGCAAATTTGGCTGATAAAGGCCAGCAGATTTTCGAAAAAGTAGAATCTTTTCCAAAGCCCGTGATCGCCGCGATTCACGGAGCTGCTCTTGGAGGAGGTCTGGAGCTTGCAATGGCATGCCACATCCGGATTGCCGAGGAGAGCGCTAAGCTCGGCCTTCCCGAACTGAATCTCGGAATCATTCCCGGCTTTGCGGGAACGCAGCGCCTTCCGAAGTATGTGGGCACCGCCAAAGCGCTTGAAATGATCGGGACATCAGAGCCGATATCCGGCAAGGAAGCTTTTGAATACGGCCTTGTCACGATTTTGGCGGCGAATGAAGAAGAAGTGCTGCAAAAGGCACAAGAGCTCGCGCGAAAATTCGCTGAAAAAAGTCCGCAGACGATGGCTTATGTCATTGAACTCCTGAATTCGAGCAAAGTGTATTCGTATGAAGGCGGCCTCAAGCTGGAAGGAAAATACTTCGGCGAAGTGTTCCAATCGGAGGATGCGAAGGAAGGGATTCAGGCATTTCTTGAAAAGCGGAAGCCGCATTTTAAAGGGAAATAACAAACGTGAAAACAAAGGGGATGAATAGAACATGAACATTTATGTCTTAATGAAGCGCACGTTTGATACAGAGGAGAAAATTCAGATTGAACAAGGGGAAATCAGCACGGATGGAGCGGAATTCATCATCAACCCGTACGATGAGTACGCCATTGAAGAAGCGCTTCAGCTGAAGGAGAAGCACGGCGGTGAGATTACGGTTGTCACAGTCGGCGAGGAAGAAGCTGAAAAAGAACTCAGGACGGCTCTGGCGATGGGGTGCGACAAAGCCGTTTTGATCAACATTGAAGACGATCTGGAAGAAGCGGACCAATATACGGCGTCAGCCATCCTATACAACTATTTGAAAGACCGCGAGTATGACATGATACTCGGCGGGAATGTGGCGATCGACGGGGGATCGGGACAGGTGGCGCCTCGTTTGGCCGAGCTGCTCGGCATCCCTTGTATCACGACGATTACAAAGCTGATGGTAAACGGCGGAGATGTTGAAGCGGAACGCGACGCCGAGGGTGACCTTGAAGTGATCCAAACGTCGCTTCCAATCGTAGCGACTGCACAGCAGGGGTTGAACGAACCGCGTTATCCGTCACTTCCGGGAATCATGAAGGCGAAGAAAAAGCCTCTTGAGGAGCTTGAACTTGATGATCTGGACATCGACGAGGAAGACGTGGCCGCCAAAACAAAAACGATCGAACGGTTCCTGCCTCCGAAAAAAGAAGCCGGGAAAATCCTTGAAGGGGAGCCGGAACAGCAGGCGGCAGACCTTGTATCACTGCTGAGAAGCGAAGCAAAGGTCGTTTGAAGCCGAAGGGAGCAAAAACACGGTCATTAAAATACAGGGGGAAATGGACATGAGCAAAAAAGTTATCGTATTGGGAGAGTTCAGGGACGGTTCGTTGAGAAATGTGACATTCGAAGCGATAGCCGCAGGAAAAACGGTAGCCGAAGGGGGAGAGGTGATCGGCGTTCTCTTCGGCGAAAGCGTTTCAAGCGATGCGGCACAACTGATCCATTACGGCGCTGACAGAGTGCTTACAGCCGAAAACCCGCTCTTGAAAAACTATACGTCTGACGGCTATGTTCAAGCCTTTATGCCGATCATTGAGCGCGAGAGTCCGGACGTGATGATTTTCGGCCATACGTCTATGGGCAAAGACTTGTCGCCGAAGCTTGCAGCCCGTATGGGAACAGGGCTGATATCAGATGCCGTTGACGTCGAAGTAGCCGGCGGCAACATCGTGTTTACAAGGCCGATTTACTCAGGCAAAGCGTTTGAGCGGATCATTTCCGAAGATGAAACGATTTTTGCAACGATCAGACCGAATAATATCGCCCCGCTCGACAAAGATGAGACGCGGACGGGAGCGGTCGAAAGCATCGAAGCGGATATTCGGGACATCAGAACGGTTATCAAGGACATTGTCAAAAAAACGTCCGAAGGCGTCGATTTGTCTGAAGCGAAAATCATCGTAGCCGGCGGCCGCGGCGTCAAAAGCGAGGAAGGCTTTAAACCGCTGCAGGAGCTTGCCGACGTACTGGGCGGCGCAGTCGGCGCTTCAAGGGGAGCCTGTGACGCAGACTACTGCGACTATTCGCTCCAAATCGGCCAGACCGGCAAAGTCGTAACTCCAGACTTATATATCGCCTGCGGCATTTCAGGAGCGATTCAGCACCTCGCAGGGATGTCAAACAGCAAAATCATCGTTGCCATCAACAAAGATCCGGAAGCCGACATCTTTAAAATTGCCGACTACGGGATCGTCGGCGACTTATTTGAAATCGTTCCGTTGCTTACGGAGGAATTTAAAAAGCTGAGTGTCAGCACTTGATCAAAAGCCGGCCTGAAATGGCCGGCTTTTTACATAGGCACATTTCCGCCTTTTGCAAAATAACATGGAATAAGGACATTTTTAGAAAGGCTAAAATCCCGATGTGTAAAACTGCGCAGATAGGGAAATGTATAATCAAGCATTATGTTAGCGTGAACCAAAGGGAGATGCTATACTAAAAAGCATAATTTCACAATTGGAGGAATGAAAGAATGGCTATCGTAAAAGCAACTGATCAAACATTCTCATCTGAAACAAGTGAAGGCGTAGTTCTTGCCGACTTCTGGGCTCCTTGGTGCGGACCTTGCAAAATGATCGCGCCGGTACTTGAAGAGCTTGATCAAGAAATGGGAGACAAACTGAAAATCGTAAAAATCGATGTTGACGAAAACCAAGAAACTGCCGGCAAATACGGCGTGATGAGCATCCCGACTCTCCTCATACTAAAAGACGGCGAAGTGGTTGAAACATCTGTCGGCTTTAAACCGAAAGAAGCCCTTGAAGAACTGGTCAACAAACATTTGTAAAATAGAAACCTGTGAAAAAGGCGATTCCAAAGGGATCGCTTTTTTCTTACAACGCGCCATCTTCCTTCTCCAATTGTAGCGAACGTACGGTCGGTCATGGTAAACTGAAATGAAGAAAAAACGCCGAAACAAGGAAGGATTTTTGATGAACAAAAAAATCAAAGAAAAGCTGGCCCTTCTCCCGGATCAGCCTGGCTGCTACTTGATGAAAGACAGGCAGGATACCGTCATCTACGTCGGGAAAGCGAAAATCTTAAAAAACAGGGTCCGCTCCTATTTCAGCGGGTCCCATGATGCCAAAACACAGCGTCTTGTCAGTGAAATTGAAGATTTTGAATACATTGTCACCTCCTCGAACATCGAAGCGCTCATTCTTGAAATGAATTTAATCAAAAAGTACGACCCGAAATATAACGTGATGCTGAAAGATGATAAAAGCTACCCGTTTATTAAAATCACGAACGAGCGGCATCCGAAGCTGATTGTCACGAGGAAGGTCAAACAAGACAAAGGCCGCTATTTCGGGCCGTATCCCAATGTCCAGGCTGCGAGGGAAACAAAAAAGCTGCTGGACCGCCTCTATCCGCTCAGAAAGTGCGCCAAACTGCCGGACCGCGTCTGTTTGTACTATCATCTCGGACAATGTCTGGCGCCATGCGTATATGATGTGTCTGAGGAGACAAACCGACAGCTCACAGAAGAAATCACCCGCTTTTTAAAGGGCGGATACAATGAAGTCAAGAAAGAACTTGAAGCAAAAATGCTCGAAGCCTCGGAAAACCTGCAGTTCGAACGGGCGAAAGAATTCCGCGATCAAATGGCCCATATCGAGTCAACGATGGAAAAACAGAAAATGATGCTGAATGACATGGTTGACCGCGATGTATTTGCCTATTCGTATGACAAGGGCTGGATGTGCGTCCAGGTCTTCTTCATCAGGCAAGGTAAATTGATTGAAAGGGATGTCAGCATGTTTCCTCTATACAGGGAAGCAGACGAGGAGTTTTTGACGTTCATCGGGCAATTTTACTCAAAAAACAACCATTTTCTTCCGAAGGAAATTTTGGTGCCTGACAGCGTCGATAAGGACATGATTGAGGAGCTTTTGGACGTGAATGTGCGCCAGCCGAAAAGGGGAGCGAAGAAAGACCTGCTGCTCCTTGCCCATAAAAATGCAAAGCTCGCCTTGAAAGAGAAGTTTTCGCTCATTGAACGGGATGAAGAGCGGACGATCGGAGCGATTGAAAAGCTCGGCAAAGCGCTGGGCATCTACACGCCATACAGGATTGAAGCGTTTGATAATTCAAATATTCAAGGAACGGACCCCGTTTCGGCGATGGTCGTCTTTCTCGACGGAAAACCGCATAAAAAAGAGTACCGCAAATATAAGATCAAGACGGTTGAAGGCCCTGACGACTACGGGTCAATGCGCGAAGTCATCAGAAGAAGATATACAAGGGTGCTGAAAGAGAATCTGCCACTGCCTGATTTAGTATTGATCGACGGCGGAAAAGGCCAGGTGTCTGCCGCCCTTGACGTTTTGGAAAATGAATTGGGGCTCGATGTCCCTGTTGCCGGTCTGGTGAAAGATGATAAACACAGAACTTCCAACCTTTTGATCGGCGACCCCCTTGAGATCGTCCAGCTTGAGCGGAACAGCCAGGAATTTTACCTGCTTCAGCGCATTCAGGATGAAGTGCACAGGTTTGCGATCAGCTTCCACAGGCAGCTCAGAGGAAAAAGCGCATTTCAATCGGTGCTCGACGGCATACCGGGCGTCGGCGAACAGCGGAAAAAACTGCTGTTAAAACATTTCGGTTCCGTTAAGAAAATGAAGGAAGCGAGCGCCGAAGATATCCGCAAGCTCGGCATTCCTCTGAAGACGGCGCAGCTGATTGAAGAGGCTTTGAAAAAATAATGTTGAACTTTTAAAAAGAATCTGATAGAATTTGTACTAATTTCATAATAAGATCGTGTGATATGGTGAAGATAGAGGTGCGAACTTCAAGAGTAGGCTTGATGAGGAAGATGGATTCCGATGAAAAAAGCCGAAAGGGGAGCGTCGCCGAAGCGGGGAAAAATCCATTCGTTTTTCCTGCTGGCTTTACATTGAATAAATGTAAGGCTGTCAAGAAATCATTTCTTGGAGGGCTATCTCGTTGTTAAAATCATCGGCATTTTTGTTGGTTAAAGCAATGAGGGAATTCTCTCATTGCTTTTTTTGTACGAAAAAACGTACAGCCCGCCGGTCAAGTTTTCCTCTTCATACATAAACAAGCACGAACGAAAACAAAAAGGGTGGTATTTGATGGGTCTCATCGTCCAAAAATTTGGCGGAACTTCAGTAGGATCAGTGGAAAAAATATTGAATGTCGCAAACCGCGTCATCGAAGAAAAACAGCGCGGTCATGATGTTGTCGTCGTCGTTTCGGCGATGGGCAAATCGACGGACTCCCTCGTCGCGCTTGCTAAGGAAATTACCGAACAGCCGGGCAGCAGGGAAATGGACATGCTGCTGACAACAGGAGAGCAGGTGACGATTTCGCTGTTGACAATGGCTTTGCAGAACAAGGGGTATGATGCGGTTTCCTATACAGGCTGGCAGGCCGGCATCGAAACCGAAAATATTCACGGCAACGCAAGAATTACGAACATTGATACAGCCAAGCTGAAAGAGCGCCTGACTGAAGGGAAAATCGCCGTTGTCGCCGGATTCCAAGGCACGACAGCGGAAGGTGAAATCACAACGCTCGGCAGAGGCGGATCAGATACGACAGCCGTTGCCCTCGCAGCTGCCCTGAAAGCCGATAAATGCGACATTTACACCGATGTACCGGGGGTTTTCACAACCGATCCCCGCTATGTCAAAACAGCGCGGAAACTGGCCGGAATCTCCTACGATGAAATGCTTGAGCTTGCCAATCTTGGAGCAGGCGTCCTGCATCCGAGAGCTGTTGAATTCGCGAAAAACTATCAGGTGCCTTTGGAAGTCCGTTCAAGCACCGAAAAAGAAGCCGGCACATTAATCGAGGAGGAATCATCAATGGAACAGAATTTAATCGTAAGAGGCATTGCATTTGAAGATCAGATCACACGCGTGACTGTATGCGGCCTGGCGAGCGGCCTGACGACGCTGTCAACGATTTTTACAACACTTGCCAAACAGAACATCAACGTTGACATCATCATTCAATCGGTGACAAGCACAAGCAAAACGTCGATTTCTTTCTCCGTGAAAACGGAAGACTTAAAACGGACGGTCGAAGTTCTCGAAGAATACAAAGACGCGCTCGACTATGAACAGATTGAAACGGAAAACAGGCTTGCCAAAGTGTCGATCGTCGGTTCAGGCATGATCTCCAACCCCGGAGTAGCAGCGGAAATGTTCGCTGTGCTGGCGGAAAAAAACATCCAGGTCAAAATGGTCAGCACATCCGAAATCAAAGTTTCGACTGTCGTCAACGAAGGCGATATGGTGAAAGCCGTTGAAGCGCTGCATGATGCTTTTGAACTGTCAAAGCAGACAGCAGTCATTTAAAAAGAAAAAGGCGGGACTTTTGCAGTCTCCGCCTTTTTTGCATGGTTATGCCGGGTCCTTCAAATCCCATTTTACCGTTAAAACAACTTTTCCGGCTCTTTTTTTCACCTGTTCATACGATTCGGCGATTTGTTCGTTCATCAGCTGGATTTGCTCGGCGATAAATCCGGCTTCAAGCTGAAAGCACGGTTCCTTTTGATATTTGAGGCGGTTTGAGACCAGCGGGCCTTCGAGCTCAAACTCAAGCTCCTGCTTCTTTGAATGGACGATCGTAAGCGTTCCCCAGCCTGCATCCAGAAAGAAAGCGGGAAGGTCCTCCCTGGATTCAAGCGGGAACTTGCGGGCGAGCTTTTTTCCCGCCCAGTACAACATATCTGCGTAGTCTTGTCCCAGCATATCGGGAAGCAGCACTTCCCTGATCAACTCATAGCCATATGCGGAGACTTCCAGCTCTTTTAATTGCGCTAAGTTTGCTTCAAATTTGTTCATATCCAATGTCTCCCCTCTTTTCTCCGTTTATTATAGCTTAAATGGGGTGAAAGATTACAGCGGGGACATGCATTTAGGAAGAAAAAAATCTGATATATTTATATTTTGATAAAATAAAATTTTCAAAAATATGATTAAATTTTAGAAAATTTCAATTTATGTACGCGTTTTCTTGACGCCTATTTCTCATAGGAGTAAAATGAAATTGTCATAAAAACTTAACAAAGTGCGATATTTGAAACAGGACGGGGGATAGGAGACCTTTCATTTTTACTGCACTTTTCAACTAGGGGGTAAAGCAATGGCCGGGAACAGAGAGTTTGTTTATCGAAGACTGCATTCTTTGCTTGGCGTCATACCGGTAGGCATATTTTTAATCCAGCATTTGGTTGTCAACCATTTTGCGGCAAGCGGAGAAGAGGCGTTTAATAACGCCGCTCACTTTATGGAAAACCTGCCGTTCAGGTACGTCTTGGAAATCTTCGTGATTTTCCTTCCGCTGATTTATCATGCTGTTTATGGAGTATACATAGCTTTTACAGCGAAAAACAATGCGAACAGATACGGATTTTTTAGAAACTGGATGTTCGTTCTGCAGCGGATTACAGGAATCATTACCTTGATTTTTGTCAGCTGGCACGTGTGGCAAACACGGATTGCCGCCCAAATGGGGGCAGAGGTGAACTTTGACATGATGGCTGATATTTTGAGCTCCCCGATCATGCTCGGCTTTTACATTGTAGGTGTCCTCTCAACAATCTTCCACTTTTCAAACGGTTTATGGTCGTTTGCTGTCACTTGGGGAATCACCGTTTCTCCCCGCTCACAGCGAATCGCCACGTTTGTGACAATGGGAGTCTTTGTTGTGCTGTCCTATGTAGGGCTGAGAGCGATTTTGGCATTTGTGTAAAAGAACTAGATTACTAGAGGGAGTGGGGCAGGCATGAGCAATTCAAGCATCATCGTTGTCGGCGGAGGACTTGCGGGTCTGATGGCGACCATTAAAGCTGCGGAAGCAGGAACAAATGTAAAACTATTTTCGATCGTTCCCGTTAAGCGCTCACATTCCGTATGTGCGCAGGGCGGAATCAACGGAGCGGTCAATACAAAAGGTGAAGGCGACTCCCCTTGGGAGCATTTTGACGATACCGTTTACGGAGGCGACTTTCTGGCCAACCAGCCGCCGGTCAAAGCGATGTGTGACGCGGCGCCGTCGATTATTCATTTGCTTGACCGCATGGGCGTCATGTTTAACAGAACACCTGAAGGGCTGCTTGACTTCCGGCGCTTCGGGGGAACTCAGCATCACAGAACGGCATATGCGGGGGCGACGACCGGACAGCAGCTATTGTACGCGCTGGATGAGCAGGTTCGCCGCTTTGAAGTCGAAGGGCTTGTTTCGAAATATGAAGGCTGGGAGTTTCTCGGAGCCGTTCTTGATGATGACAATGCGTGCCGGGGCATCGTCGCCCAAAATCTGACGACGATGGAAATCGAGTCGTTCCGTTCAGACGCGGTCATCATGGCGACCGGGGGACCGGGCATCATCTTCGGAAAATCGACGAACTCGATGATCAATACCGGATCAGCCGCTTCGATCGTTTACCAGCAGGGCGCTTACTATGCGAATGGAGAATTCATCCAGATCCACCCGACCGCCATTCCGGGAGACGACAAGCTGCGGCTGATGAGCGAATCGGCGCGCGGTGAAGGCGGACGAGTCTGGACGTATAAAGACGGCAAGCCTTGGTATTTCCTCGAAGAGAAATATCCGGCATACGGAAACCTTGTGCCGCGTGATATTGCGACGCGTGAAATATTTGATGTATGCGTCAGACAAAAGCTCGGCATCAATGGCGAAAACATGGTTTATCTCGATCTTTCCCATAAAGATCCGAAGGAATTGGACATCAAGCTGGGCGGAATCATTGAAATCTATGAAAAATTCATGGGTGACGATCCGCGCAAGCTGCCGATGAAGATTTTCCCTGCGGTCCACTACTCAATGGGCGGACTCTGGGTCGACTACAATCAGATGACCAACATTCCAGGACTGTTTGCCGCAGGAGAATGCGATTATTCAATGCACGGCGGAAACCGCCTGGGCGCGAACTCGCTCTTGTCAGCCATTTACGGCGGCATGGTGGCAGGTCCGAAAGCCGTTGAATACATTCAAGGTCTTGAAACATCCGCAGAAGATCTGTCTTCTTCCGTTTTCGACAGCTGCGTCAAAAAGGAAGAAGAAAAGTGGGCTGACATTATGAAGATGGACGGCAATGAAAATGCTTATGTCCTTCATAAAGAGCTCGGCGAATGGATGACAGACAACGTGACGGTTGTGCGCCACAATGACAAGCTGCTGAAAACGGATGAAAAAATCCAAGAGCTTGCCGAGCGCTACCAAAACATCAATATCAACGATACGGCAAAATGGAGCAATCAGGGCGCCGTATTCACGCGCCAGCTGCACAACATGCTGCAATTGGCACGGGTGATCACGCTCGGTGCATACAACCGGAATGAGAGCCGCGGCGCCCATTATAAACCGGATTTCCCTGAACGCAATGACGAGGAATGGCTGAAAACAACAATGGCGAAACATGCAGGCGATTTTGAAGCCCCGAAATTCCATTATGAGGATGTCGATGTTTCATTAATCGCACCGCGTAAACGGGATTACTCGAAGAAAAAGGTGGCGAAATCATGAGTGAAAATAAGACAATCAAGTTTATCATCACTCGTCAGGATACATCGGATTCTAGTCCTTACCAGGAAGCGTTTGAAATTCCATACCGTCCGAATATGAACGTCATTTCCGCCTTGATGGAAATCAGAAGGAACCCGGTTAATGCAAAAGGAGAAAAAACGTCGCCGATTGCTTGGGATATGAACTGTCTCGAGGAAGTGTGCGGCGCTTGCTCGATGGTGATCAACGGCAAGCCGAGACAGTCCTGTACGGCGCTGATCGACCAGCTTGAGCAGCCGATCCGCCTTGAACCGATGAAAACATTCCCTGTTGTCCGCGACCTTCAAGTGGACCGGAGCCGCATGTTTGATTCATTAAAGAAAGTCAAAGCATGGGTGCCGATCGACGGCACATATGACCTCGGACCGGGACCGAGAATGCCGGAACGAAGAAGGCAGTGGGCTTATGAGCTGTCAAAATGCATGACTTGCGGCGTATGTCTCGAAGCTTGTCCAAACGTGAACGATAAAACAAACTTTATGGGACCTGCACCGCTCTCGCAAGTCCGCTTATTCAACACCCATCCGACAGGCGCGATGAACAAATCGGAACGGCTCGAAGCGATCATGGGGGACGGCGGACTGGCCGAATGCGGAAATTCGCAAAACTGCGTGCAGTCATGTCCGAAAGGCATCCCGCTCACAACCTCAATCGCTGCGTTAAACAGGGATACGACCGTTCAGGCGTTTAAAAACTTCTTCGGAAGCGACAACACGGAATAACACGAAAAAACGCACCTCTTCAAGCCGAAGAGGTGTTTTTATGACCAAAGGGGATGAAAAACAATGAAACTGCCGGGATATATTGAAGAACCGTTTGACACATGGTGTCAGTCATTTTCTTTTTTTGATGAAGTATCCGTCCGTTTTTCAGAAACGGACATGTTCGGTCATATGAACAATGTCACACCGTTTGTCTATTTCGAGGAAGCGAGGATTTCCTATTTCAAGCACCTGGGCGTCATGGACCGCCTTTCAGACGGGAAAAGCGCGGCCATTCCCGTCGTGGCGAGCCAGCAATGCGATTACTTTCAGCAGGTCATGCTTCATGAACATTTGAAAATCGGCGTCAAAACAGCATCTGTCGGCAACGCCTCCCTCACCCTTCACTATACGGCGAAAAATGGAGAAGGCGGCCTTTGCTTCACAGGGAAGGCGGTTATGGTGCAAATTGCGAAAGATACGGGCAAACCGGTGAAATGGACAGATAAACAAAAAGCAAAACTGCTTGGCAATCACTCATTTCCTGAGAAATAATTGACAGGGAGAGGAAAATGAAAAAAGTGATAATCATCGGCGCGAGTTCCGGAATTGGCAAAGCGCTTGCCAAGCAGCTGTCAGCCGGAGGAGTTGAGGTCGGTCTTGCTGCAAGACGGTATGAGCTGCTAGCCAAATTGCGCGACGATCTCCCTGGACCTTCATACATTAAAAAGATCGATACAGCCGACAGCGAACGCGCGCCTATACTGTTGAGAGAACTGCTTGATGAGATGAATTGGGCAGACGCAGTCTTCATCTGTTCAGGTGTTGGATATTTGGAAAGCGAAATGGATTGGAGCAAAGAAAAGGAAACGATCGATGTAAATGTGACGGGATTTGTGTCCTGCTCGAACGTGTTGATGGAGCATTTTATCAAAAATGGGAAAGGGTATTTAGTCGGCATATCATCCATTGCCGCGCTGAGAGGAAACGGAAGAGCCGTCACCTACGCCGCTTCAAAAGAATTTGTTTCTAATTACTTAAAAGGGCTCCGGCAAAAAGTAAAAAAACTTGGGTGTGATGAAATCGTGGTCACCGAAATTCAGCCAGGCTTCGTGGACACGGCTCTTGCAAAAGGTGATCACCTGTTTTGGACGGCTTCGCCCGAAAAAGCGGCTGCACAAATCATCAGTGCTGTGCAGAAAAAGAAAACGCACGCATATATTACGAAAAGATGGCGGCTGATCGCCTGGATTTTAAAATGTCTTCCTTAGAAGTTCAGCCCTGAAACGATGCCTGTGTCATGATTTGAAAAATAGGTGTTTGAGGGAACCCTTTTCTCCGTCAGAAACGTCACCGACCTTGCGTATGTTTCATATGATATCACGACTATATCGAAACCCATTCGTTTCAGATCAGCTCTCACCTTAGCAAGGAGGGTTACAATACTTGAAGGAGAAAGAGTTTCAATCAAAGCCGCTGCTAACAAAAAGAGAAAGAGAAGTGTTCGAATTGCTCGTTCAAGACAAGACAACAAAGGAAATCGCAAGCGAGCTCTTTATAAGTGAAAAGACTGTACGTAATCACATTTCCAATGCGATGCAAAAATTGGGAGTGAAAGGCCGTTCGCAAGCTGTTGTTGAACTTCTTCGAATGGGTGAGCTAGAGCTCTAAATTGAGCCGGTGTTCCTTCTTGTATCAAGAAGGGAACCGGTTATTTGTTTTGAGGTGCAATTTGTATATTCATGTTGAAGTCTTGCAATTTGTGTAGAAAAGAAGGAAAATAGACTCAAGTGTTTTGAAAACAAAACAACGAGTCGAGCGAGGTAGAGAAAATGAATTCGAATGCTTCTTTGAATCACATAGCGGATATTGAAAAATCACTCCGCCATATTGCGGGCATCATTAAACAAAAAGGAAGAGAAATTCTCACCCAATATACGATTACCCCTCCCCAGTTTGTCGGTCTTCAATGGCTGTATGAATACGGGGACATGACGATCGGCGAGTTATCACAAAAGATGTACCTGGCGTGCAGCACCACGACGGATTTAATTGACCGAATGGAAAAAAACAACCTCGTTGAACGGGTGAAAGATCCGTCCGACAGGCGCGTAGTCCGCATTCACCTTCTATCGGAAGGAGAGCGGATCATCCAGGAGGTCATTCAAAAAAGGCAGGACTATTTGGAAGACATGTTAGAGGCGTTTTCCGAGGAAGAAACAGCTGCATTTGAAAAATTATTAATTAAACTACAGCAGGAAATGAACAGAAAATGAGGCGATTTTGTTGGATCAACCGATAGGAGTCATCGATTCGGGAGTCGGCGGTTTAACCGTTGCAAAAGAAATCATGAGGCAGCTGCCGAAAGAAAAAATTATATATCTTGGAGATACGAAAAGGTGTCCGTACGGACCTCGCGACAGAGAAGAAGTCCTGTCATATACATGGGAAATGACAAATTATTTGTTATCCCGCCACCATATTAAAATGCTCGTGATCGCCTGCAATACAGCGACCGCCATCGCCCTTGAAGAAATAAGCAGAGAAGTCGCGATCCCGGTCATCGGCGTTGTGCAGCCCGGAGCCAGAACCGCGATTAAAGTGACGGAAAACCAGCGGATCGGCGTGATCGGAACAGAAAACACGATCAAAAGCGGCGCCTACGAAGAAGCGCTTCTTTCGCTGAACGGAGATTTAACGGTAGAAAATCTGGCTTGCCCGATGTTTGTCCCGTTTGTGGAAAGCGGCAAATTTTTGGATGAGACGGCTGATGAAATCGTCAGGTCGTCACTGCACCCGCTCAGGGATTCATCAATCGATACGCTGATTCTCGGATGCACGCATTATCCGATTTTAAAAGAGCCGATTCAGCGCTATATGGGAGAGCGCGTCAACATTATTTCCTCCGGAGATGAAACGGCCAGGGAAGTCAGCACGATTTTGTCATACAACAGTTTATTAAGCAAAACGGGGGAACCGCCGGAACACTTGTTTTTAACAACCGGGGAGCGCGCCCGCTTCACAAAAATTGCAAATGATTGGTTTGGATACGAAGTGAAAAATGTGGAAAGCATTTCTCTTCAGGAAACCGCTATAAAATAAAGCTGCCGCACAATTAAACGGCAGCTTTTTTCATGAGCCTATTCTTTAAAAGAAAAGGTTTTTTGTATTCAGAGGGATTTTTTTAAAAAGCGGTCTAATTCAAAAACGGGCTCGTATACATAATAGTACAAACTGCCTTAGGAGGGAAAAGTATGCTGAAAAAAGGAATGAAAGGAATCGCGGTTTCGGTTACGGCCTCCGCGCTGCTTCTTTCCGGGTGCGGAATATTTCAGTCAGATCAAGCCTCAGAGGAGATAGATCCGCCGCAGGACATCACATATGTAAAAGAGGAGAAGGAGCAAGACAAAACAGACAAAACCAAAGATAAAACAGAAGACAAAGGCAGCAAAACGACAAGCGACGATAAAGCGGCTCAAACGAGCGATACGGTTATGAGAGAGCTTTATCTCATTGATAAGAACGGCTATGTGACTGCACAGACGCTGCCGCTGCCAAAGCAGGAAGGCACGGCTAAACAAGCGCTTGAATACCTCGTTGAAGGCGGCCCTGTTTCAAACATCCTGCCAAACGGGTTCAGAGCCGTGCTGCCAGCGGATACAACGGTGAATGTTGATATTAAAGAAGACGGAACAGCGATTGCTGACTTCTCAAATGAATTTAAAAACTATAAAGCTGAAGACGAGCAAAAAATCGTACAGGCGATTACATGGACGTTGACACAGTTTAACTCGATTGATAAAGTGAAGATCCGCATGAACGGCCATGATTTGAAAGAAATGCCTGTTAACGGCACACCGATTTCAGAAGAACTCAGCCGCGAGGACGGCATCAACCTCGATACGGCGGGTGTGACCGATATAACGGCGACACAGCCGGTCACCGTCTATTATTTGGCTGAATCGGACAAAGGCACATACTACGTTCCTGTAACGAAACGGACGTCTGCAAAAGAAAAAGACGAGGTGACGGCGGCGATTAAAGAGCTGACGGAAGGACCGGGCAATAAAAGCGGCCTGCTTTCCGATTTCCAGGGCGGCGTCAAGCTTGAAAACGAGCCGAAAATTGAAGACGGCCATGTGACTCTTGACTTTAATGAAGCGATCTACGGGAGTGCAGACGGCGAGAAGAAAGTGATATCGGATGAAGTGTTAAACAGTATTGTGCTGACATTAACCGAGCTGCCTGATGTGAAAAGTGTGTCGGTTACTGTGAACGGAAAATCCGAGCTCGTCAATGAAAAAGGAGAAAAGCTCTCCAAGCCGGTTTCAAGACCGAGCAAGGTGAACACAGGTAGTTTTTAAGCAGAGATTTTTGATATACTATAGAAAAAGAGGTAAGCGATTAAAGCTGCCTCTTTCTTTATTCAGCTTTTTGGAAGAGCAGAATGATTGTGAAAGGTTTATGTACATACAATCGGAGGTAAAAAATGAGATACGATGGAAGAGAAAACAATGAATTGCGCCCTGTCACAATGGACCTCGACTTCATTACGCATCCCGAGGGATCGGTCCTGATCACAGTCGGCGGGACAAAGGTGATATGCAACGCGTCTGTGGAAGACCGTGTACCGCCCTTTTTGAGAGGAGAAGGGAAGGGCTGGATCACCGCGGAATACAGCATGCTCCCGCGGGCCACAAACCAAAGGACGATCAGGGAATCGTCAAAAGGGAAAATCTCCGGGCGGACGATGGAAATTCAACGGCTGATCGGACGAGCTCTGCGGGCGGTCGTTGATTTGGAAAAGCTCGGTGAGCGGACGATCTGGATCGACTGCGACGTCATTCAGGCTGACGGAGGCACGAGAACCGCGTCGATCACCGGAGCATTTACGGCCATGGCGCTTGCCGTCGGAAGACTTGTCGAAAAAGGCACGCTGAAGGCGATGCCGATCACTGACTTTTTGGCTGCCACTTCGGTGGGAATCGATAAGGAAAAAGGATTGATCCTTGATTTGAACTATCAGGAAGATTCTGCAGCAGAGGTGGATATGAACGTCGTCATGACAGGCGAAGGCCGCTTTGTCGAACTTCAGGGAACAGGAGAGGAAGCGACATTCTCAAGAAGTGAATTGGACGGGCTTTTAGAACTGGCTGAAAAAGGGATCGCCGAACTGATCGAAAAGCAGAAAGAAGTGCTCGGCGACGTTGCATCAGCCATTCAACAATAACATGAGAAAGGCTTGATACACGATGAAAGAAGTCATCATTGCCACGAAAAACGAAGGGAAAGTCAGAGAATTTAAAGCGATGCTCGAACCGAGAGGCTACGATGTCAAATCTCTACTGGACATCGGCTATACGCCCGAAATCGAAGAAACCGGGCAGACGTTTGAAGAAAACGCGGTGATTAAAGCGGAAACGATTTCGAAAGAAACCGGAAAAATCGTAATTGCCGATGACTCAGGCCTGTCTGTCGACTACCTCGGCGGCAGCCCCGGCGTATACTCGGCCCGCTATGCAGGAGAAGAGAAAAACGATCTCGCCAACCTGAAAAAGCTATTGAAAGAGCTTGAAGGGGTGGAAAAAGAAGACCGCTCCGCGAGGTTCAGATGCGCGCTCGCATTATGCACTCCAGGACAGGAAACGAAAACGGTCGAAGGTTCTGTGGAAGGGTATATTACCGAAGAACCGCGCGGCACAAACGGCTTCGGCTATGACCCGGTTTTTCTCGTCAAAGACAAAGATCAAACGATGGCCGAGCTCTCAAGCGGCGAAAAGAACAAAATCAGCCACAGAGCGGAAGCGCTGAAAAAACTGTCCGCTCTATTGGATCAAGCGTAAAGGAGGAGGGCCGATCATGAAGGTTCTGATTGTCAGCGACAGCCATGGTCTTGAAGACGAACTGGAAATGATCGCTGAGCGGCACGGGAAGGAAACAGATCTCATCATCCATTGTGGGGATTCCGAATTGGATCCTTCCCATCCCGCGCTTTCCTCTTACTTAACGGTAAAAGGAAACTGCGATTTTTACGGGGAGTTTAAAGACGAAATTGTCGTTCCCGTCGGATCGAGAAAGCTTTTTTTCACACACGGGCATTTATACGGCATTAAACAGTCGCTTTTAAATGTATACTACCGCGCTGAAGAACTCGGCGCCGATATCATCTGTTTCGGCCATTCCCACATCGCCGGAAGCGAGCTGATGGACGGAAAACTGCTGATCAACCCCGGCAGCATCCGCCTTCCGCGGGTGCGGAAAGAAAAAACTTATGCTATACTAAACATTGACAAAGACAATGCAACGGTCCGCTTTTACGACTTGGACGGCCGGGAAGTCGAAAGCCTGACAAACCACGTCCAACTGCCAGCACATTCATGAGGAAGAATTTTTTTCTTCCTCGTGAAGAAAAAAATTCTAAAAAGTTGTTGACTTTATGTCCCGATCCGCATATAATAAATCTTGTCGCTGATAGTTAAAGCGAAACAAAACAACATCATGTCCCAGTAGCTCAGCAGGATAGAGCAACGGCCTTCTAAGCCGTCGGTCGGGAGTTCGAATCTCTCCTGGGACGTCTCTGAAAAAAGCCTCAAACTTCTTGGTATACAAGGGTTTGAGGCTTTTTTATTTACTTGGAACATGCGTTTTATTTTGGGGTTGAAAATGTGTTTTGGGAGCGGATTGGAAGCGGATTTAAATTTTCGAATTTCATTGGAACTCCTTTATTTTATTGGATATCCTGTTCAACTACACTCCCCATCTTTCCTTTTTAGGAATATTTTATCATTTATAACAATTTACGAGCTGCCTAATCCTCTTCCTATACTTCTTTCAAGAACATCTCCAATTGTATCTTGAAGTGAGAGTAGTTCTCTGAATGGCCTTTTTCTTCAAACAACAACATCCTAAAAATTCCCTTTAGTCATCTTAAACAAAATGAAGGGTGTGATCAATTTTAAGGAGGATGTTGTAATGACAAAACAACAGCACAATCAGCAGCAAAAGCAGAAACAACAAAAACAAAAGCATGAGCAGCTGCTCGGGGTCAACATTACGGATACCGAACTTGCTCAGGAATTCGGAAATATCCAGCAGCAGCTTGCCCAGCTGGAGCAAACTGTTAATCAAATGGGGTAACAGCAGCAGGGCCAAAGCGGCCAGCAGAGCTCTCAATTGAGCCAGGGAATCAATCAGCTGAAGCAGCAAATTCAGCAGCAGTCCAGCTCACAATCTCAGCAGCAGACGGATCAGCAAATTCAGCAAGGCATTCAGCAGGCTGTTCAGCAGCTGAATCAGGCTCTTCAAGGGATCCAGACAAACCAGGCCATGAACCAAATGAGCCAGGCACTTCAGCAGGCGCAGCAGTCATTTAACCAGCAAGGACAGCAAGGTCAACAGGATCAGCAAAACCAACAAAACCAGCAACACAATCAAAATTTCCAGCATTCCCTCCAATAAAAAGCTTGAAAGAGCCGTTTAGCACGGCTCTTTTTTATCGGTCATTCCTCGTTTTGATCCTTTTCGTCATGGGTTGGATGCGCCCCGGGGTACTGTCGCGGCATTCCTTGGTGGAGATAGCGGAATTCATATGTGAAATTGCTGTAGTACTGCTGGCCTTCCTTCCATGGCGTGTTTTTGTTTTCAACAGGCTTGTCTTTGCCCTGGGCAGCTCCATACGCTCCTTCAGGAAATTCTTCAGCCGTTAAAAAGTTTCTTTGTGTTTCAACGTTCGACAGTTCTTTTTTGTGGTCCATCAGATCACCCCTGTTTTAGTTTTATTGTTGCCATGAAAAAGAAGAGCTATGTGTTTTCGTTTTGTGCAGTAGGATTCATTTTGAAAACGGGAGAAGATGCTCATTTTCTGCCGAGAGTACAACGGGCAAATGCGCCGATCACAACGAAAAGCACAGAAAGAACCTTTCGGATGTTATGGTATTTTATGGTTTATTGGTCCTTTTCTCCTCAGCTTTTAAGAAGTGTTCTTCTATCTTAATACCCGTCTATTCTCGCTTTTTGTTATACATCTCAATTCAGCAATGGTTTAATCTGTTTTCCAGATTGATGTAAATGGGGAATTGGTTGTAAAATTTACCATGATAGAAAATCTTACAAGTTCGTTCTGCTTTTACTTTAGAAAGGGAGCTGAAGAAAGGTGCATACGCTAGAAAAAATGGAGCAAACAAATTTCCAGGCGGCGAGAGATTATGTGACAAAAGCATACGAGACAGTGCGGAAGCGAAATCTTCACGAAAGCGAATTTCTTCAAGCTGTAAAAGAAATTTTCGATTCCCTCGTCCCTGTATTGGCCAAGCATCCAAAGTATATTGAAAACCGCATTCTTGAAAGGATTGCAGAGCCGGAACGGATGATCACCTTCAGGGTGCCGTGGGTCGATGATGAAGGCAATATCCAGGTTAACAGGGGATACCGGGTTCAATTTAACAGTGCGATCGGTCCGTATAAAGGCGGCATCCGCTTTCATCCTTCTGTAAACGCGAGCATTATTAAATTTTTGGGCTTTGAGCAGATTTTTAAAAATTCTTTAACCGGCCAGCCGATCGGCGGCGGAAAAGGCGGGGCTGATTTTGATCCGAAGGGCAAGTCTGACAGGGAGATCATGAGTTTTACGCAAAGCTTTATGGATGAACTGTACAGACATATCGGACCGGACACGGATATCCCTGCCGGCGATATTGGTGTCGGAGCAAGGGAAGTCGGGTTTATGTTCGGACAGTATAAAAAGATTCGGGGCCGCTATGATGCAGGTGTGTTAACAGGCAAAGGCCTTGAATACGGGGGCAGTTTGACGAGGAAAGAAGCGACAGGGTACGGTCTGGTTTATTTCGTAGAAGAAATGCTGAAGGATCAGGGGCTGCGTTTTGAAAACAGCACAGTTGTCGTCTCCGGTTCAGGCAATGTGGCGCTGTATGCGATGGAAAAAGCCGCTCAATTCGGCGCAAAAGTAGTGGCCTGCAGCGATTCTGACGGCTATGTCTATGACGAAAAAGGCATCAGCCTCGAGACGGTGAAGCGGCTCAAAGAAAGCGGGAACGGAAGGATTCGCGAGTATGTCAACGAGCATCCGGAAGCACACTATTTCGAAGGATGCTCCGGCATTTGGTCTATTCCGTGCGATATCGCGCTTCCTTGCGCGACCCAGAACGAAATTGACGAAGAGGCGGCCGGAGTGCTTATTTCAAATGGGGTCAAAGCCGTCGGAGAAGGAGCGAATATGCCGTCTGAAGAGAGCGCCGTCAAACGCTTTTTGGATGCGGGGGTTCTTTTTGGGCCGGCTAAGGCTGCAAATGCCGGCGGTGTGGCCGTTTCAGCGCTCGAAATGGCGCAGAACAGCGCGCGGCTCCACTGGACGGCGGAAGAAACGGATGAGAAGCTCAGAACGATCATGACCGATATTTACAAGAGAAGCGTTGAAGCGTCTTCAGAATACGGACGTCCCGGTAATCTGCTTGACGGCTGCAATATAGCTGGATTTATTAAAGTGGCGGATGCGATGATCGCTCAGGGAGTCGTTTAACCGTTAAAAGAGAGAGCAAAATGCTCTCTCTTTTTTGTGCTTTGTTAATCTTCTCTGAATCCACCGGTAAAGCCGTGCACAGCCGGAACGGAAATTCCCGGATAACCGATACCGAATCCGAGAGTCGGAGTGGTGAACACCCCGCCGTACGGATAATAGGGATAGGGCCCGTACGCTGAAGGATTATAGACATAAGTAGTCGGATAGCCGAAGTATCCCGGGTATTGGCGCACGCGGGGGTCAGAGTATGGAGGAAAGGTGCGGTACATCATATTCACCCGTTTCTTATTGAATTAACAGCAGTTTATGTAAAAAATCGTAAAATGGAGTCTGTACACAAATGTGGTAAAAAATCTAACCTTCCGGGATGAAATTTTAAAAAAGTTGTCGGTAATAAAATCTAACAAAACTGTATAAAACACCAGTTTTTTTATGTAATCTTTATAATTGCATAAAAAATTTCAGATTGTTTTTCAATTTTGCATTTCCTTTTATATCAATCATGTAAGCGTATACAAGTAGATTGATTAATCGAAATTGTCTAATAATTTTAAAAAATACGGTTGACACTGCATGTAAAGGGGCGTAATATGAGTTCAAACAAAAGAACAAATCACTTGAAAACTTTTCATCTTTCCCGGGAATGACAGCGGGAAAACGGGTTCCCGCATCATCAATTTTTAACCGTTTAAAGCGTTCATTTACAACAGAAAGGTGTGCTAGAGGGATGGGGGACCAGAAAGACCAGTGGATCTTCCTAAACGACAAACTCGTTAAAAAAGAAGACGCTAAAATATCAGTCTATGATCACGGATTTTTATACGGGGACGGCGTGTTTGAAGGGATCAGGGTATACGGCGGCAACATCTTCAGAATGAAAGAGCACATGGACCGCCTCTACGATTCTGCGAGATCGATCATGCTGGAGATTCCATATCAGCAGGAAGAACTGACACAGCACGTTCTCAAAACAGTCGAAAAAAACGGGCTTAAAGACGCTTACATCCGCTTGGTCGTTTCAAGAGGAGCAGGTGACCTCGGACTCGATCCAAACAATTGTTCACACCCGAGTGTCATTATAATTGTCGAACCATTGGCAATATTCCCGAAACACTTGTATGAAACGGGAATTGACATCGTGACGGTTCCGACAAGAAGAAACAGACCTGATGTACTGAGCCCTAAAGTGAAATCGCTGAACTATTTAAACAATATTCTTGTCCGGATCGAGGCGCACATGGCGGGCGTGACAGAAGCGCTCATGCTCAATGATCAAGGCTATGTCGCCGAAGGTTCTGCGGATAACGTATTCATTTATAACAACGGAAAGCTTTTGACGCCTCCGGGCTATATCGGAGCGCTTGAAGGAATCACCCGGAATGCCATTATCGAAATAGCGCAGGAACTCGGCTATGAAGTGAAAGAAGAGCCGTTTACCCGCCATGACGTATACACAGCCGACGAAGTGTTTTTAACCGGAACGGCTGCAGAAGTCATCGCGGTCGTAAAAGTTGACGGCCGCAAGATCGGGGACGGCAAGCCGGGAGTCCATACAAACCGGATGCTTGAAAAGTTCCGCGAGCGCGTCGTCTGTGAAGGGGTAAAAGTCAGCCTCGAAGATCAAAGCTTAAGTGTCAGTTGAATAAAGACAAACGTTGAAGAGGATAAGTAACAGCGGAAACGCCGCCTGCAGAGAGCCGGGATTGCTGGAAACCGGTGACGGCCTCCGCTTGTGAACTCCCCTCTGAGTGTCAGCCTGAACGACTTTCAAGTTTAGTAAGGCTGGCCGGGTGAACGTCACGAAGGTTCACTCGTTATTAAACCGGATAAGCGATTATCCATAAGGCGGCTTTCGAAAGCCGCGAACAAGGGTGGTACCGCGGAAAGAAAAGCCTTTTCGCCCCTTTGGCCTGCAAGGTGTGCAGCGTCAACAGTGGGCGGGAAGGCTTTTTTTAGCTGCAAAAGCAGATTGGAAACATGCTTTGCGGCATATATACATGAATTAATTTTAAAAAAACCACGTGAATGAACAGTGATAATGATCACTTGATAAGGAGGAAGAAAAATGGGGACGAATGTACAGTTGGATGCTGAAAATGCCCAATGTACACAAACAATGGCAGGGGCGTCAATGCTGATCGAGGCTTTAAAACAGGAAAATGTCGAAGTGATCTACGGGTATCCCGGCGGTGCGGTCCTGTCGATTTATGACAAACTCTACGGATCGGGGATGTTTCATGTGCTGACGCGCCATGAACAAGGCGCCATCCACGCAGCCGAAGGATATGCGAGGATTTCAGGGAAACCGGGTGTCGTCATCGCCACATCCGGTCCGGGAGCGACCAACCTTGTAACGGGTCTGGCCGACGCGATGATCGATTCATTGCCTCTCGTCGTATTCACCGGTCAGGTTGCGACCTCGGTTATCGGATCTGACGCATTTCAAGAAGCTGACGTCATCGGAATTACGATGCCGATTACAAAGCACAGCTACCAGGTTCGCCATGCAGAAGATCTGCCGAGAATTATTAAAGAAGCATTCCATATCGCAACAACAGGAAGACCGGGCCCCGTTTTAATCGATATTCCTAAAGACATCGCCGTTGTAGAAGGAGAATTCCGCTACGACCATGAGATTCACCTTCCTGGCTATCAGCCGACGAAGGAACCGAATTATCTGCAGATCAGAAAGCTTGTGGAAGCGGTCAGTGCAGCGAAAAAGCCGGTGATTTTAGCGGGCGCGGGCGTCTTGCACGGGAAAGCGTCAGAAGAATTAAAAAATTATGTCGAACAGCAGCAAATTCCGGTGGCGCATACGCTGTTAGGCTTGGGAGGATTTCCGGCCGACCATCCGCTTTTCCTCGGGATGGCCGGAATGCACGGAACGTATGCGGCCAACATGGCGCTGTATGAAAGCGATCTGTTAATCAGCATCGGTGCGAGATTCGATGACCGGGTCACAGGGAACTTGAAGCATTTTGCAAAATATGCGAAAGTCGCTCACATTGACATCGATCCGGCTGAAATCGGCAAAATCGTTTATACGCATATTCCGGTTGTCGGCGACAGCAAGCTTGTACTGACAGAGCTGATCAAGCAAAACGGCAAACCGAGCGCTTCGGATGAGTGGAAAAAGCAGCTTGCGGACTGGAAAAACGAATATCCGCTCTGGTATGAAGAGAATGAAACAGAAGGATTCAAACCGCAGAAGCTGATCGAATATATCCACCGCTATACGAAAGGCGAAGCAATTTTAACGACGGACGTCGGACAGCATCAAATGTGGGCTGCGCAATTTTATCAGTTCCAAAAAGCCGACAGATGGGTCACTTCCGGCGGACTCGGTACGATGGGCTTCGGACTTCCGGCGGCAATCGGAGCACAGCTTGCGGATAAGGATGCGACGGTTGTATCGATACTCGGCGACGGAGGATTCCAGATGACGCTGCAGGAGCTGTCCGTCATTCACGATCTGAACCTTCCGATCAAAGTCGTGGTCTTAAACAACCGCTGCCTCGGAATGGTCCGGCAATGGCAGGAGATCTTTTACGATGAGCGCTATTCACACTCCAAGTTCGCATCACAGCCTGATTTCATCAAGCTGTCTGAAGCATACGGCATCAAAGGTGTCCGAATCACATCTGAAAAAGAAGCGGAAGAAAAGCTGGAAGCGGCGCTAACGTCGAATGAACCGATGGTCATCGATGTTCAGGTTGCACAAGCTGAAAAAGTATTTCCAATGGTTGCGCCTGGAAAAGGGCTGCACGAAATGGTGGGGGTGAAACCTTGAAAAGAATCATCACGCTGACGGTTTTGAATCAAAGCGGCGTCTTAAACAGAATTACAGGGTTGTTTACAAAACGGCATTACAACATTGAAAGCATTACCGTCGGCCACACCGAAACAGCGGGGATTTCCAGGATCACGTTTGTCGTTCATGTGGCAGATGAAAAAGAAACGGAACAGCTGACAAAACAATTAAACAAACAGATTGATGTACTGAAAGTCACGGACATTACAAATCAATCGATCGTCCAAAGAGAGCTGGCATTAATCAGGGTGGTTTCCCCTCCGTCGAGCAGGGCGGAAATAAACGGCGTCATTGAACCGTTTCGGGCGACTGTCGTCGATGTCGCAAAAGACAGCGTCGTGATTCAAGTGACGGGGGAATCAAGCAAGATCGAAGCCCTGATCGAACTGTTGAAACCATATGGGATTAAAGAGGTTGCCAGAACAGGCACAACGGCCTTTGCGAGGGGAACCCAGCAAAAGCCGTCCTCTATTAAAACAATATCTATTGTATAAAACATAAAAAGGGAGAGATTGAAATGGTAAAAGTATATTATAACGGTGATATCAAAGAAAACGTATTGGCAGGCAAAAAAGTAGCGGTAATCGGATACGGCTCTCAGGGCCATGCGCACGCACTGAACCTGAAAGAAAGCGGAGTGGACGTCATTGTCGGCGTCAGAAAAGGGAAATCCTTTGCAAAAGCAGAGGAAGACGGCCATCAAGTTTTCACGGTAAGAGAAGCGGCAGAACAGGCCGACATCGTTATGGTGCTTCTTCCGGATGAACAGCAGCAAAAAGTGTATGAAGCGGAAATTAAAGACGGACTTCAAGCGGGCAATTCACTCGTATTCGCCCACGGATTCAACGTTCATTTCCATCAGATCGTGCCTCCGGCAGATGTTGACGTATTCCTTGTCGCTCCTAAAGGACCGGGACATCTTGTCAGAAGAACGTTTGAACAAGGTGCAGGGGTTCCGGCGCTGTTTGCGATCTATCAGGACGTAACAGGGGAAGCGAAAGACAAAGCCCTTGCTTATGCTAAAGCGATCGGCGGCGCAAGAGCCGGTGTTCTTGAAACAACATTTAAAGAAGAAACTGAAACCGATCTTTTCGGTGAACAGGCGGTGCTGTGCGGAGGATTGACTTCCCTTGTCAAAGCAGGATTCGAAACGCTGACAGAAGCGGGCTATCAGCCTGAACTCGCATACTTCGAGTGTCTGCACGAGCTGAAGCTCATCGTCGACTTGATGTATGAAGAAGGTTTGGCAGGCATGAGATATTCGATTTCAGACACAGCGCAGTGGGGAGACTTCGTATCAGGCCCGCGCGTCGTCGATGAGAAGGTCAAAGCATCAATGAAAGAAGTATTGAAAGACATCCAAAACGGTACATTCGCGAAAGAATGGATCGTCGAAAACCAAGTCAACCGTCCGCGTTTCAACGCCATCAATACAAGCGAAAACGAACACGAAATCGAAGTGGTCGGCAGAAAGCTTCGCGAAATGATGCCGTTTGTCAAGCAGGGCAAGAAGAAGGAAGCGGTGGTAGCCGGTGCGAAAAATTAACTTTTTTGATACGACACTCCGTGACGGTGAACAGTCGCCGGGCGTTAATTTAAACACGCAGGAGAAGCTGGCGATCGCCCAGCAGCTTGAAAAACTCGGGGTCAACATTATGGAAGCGGGCTTCCCCGCTTCATCCCCCGGGGATTTCAACGCAGTAAAAGAAATCGCAAGGACGATTAAAAACTGTTCGGTAACGGGGCTTGCCCGCTCTGTCAAAGGGGATATCGATTCGGCGTGGGAAGCGCTCAAAGACGGGGCTGAACCAAGGCTTCACATTTTTATCGCCACTTCTGACATCCATTTAAAATATAAGCTGAAAAAAACGCGCGAACAGGTTCTGGAACAGGCGGTCGCAATGGTGAAATACGCCAAAGAACGCTTCCCGATCGTCCAGTGGTCTGCCGAAGATGCGTGCCGGACCGACCTTCCGTTTTTAGCCGAGATCGTCAGCGAAGTGATCGCCGCAGGAGCGGATGTCGTCAATCTTCCGGATACGGTCGGTTATTTAGCGCCCGCCGAGTACGGAAATATCTTCCGCTATATTAAAGAAAATGCCCGCAATGCTGACAAAGTCACGCTTTCAGCCCATTGCCACGATGATTTAGGCATGGCTGTCGCCAACTCTTTGGCTGCGATTGAAAACGGAGCGGATCAAGTCGAATCGGTCATCAACGGCATAGGCGAAAGAGCTGGGAACGCCTCTCTTGAAGAAATCGCCGTCGCCCTCTATCTCCGAAAAGATTTCTACCAGGCGGAATCAACGATTCAGCTGAATGAGATTAAGCGGACAAGTGATTTAGTGAGCAAACTCACCGGCATGGCCGTGCCGCGGAACAAAGCGGTCGTCGGCGATAATGCCTTTGCCCACGAATCAGGCATTCACCAGGACGGCTTCTTAAAAGAAAAAACAACATATGAAATTATTTCTCCGGAGCTTGTCGGCGTGAAAACGGATGCGCTTGTGCTCGGAAAGCATTCAGGGCGCCACGCATTTAAAGATAAGCTGCAGAACCTCGGATTCCAGTTTGGAGAAGAAGAAATCAATAAATTTTTTAACATCTTTAAAGAGCTTACCGGCAAGAAAAAGGAATTTACGGATGAAGATCTCATCTCCCTGATTCTCGAGGAGAAAACGGCAGACCGCAAAATCGGCTATGAATTTATTTCATTGCAGGTTCATTACGGCACCTCGCAGGTTCCGACAGCAACGGTTTCCCTTAAAGATCAGGAAACGGATCAGATCATCCAGGAAGCGGCGACCGGAGCGGGAAGCGTTGAAGCGGTGTACAACACGCTGAAGCGCTGTATGGATAAAGAAGTCCAGCTCCTTGATTACCGGATTCAATCCAATCGCAAGGGACAGGATGCATTTGCGCAAGTATACGTCAGGGTGATGATCGACGGAAAAGAATCCGGAGGACGCGGAGTCGCCCAGGATGTTCTCGAAGCATCTGCCAAAGCTTACTTGAACGCAGTGAACCGCTATCTCGTATTGAAGACGAATACGGAAGGATTGTCAAAACAGGCGGCTGTAGGATCATAACAGTAATAAGGAAGGAGTTTGTTGAATTTGAAAAAACGAATCGCACTTTTGCCCGGTGACGGAATTGGTCCCGAAGTATTGGACGCGGCTGTTGATGTGCTGAAAAGCGTTGCTGAACATTATCAGCATGAATTCGAATTTGAATACGGCCTGATCGGGGGAGCGGCAATTGATGAGGCGGGAGCGCCGCTTCCTGAGGAAACTGTCGCCGCCTGCAAAGCTGCGGACGCCATTTTGCTCGGAGCAGTAGGCGGGCCGAAATGGGATCAAAATCCTTCTGAACTGAGGCCTGAAAAAGGGCTGCTCGCCATCCGCAAGCAGCTCGATCTTTTTGCCAATCTGCGGCCTGTTAAAGTATTTGAAAGCCTTGCGGAGGCTTCTCCGTTAAAAACCGAATATATCGAAGGTGTTGACTTTGTCATCGTACGCGAGCTTACGGGCGGCTTGTATTTCGGAAAGCCGAGCGAGCAGTACGTCAATCAGAACGGCGAGGAAGAAGCCGTTGACACGCTGTTTTATAAAAAGTCGGAAATGAAAAGGGTCATCAGGGAGGCCTTCCAAATGGCGCAGAGACGGAAAGGCAAAGTGACCTCCGTTGATAAAGCGAACGTCCTTGAGTCAAGCAAACTATGGCGCAAGACGGCGGAAGAAGTAGCGAAAGAGTTTCCTGACGTCAAGCTTGAGCACATGCTCGTCGACAATGCAGCGATGCAGCTCATTTACGCGCCTGGACAGTTTGACATTATCGTGACTGAAAACATGTTCGGCGATATTTTAAGCGATGAAGCATCGATGCTGACCGGATCGCTCGGCATGCTGCCGTCGGCAAGCTTATCAAGCTCCGGTCTTCATCTATATGAACCTGTGCATGGCTCGGCTCCTGATATCGCGGGTCAGAACATTGCCAATCCGCTTGCGGCAATCTTGTCCGCGGCGATGATGCTCAGGACGTCATTCGGTCTTGAAGCTGAAGCGAAAGCTGTTGAACACGCAGTCGATCAAGTTCTCCGGGCAGGTAAGCGGACGAAGGACCTGGCAAAAGGCTCGGAGCATTGCACGACTCAATCGATTACAGGGGAAGTAAAAGCTGCGCTGGCAGACGACAATGCCATTTCAAACATCATGACCGCTTACGTTTAAGGAAAATGGATATTGGTAGAGGGAGGAAGAAAGATGATGCCTCGAACGATCATCGAAAAAATTTGGGATCAACACGTGATTAAAAAAGGTGAAGGGAAGCCTGACCTTCTCTATATCGATCTGCACCTGATACACGAGGTAACGTCACCCCAGGCCTTTGAAGGCCTAAGGCAAAAGAACAGAAAAGTCAGACGGCCTCAAAATACGTTTGCCACAATGGACCACAACATTCCGACTGTCAATCGGTTTGAGATTAAAGATGATGTCGCCAAACGGCAGGTCAGTGCGCTCGAACGGAATTGCGAAGAATTCGGCATCCGCCTCGCAGACTTGTCAAGCGTCGACCAGGGGATCGTTCATGTCATCGGGCCTGAACTGGGGCTGACGCTGCCGGGCAAAACGATCGTTTGCGGAGACAGCCATACATCCACACACGGAGCGTTTGGCGCGCTCGCTTTCGGAATTGGAACGAGCGAGGTCGAGCACGTCTTGTCAACGCAGACGCTTTGGCAGCAAAAACCGAAGACGCTGGAAATCCGCGTTGACGGCAAACTGCAAAAAGGAGTGACGGCTAAAGACGTCATTCTGGCGGTCATCGGAAAATACGGGGTTAAATTCGGTGCGGGTTATGTCATTGAATATACCGGCGAAGTATTCCGAAACATGTCGATGGACGAACGGATGACGGTGTGCAACATGTCAATCGAAGCTGGGGCAAGAGCCGGATTGATTGCACCGGATGAAACAACATTTGAATATGTCAAAACGAAAAAATATGCGCCAAAAGGCGAAGAGTTTGAGAAAGCTGTAGAAGAGTGGAAGAATCTGAGAACCGATTCGGGGGCGGTCTACGACCGGACGATCGTGATGGACGGAAGCGCCATTTCGCCGATGGTGACGTGGGGCATCAACCCTGGCATGGTGCTGCCGGTTGATGAAACGATTCCGGGGCCTGAGGCTTTCTCTCAGGAAGACGATAAAAAAGAAGCGCAGCGCGCATATGAATATATGGGTCTTGAACCATATAAAAAAATCGAGGATATTACAATTGAGCACGTCTTTATCGGTTCATGCACCAACTCACGCATGACAGATCTTCGCCAGGCGGCTGAAATGATAAAAGGCCAAAAAGTCGCTGACGGTGTCAGGGCGATCGTCGTTCCCGGCTCGCAAAGCGTCAAAATTCAAGCTGAAAAAGAAGGGCTTCACGAGATTTTCCTCGCAGCGGGCTTTGAATGGAGAGAATCGGGATGCAGCATGTGTTTGAGCATGAACAACGATGTTGTCCCTGAAGGAGAGCGCTGTGCTTCCACTTCCAACCGCAATTTTGAAGGCAGGCAGGGCAAAGGGGCCAGGACGCATCTCGTCAGCCCGGCGATGGCTGCGATGGCCGCGATTCACGGACGCTTTGTCGATGTCAGAAAATATTACCAAGAGACAACAGCTGTATAGAGGAGTGACAAGATGGAGCCATTAAAGACCCATACCGGAATAGCGGCGGTGCTAAATAGAATCAACGTAGACACGGACCAGATCATTCCGAAGCAATTTTTAAAGAGGATCGAAAGAACGGGGTACGGACGTTTTGCTTTCTTTGACTGGAGGTATTTGGATAACGGCGATCCCAACCCTGATTTTGAGCTGAACCGGCCGGAATACAAAGGCGCTTCGATTTTAATCGCTGGCGAAAACTTCGGCTGCGGCTCTTCAAGGGAACACGCGCCATGGGCGCTTGACGACTATGGATTTAAAATCATTATCGCGCCGTCTTTTGCCGATATCTTTCACCAAAACTGTTTCAAAAACGGGATGCTGCCGATCCGCCTCCCTTATGAGACGTGGAAAGAGCTTGCTGAACAGTATGAGTATCAATCTTTGCCGATGACTGTCGATCTCGAAAAACAGACGATAACAGACCACGCAGGGCAGCAGATTGCCTTTGAGGTCGATCCGCATTGGCAAGAGATGCTGCTGAACGGTTACGATGAAATTTCTTTAACATTGCTCCTTGAAGAAGAAATCGAACAATTTGAGAAACAGAGAAGTTCTTGGTTGCAAGCATAAAAAAGCTGTCCGATGTAGATCGGAGGCTTTTTTTGCTGGGCGGAAGCATACTGCCGCCGGTTCTTTCTTGTGTTTAGCGGGCCAGGTTGATACACTTGTTAAAAAATAAGTGCCTGAAAGGAACTTAGAAATGAAGCATGACAAGAAAAACTCGAAGATCATCCCGTTCCCGAACGTTAAGGAGCGTTTAGTGCACAAAGGGATGGCCGCGCTCAAAGAAAAGAATTACCACGAAGCGCTCAGGCTGTTTTCTGAAGCGAAGCGCTACGATGACGAGGAATCGGATATTTATCTGGGAATGGCCATCTGCCTGCTGGAAATCGGCGAGCTTGAAGAAGCGAAAGGCATCTGCGAAAAAATGCTGAAAGAAGGCCATGGCCATTATTTTACCGTTTTACAAGTCTATATGACGATTTTAATCCAGCTCAGACAATACGAAAAAGTAAAAGAAACGATTGAAGCTGTACTCGAAGAAAACAAGCTGCCTCCTGAAAGCGCGGAACAGTTTTATAAACTGCTTGATTTCAGCCGCAAGATGACGGAAGACCCCGGACCTGAGGACATCACCGAAGACCTTCCCGAGACGGAGGAGGTTGATCAGGAAAGGCTTTTGAATGACACGGAAGAGCAGGTAAAGCTTCTTCACGGACTGAAGGACCGCAATCTGACAAGCTATATCGGCTTGTTGAAAACGATTCTGCAAAATCCGAGTGCACATCCTGTCGTAAAAACGATGATTCTTCAGCTTTTGGCCGAGTCAGACCATGAAAAGCCGACGCTTGTCGCAAAATTTGGCGATTCGATGACAATTAATCCGACAGAGACGGTCAAGCCTGATGATATGCCGATATTGAAGCATGTTCTGAGCGTGCTCGATGACACGCTTGGGAATGAAAATCCCACGCTGTACCAAGCGGTCGAAGAGCTGTGGAGAAGGCATATTTACGTCCTCTATCCGTTTCAGCCGAAATACTCAAACCGCGAGCTCTGGGCTGCCGCGCTGCATAAAGTCGGATACGAAATGCACGGGATTGACATCGATAAAGAGGAGCTTCATAATCTCTATGAATTCAATGACAGACAGCTTGACGAGGCCTGCGCGCTGATCAAAGACATAGAAGAAATTTCTTATTTGTAAATGTTGAAAGCAGCGGGCATTGTGTTATAATATAGTGGTTGCATTTGTGAAAAACGGGAGCTGTTCCGTTTGCCGCTTAAGGTTCATTATTTATCTTTGTATACATAATGATGGCTGTCAGAAACACATGAGCTGCACACAGTCGGCAGCTTGCGATGGACGTGGCCGTTTGTTTGTTTTAAAATGGAAAACCGACACAACCTGAATAGATTTTGGAGGGAAACACATGTCAGTAAAATGGGAAAAGCAAGAAGGAAACGAAGGCGTTTTAACGGTTGAGGTAGATGCCGATACCTTTAATAAAGCCCTTGATGATGCATTTAAAAAAGTCGTAAAGCAAGTATCCATTCCTGGATTCCGCAAAGGGAAAGTGCCGCGCGGTTTGTTTGAACAGCGTTTTGGCGTTGAGGCGCTTTATCAGGATGCGCTGGACATCCTGCTTCCTGTCGAGTATCCGAAAGCGGTAGAGGAAGCGGGCATTGAGCCTGTTGACCGTCCGGAAATCGATGTGGAAAAAATCGAAAAAGGCGAAAACCTGATCTTCACTGCGAAGGTAACGGTTAAGCCTGAAGTGAAACTTGGCGAATACAAAGCCCTTGGCATTGAAAAAGACGACACTGCCGTAACGGATGAAGACGTTCAAAACGAACTGAAGTCTCTCCAAGAGCGCCAGGCTGAGCTCGTTGTAAAAGAAGACGGCAAAGTGGAAGAAGGGGACACTGTTGTTCTTGACTTCGAAGGATTCGTAGACGGCGAAGCGTTCGAAGGCGGAAAAGCGGAAAACTATTCCCTTGAAGTCGGTTCAGGCTCTTTCATTCCAGGCTTTGAAGATCAGCTTGTCGGACTTGAAGCCGGTGCTGAAAAAGACGTAGAAGTGACATTCCCAGAGGAATACCACGCGGAAGAGCTTGCGGGCAAACCTGCCGTATTCAAAGTGAAAATCCACGAAATCAAAGCGAAGGAGCTTCCTGAGCTTAATGACGAGTTTGCGAAAGATGTCGATGAGGAAGTTGAAACGCTTGCCGAGCTGACTGAAAAAACGAAAAAACGTCTCGAGGAAGCAAAAGAAAACGAAGCGGACGCTAAACTTCGCGAAGAGCTTGTCGTAAAAGCAGCTGAAAACGCTGAAGCTGACATTCCTCAAGCGATGGTCGACACAGAGCTTGACCGCATGATGAAAGAATTCGAACAGCGTCTGCAAATGCAAGGCATGAACCTTGAGCTTTACTTCCAATTCTCAGGACAGGATGAAAACGCGCTGAAAGAGCAGATGAAAGAGGATGCTGAAAAACGCGTAAAATCCAACCTGACACTGGAAGCGATCGCCAAAGCTGAAAACCTTCAAGTCACTGACGAAGAAGTCGAAGAAGAGCTTTCTAAAATGGCTGAAGCGTACAACATGCCTGTTGAAAACATCAAACAAGCAATCGGTTCTACAGAAGGAATGAAAGAGGACTTAAAAGTTCGCAAAGCAATTGATTTTCTTGTAGAAAACCGTTAATATGTTTCATAATCATACTTTATATAAAACAGGGCGCGAATGTTTCGTGCCTTGTTTTATACAATTTTGACTTATCATCTTTTCTTTGGGAAAGGATAGATAATGTCGTTTTGATCAACATACATATTGAATATGCCGAACGGCAAACACAACGTTATCGCCTTTTTGGAAAGTGTGGTAAAATGCAATACATAATGGAACGAATGTTTTCAAGCGATGTTTCTTTTAACGAAGAAACAGGAATGACAAGGATATAAGGGGTGAAAGAATGTTTAAATTCAACGAGGAAAAAGGACAATTAAAATGCTCGTTTTGCGGAAAAACACAAGATCAGGTACGCAAGCTTGTCGCCGGACCAGGCGTATATATATGTGACGAGTGCATCGAACTTTGCACTGAAATTGTAGAAGAGGAACTCGGCTCTGAAGAAGAAGTGGAGTTCAAAGATGTCCCAAAACCAAAGGAAATCCGCGAGATTCTTGATGAATACGTCATCGGCCAAGACCAGGCAAAAAAATCCCTTGCCGTGGCCGTCTACAATCATTACAAGCGGATCAATTCGAACAGCAAAGTCGATGATGTCGAGCTGTCAAAAAGTAATATTTCCATGATCGGACCGACTGGAAGCGGAAAAACGCTTCTTGCTCAAACGCTAGCCCGCATCCTGAATGTGCCGTTTGCCATTGCAGATGCCACTTCGCTTACTGAAGCAGGCTATGTCGGTGAAGATGTGGAGAACATTTTGCTTAAGCTGATTCAGGCTGCTGACTACGATGTTGAAAAAGCGGAAAAAGGCATTATCTACATCGATGAAATCGATAAAGTGGCCAGAAAGTCCGAGAACCCTTCAATTACACGCGATGTATCAGGTGAAGGCGTTCAGCAGGCTCTGCTTAAAATTCTTGAAGGTACGGTTGCAAGCGTTCCTCCACAAGGCGGAAGAAAGCATCCTCATCAAGAGTTCATCCAGATTGACACAACGAACATCCTGTTCATTTGCGGCGGAGCTTTTGACGGAATCGAGCAAATCATCAAGCGCCGTCTCGGTCAGAAGGTCATCGGCTTCGGCTCTGACAACAAGCATGAAGATCTTGAAAAAGAAGCGCTTCTTTCCAAAGTTCTTCCGGAAGACTTGCTTCGCTTCGGTCTGATCCCTGAATTCATCGGCCGTCTCCCGATCATCGCAAGCCTTGAACCACTCGATGAAAAAGCGCTGGTTGAAATTTTAACAAAACCGAAAAACGCACTTGTTAAACAATATAGAAAAATGCTTGAGCTGGATGATGTGGAGCTTGTATTTGAAGACGAAGCGCTCACAGAAATCGCTAAAAAAGCAATTGAACGTAAAACAGGAGCACGCGGACTTCGTTCCATTATCGAAGGAATTATGCTCGACGTGATGTTCGATCTGCCGTCCCGCGAGGATATTGAAAAATGCGTGATTACAGGCAAAACCGTCACTGACGGCGAACCGCCGCGTCTCATTATGAAAGACGGCACGGTCGTCAATAAAGACAAAAAAACTTCAGCGTAATGCAGAGAACCTCCTGGCCAAAAGGAGGTTCTTTTTTGCATTCGGAAACCGTCGGCATACAGAAAAAAGTGACGGCTTCCAAATGCGAAATTATCCCTTTCTGTACGTTTATTCCCTCCCTGATCAGGAAATACTATCTGACATACTTAAAGATACGAAACCATTTCAGGAGGGACCATCAGTTGAGCTGGACGAGCATTGCACTTTTTGTACAACTATTTTTCGGGATCATCATCGGATTATATTTTTGGAATCTGCTCAAGAATCAAAGAACCCAAAAGGTTACGATAGACAGAGAGTCCAAAAAAGAGATGGAACAGCTCCGGAAAATGAGATCAATCCATTTATCAGAACCGTTATCAGAAAAGGTGAGGCCGACAGCTTTTAAAGACATCGTCGGCCAAGAGGACGGCATTAAAGCACTGAAAGCCGCCCTTTGCGGACCAAATCCGCAGCATGTCATTATTTACGGCCCTCCAGGTGTGGGGAAAACCGCAGCTGCAAGGCTTGTCCTCGAAGAAGCGAAAAAGAACAAGCGCTCACCGTTCCAGGAACATTCCGTCTTTGTCGAGCTTGACGCGACAACGGCCCGCTTCGACGAGCGGGGAATCGCCGACCCGTTGATCGGATCGGTCCACGATCCGATTTATCAGGGTGCCGGAGCGATGGGGCAGGCCGGAATTCCTCAGCCAAAGCAGGGAGCCGTTACGCATGCGCACGGCGGGGTATTATTCATCGACGAAATCGGAGAGCTTCATCCGATTCAAATGAATAAAATGCTGAAGGTGCTTGAAGATCGGAAAGTGTTTTTGGAAAGCGCCTATTACAGTGAAGAAAACACGCAAATCCCCAAACACATCCACGACATTTTTCAAAACGGGCTGCCGGCGGATTTCAGACTGATCGGCGCGACGACGAGGATGCCTGACGAAATCCCGCCAGCGATCCGGTCGAGATGTCTGGAAGTGTTCTTCCGCGACCTTGAAAAGCAAGAATTAAAAACGGTCGCCAAAAAAGCGGCTGATAAGATTGAGAAGAAAGTCGCAGAGGAAGGACTTGACCTGTTGACGCGGTATGCGAGAAACGGCCGCGAAGTCGTCAATATGATGCAAATCGCCGCCGGAATGGCTTTGACTGAAGAGCGCGACGAGGTGACGGTTGAAGATATCGAATGGGTGATCCATTCGAGCCAGCTGACACCGAAATACGAACAGAAAATCGCCTCCAAACCGCAGATCGGCATCGTCAACGGACTTGCCGTCCACGGCCCTAACAGCGGTTCGCTGCTCGAAATTGAAGTCACAGTCAACAAGGCTGCTGATAAGGGATCGATTAATATCACAGGCATCGCAGAAGAAGAGAATATCGGCAACCAGTCAAAATCGATCCGCCGGAAAAGCATGGCGAAAGGATCGGTCGAAAATGTCATGACTGTATTGCGGACAATGGGAGTAAAAGCTTCGGATTATGATATTCACGTGAATTTCCCCGGCGGTATCCCGGTTGACGGACCATCTGCAGGAATTGCAATGGCTACGGGCATTTTTTCCGCCATTCATAAGGTTCCGATAGACCATACTGTCGCCATGACAGGGGAAATCAGCCTGAACGGCCGGGTAAAGCCGATCGGCGGCGTGATTCCGAAAATCAAAGCGGCCAAGCATGCGGGGGCAAAAACGGTCATTATTCCGCACGAAAATGTCCAGTCGATTTTAAAGCGGATAGAAGGCGTACATATCATTCCCGTCAAAACCTTGCAGGAAGTGTTGGACCTCGCATTGGTCAACCCTCCTTCAGAAGTGCCTGACGGCGCTGAAATGAAAAGAGAATCCGTATAAATCCCCATCGTTTCAGATGGGGATTTTTTTCGGGCAGGTTTTCTTAGCGGAGGACATCTTTTCCTTTTTCAGAACTGAAAGAAAGGGTATACTACAGGAGACCCTTTTTATTTCGCCGGGCTTACAATTGTACAGGGATAAAAAAAGTATATTATAATGGTTCATACTAAAGTTACGGAGGTGTCAGTCAAAATGGCAGATGAAACGAAACGAAACATCCCGCTCCTCCCTTTAAGAGGTTTACTCGTCTATCCGACGATGGTTTTGCACCTTGACGTCGGACGTGAAAAATCGGTTCAGGCGCTTGAACAGGCGATGATGAATGACCATATGATCTTTTTGGCAACACAAAAGGACATATCCATAGACGAACCGGATGAAGACGAGATTTTTACATTCGGAACCTATACGAAAATCAAGCAGATGCTCAAGCTGCCGAACGGAACGATCCGCGTTTTGGTGGAGGGGCTGCAGCGCGCCCGCATTCTTGAGTACCATGATTTAGATGAATATACGTCTGTAAAAATCGAACGAATCGATGAAGAGACTGAAAAAGATGTTGAAGATGAAGCACTCATGCGCACATTGCTTGACCACTTCGATCAATACATAAAGATTTCGAAAAAAATATCGGCTGAAACATTTGCCGCTGTGACAGATATTGAAGAGCCGGGAAGAATGGCCGATATCGTCGCCTCCCACCTGCCGCTTAAGCTGAAAGACAAGCAGGAAGTGCTGGAAACGATCGATGTCAAAGCCAGATTAAACAAAGTGATCGACCTGATTCACAACGAAAAAGAAGTCCTTGAGATTGAAAAGAAGATCGGGCAGCGCGTCAAGCGTTCAATGGAAAGAACGCAAAAGGAGTATTACCTGCGCGAGCAGATGAAAGCCATCCAAAAAGAGCTTGGCGATAAAGAAGGAAAAACGGGCGAGGTCCAAAAGCTGACTGAGAAAATCGAACAGGCCGGCATGCCTGACAATGTGAAAGAAACCGCGTTTAAAGAGCTGAACCGGTACGAAAAAATTCCGTCAAGCTCAGCTGAAAGCTCTGTCATCCGCAATTATATTGAATGGCTTATTTCCCTCCCGTGGAACGATGCGACAGAAGACAGGCTTGATTTAAATCTCGCCAGTCAAATCCTTGATGAAGAACACCACGGCCTTGAAAAAGTGAAAGAACGGGTTCTCGAATATTTGGCAGTCCAAAAGCTGACCCGCTCGTTAAAAGGGCCGATCTTATGCTTGGCCGGACCTCCGGGTGTCGGAAAAACCTCGCTGGCCAAATCGATCGCCAAATCGCTCGGACGCAAATTTGTCCGCATTTCCCTTGGCGGCGTGAGGGATGAATCTGAAATCCGCGGCCACCGCCGCACATATGTAGGCGCCATGCCGGGCCGCATTATTCAGGGGATGAAAAAAGCAGGCAAGAACAATCCCGTGTTCCTTTTGGACGAGATTGACAAAATGGCTTCGGATTTCAGGGGAGATCCTGCTTCAGCGATGCTGGAAGTGCTCGATCCTGAACAAAACCATACGTTCAGCGACCATTATATTGAAGAGACGTTTGATTTATCAAAGGTTTTGTTTATTGCAACCGCGAACAACCTGGCCACAATCCCCGGTCCGCTCAGAGACCGTATGGAGATCATCACGATCGCGGGCTATACGGAAGTGGAAAAGGTCGAAATCGTCAAAGATCATTTGCTTCCAAAACAGCTGAAAGAACACGGTCTGAAAAAATCCAATCTGCAAATGCGGGAGCAGGCTGTCCTGGACGTCATTCGCTATTATACGAGGGAAGCCGGCGTCAGAAGCCTTGAACGCCAAATCGCAGCGGTATGCAGAAAAGCGGCGAAGCTGATCGTATCAGGGGAAAGAAAAAGAATTACGGTCACGGACAAAAACCTTGAAGACTATTTAGGAAAAAGAATGTTCAGATACGGACAGGCTGAGCTCGACGATCAGATCGGCGTTGTCACAGGTCTCGCCTACACGACGGTCGGCGGAGATACGCTGTCCATTGAAGTGTCTCTTTCCCCCGGGAAAGGCAAGCTCATTTTAACCGGAAAGCTCGGCGATGTCATGAGAGAATCGGCGCAGGCCGCATTCAGCTATGTCCGTTCAAAGGCGGAAGAGTTGAACATCAGCCCTGATTTTCATGAAAAACACGATATTCACATTCACGTGCCGGAAGGAGCTGTTCCGAAGGACGGCCCATCCGCGGGGATCACAATGGCGACAGCTCTTGTTTCGGCGCTGACGGGCCGACCTGTTTCACGAAATGTCGGCATGACCGGCGAAATCACATTAAGAGGCCGCGTCCTTCCGATCGGCGGCCTGAAGGAAAAGGCGCTCGGCGCACATCGTGCCGGCTTAAAGACTGTCATTATGCCGAAAGATAATGAAAAAGACATTGAGGACATTCCAAACAGCGTGCGGGAAGGCTTAACCTTCATTCCCGTCGCTCACCTGGACGAAGTTCTAAAGCATGCGCTAGTAGGAGAAGAGAAATGAAAGTAACGAAATCAGAGATTGTCATCAGTGCGGTGAAACCCGAGCAGTATCCTGAAGGGGGACTGCCGGAAATCGCCCTTGCCGGGAGATCCAATGTTGGAAAATCTTCATTTATCAATACAATGATCAACCGTAAAAACTTAGCGAGGACATCTTCAAAACCGGGCAAAACACAGACACTAAACTTTTATATCATTAACGATGTCCTTCACTTTGTCGATGTGCCCGGTTACGGATTTGCAAAAGTCTCCAAAACGGAGCGCGAGGCTTGGGGCCGTATGATAGAGACGTATTTGACATCCCGCGAAGAACTGAAAGCGGTCGTTCAAATCGTCGACCTCAGGCATGCTCCTTCACAGGACGATGTCATCATGTACGACTTTTTAAAGCATTATGAAATTCCTGTGATCGTGATTGCGACAAAAGCGGATAAAATCCCTAAAGGTAAATGGGAAAAGCATGCCAAAGTCGTTAAAGAGACGCTCAATATAGAAAAAGAAGACCAGCTCATCTTGTTTTCCTCCGAGACGAAAAAGGGTAAACAAGAAGCATGGTCGGCGATCGAGCAAATGATTGCGAAATAAAAGAAAAAGCACTTGCGGGTTTGATGCAAGTGCTTTTTCTTGAATAAACTATTTTCTTTTTAAGAATAATAAAAGCAGACTAACCGCGATAAAAGCGGCAGGCCAATAGGCTTCTACATATGCCGTCTCGATATTGACCGACTTCAGCCAGGCGGCAATCTGCCGGAAAAAGTAAAGATAGAGGGCGACCGCGATCATCAGCAGACTCTCATATTGATATTCTTTCGTCTTAAACGATTTGACAAGAAGCGCCGCACCGAGAATCAGCACGATGACCGCAAAATCATCCGCGCGGCTGAAATAGTCCTCTTTAAATGTGAAATAAACGCCGATCGCTGTCATGAAGAGCCCTGCAAAGGAATGGGCGGAATCGGCTTCTTTCTGCCCCTGATAAAAAAGAGCCAGCCCGATGAGCCCCGCAAGTACAGACCATTCTTCCTGTCCGTCAAACAGGCTGATCCGGCCCGACCGCAGAAAGGCGTAGACAGCCACGGCTATCAACAGCAATGGGAGCAAAACAGATTTCTTTTTCAAAGTATCACCTTCTTGATGTAGTGAAAGAAATAGAAACACATTTTCTACTATATCACATCAATTTTTTAAAATCTGTTCACATTTTGGGAAGAGAAAATAGTGAATATATGTTATAATCGTTTTGAATAATAAATTCTATATTGTAATCATTCTAATTTAGATAGATGTTGGGGGTGCAAGCAAGAGTTATGCATATACTTGTCGTGGGATTGGATTACAAATCAGCCCCTGTTGATATACGTGAAAAGTTAACCTTTCAGCCGGATGAGCTGGGGCAGGCGATGTCGCAGTTGAAAGAAGAAAAAAGCATACTTGAGAACATCATCGTGTCGACATGCAACCGGACAGAGCTGTATGCAGTCGTTGATCAGCTGCACACCGGACGTTATTATATGAAAATGTTTTTGGCGAACTGGTTCGGATTAAGCAAAGAGGACATTTCGCCTTACTTGAAGTTTTATGAAAACGACGGAGCCGTTGAACATTTGTTCCGCGTATCGTGCGGATTGGATTCGATGGTTATTGGAGAAACGCAGATTTTAGGCCAAGTGCGTACAAGTTTTAAGCTGGCTCAGGAAGAGAAGACAATTGGTACCGTTTTCAACTATTTGTTTAAGCAGGCGGTCACTGTCGCGAAGCGCTGCCATGCCGAAACGGACATTGCTTCAAATGCTGTATCCGTCAGCTATGCAGCCGTCGAGCTTGCGAGGAAAATCTTCGGCGACCTTTCCGATAAACACGTGCTGATTCTCGGTGCGGGCAAAATGGGAGAGCTTGCGGTTCAAAACCTGCACGGCCACGGAATCGGACAGGTTACCGTGATCAACAGAACATTTTCAAAAGCGAAGGAGCTTGCCGGCCGTTTTTCAGGCGCGGCGAAAAGCTTAAATGAGCTGCAATGCGCTTTGATGGAAGCCGACATTCTCATCAGTTCAACGGGCGCCAGCGGCTATGTCGTCACAAAAGAGATGATCGAACATGTCAATAAGCTTCGCAAAGGATGTCCGCTTTTTATGGTGGATATTGCCGTGCCGCGGGATCTTGACCCGGCTCTCAGCGAAGTGGAAGGCGTCTTTCTGTACGATATTGACGATCTTGAAGGGATCGTGGAAGAAAATCTGAAGGAGCGTCAGGCCGTTGCTGAAGAAGTGGAGCTGATTATTGAAGCTGAGATCGTCGCTTTTAAACAATGGCTGAATACGCTCGGCGTCGTGCCGGTCATCTCTGCTCTCAGGGAAAAAGCTTTGACAATCCAGGCGGAAACGATGCAGAGCATCGAACGGAAGCTCCCTCACTTGAGCACAAGAGAGAAAAAACTTTTAAACAAGCATACGAAAAGCATTATCAACCAGCTTTTGCGCGACCCGATTTTAAAAGTGAAGGAGTTTGCGTCAGAAGCTGATGCCGAAGAAAAGCTTGCGCTGTTTACGCAGATTTTTGATATTGAAGAAGCGGCTTTTCCTGACGGAGAGAAACAAGACGAACGCCAGCCGGTTCATGCGTTTAAGCGGCAAAACCAGCAGGGTTTGACTTCTATCGCGAGCGAGTGACAGACATGACAGACACATTGTTAGCAAGGCTTAACGAAGTTACAATCGTGTTGTACGCGCTCACCGTTCTCTTTTATTTTATAGACTTTTTACAGCACAACCGGAAGGCGGGAAAAGCGGCCTTCTGGTTGCTTTCTATTGTCTGGATTCTCCAGACGGTATACCTTTTTTATTTCATGCAGTACACAGATCAGTTTCCTGTTTTGAATAATGCGCAGGGGCTTTATTTTTACGCGTGGGTGCTCGTCACGCTGTCTCTCGTTTTGACGAAGCTTTTGAAAGTGGAATTTCTCGTTTTTTTCACCAATCTCATCGGCTTTTCAATGGCGGCGATTCACACGTTTACACCGACGGCGCAGCAGTCGGCGGAGCTTTCGGGAAGGCTCGTGTCCGAACTCTTGATCATCCACATTACAATGGCGATTCTTTCGTATGGAGCGTTTTCATTGTCGTTTGTCTTTTCCGTTCTGTATCTTTTTCAGTACCGCTTATTGAAAAAGAAAAAGTGGGGGAAATGGCTCTTGAGAATCGAAGATTTGCCAAAACTTGATCATATGGCTTATGTCCTCAATCTCATCGGCGTTCCCATGCTTTTGCTGAGCCTGATTCTGGGGATTATCTGGTCATATGTATCGCTTGAAACCCTGTACTGGGCCGATCCGAAAGTGCTCGGATCAATCGTCCTGCTTTTTTTATACGGATACTATTTATTTATCAGGATTGTCAAAGAGCTGCAGGGCAGGATCGCGGCCATGTGGAATGCCGCGTCCTTTCTTGTTCTTTTAATCAATTTCTTTTTGCTCGGCAGCTTTTCGCAATTTCATTGGTTTAGTTAGTAAAACGGTTGCCCGTGACGGATTGGGAGGAAGAAAACATGAGAAACATCATTGTAGGCTCAAGAAGAAGCAAATTGGCGATGACCCAGACAAAATGGGTGATCAAAAAGCTGGAGGAATTAAATCCGGATTTCACGTTTGAAATAAAGGAAATCGTTACAAAAGGCGACCGGATCTTGGATGTTACGCTGTCAAAGGTCGGCGGGAAAGGCCTGTTCGTCAAAGAAATCGAACAGGCGCTGCTATCCGGGGAAATTGATATGGCCGTTCACAGCATGAAGGACATGCCGTCGGCGCTTCCCGAAGGGCTGATGGTCGGCTGCATTCCAAAACGGGAAGACGCCAGGGACGCTCTCATTTCAAAAGGCCGTCAAAAGCTGGCCGACCTGAAACAAGGCGCGGTTATCGGCACGAGCAGCCTCAGAAGAAGCGCGCAGCTTTTGCAAATGCGCCCAGACCTTGAGATCAAGTGGATCAGGGGAAATATCGATACCAGGCTGAAAAAACTTGAAACCGAAGATTACGACGCGATTATTTTAGCAGCTGCAGGCCTGTCAAGAATGGGCTGGAAGGACGATGTCGTCACCGAATTTCTCGATCCGGAGAGCTGCCTTCCCGCCGTTGGGCAAGGCGCGTTGGCGATCGAGTGCAGGGGCTCGGATGAGGAGCTGCTGTCCCTCTTTTCGCGCCTGAACGACCGCTATACACAGCTGACCGTCACGGCAGAGCGCGCTTTTCTCCATGCAATGGAAGGCGGCTGCCAAGTGCCAATCGCAGGATTTGCTACGATGGACGAAGACGGCGTCATCGAACTGACCGGTCTTGTGGCATCGCCTGACGGAAAAATCGCATACAAAGAAACAGTAAAAGGAAAAGATCCGGAGGCTGTCGGCAGAGAGTGCGCGGCAGTCATGTCGGAAAAAGGAGCAAAGGCACTGATTGACCGGGTGAAACAGGAGCTGGAAGACAATGAAGCATGATCTTCCTTTACAGGGAAAGAAAGTGCTCGTCACCCGCAATAAAGCGCAAGCCCAATCTTTCAGGGAAAAGGTGGAGGCTTTGGGCGGAGAAGCTGTTTTAACGTCATTGATTTCGTTTCGGCCCGCCCTCCCGCCGGAGGCGGCCCAGCGTTTTCGAGCAGATCTTGAAAGCGCGGACTGGCTTGTTTTTACAAGCGTGAACGGGGCAAAATTCTTTTTTTCTTATTTAAAGAACGCCGGGTTCAGCATTCCTTTCGCATTAAAGGCGAAGGTTGCCGCTGTCGGTGAAAAAACGGCCAGGTATTTGCGCGACAGGGGTCTTTCTGTCGATCTGATGCCTGAGTTATACGTGGCTGAACATTTGGCTGAGGCACTCAAGCAAAATGCCGGCCGTCATGATAAAGTGGCCGTTTTAAAAGGAAATTTATCCCGAGACGTCATCAAGAAAACCCTCACTCCGCTCGGACTTCAAGTTTCGGAATGGATTTTGTATGAAACCGTTCGTGATGAAAAGGGAATTCTGGAGCTGAAGGAAGCAGCAAAACACGCGACTTTTGATTTTGTGACATTTACGAGTTCCTCGACGGTACATACATTCATGTCCATTCTGAAAGAGGAGAGCAGAACGTGGGCCGAAAAGAACGGTACGGATTTTATTACGATTGGGCCCATGACAAAGAAGGCGCTGTCGGACTACGGAATTCCTTCATATATGCCGGCCGTCTATACAATCGACGGAATGCTGCGTGAAATGTGCCGCATTTCAAGAAAGGGAGAATGACAAATGGAAGCATCATTTCAAAGACACCGCCGCCTGCGGACGACAGCAGGTATGCGGAAATTGGTAAGAGAAACCGAGTTAAGAGCATCTGACTTCATTTATCCGATATTTGTTACCGAGGAAGAGAACGTCAAAAGCGAAGTTCCGTCCATGCCGGGCGTATACCAGCTGTCTTTGGACCGGCTGAAAGAGGAAATGGAGGAAGTCGCAAGCCTCGGCATTCAATCTGTGATCGTCTTCGGCGTGCCTGAACATAAAGATGATGTGGGAAGCGGAGCCTATCACAACCACGGCATCGTTCAAAAAGCGATTGCACAAATCAAACAAGACTTTCCTGAGCTTGTCGTTATCGCAGATACGTGCCTATGCGAGTATACGGACCACGGTCACTGCGGCCTTGTGGAAAACGGTGAAATATTAAATGACGAATCGCTCGTTCTTTTGGCAAAAACCGCTGTCAGCCAAGCCCGTGCAGGCGCTGACATTATTGCGCCGTCAAACATGATGGACGGTTTCGTTGCCGCCATCAGGGAGGCGCTTGATCAGGAAGGATTTACAAATGTGCCGATCATGTCGTACGCTGTAAAATATGCGAGCGCGTTTTACGGCCCGTTCCGCGATGCCGCGGGAAGCAGTCCGCAGTTCGGCGACCGCAAGACGTACCAAATGGATTATGCCAACCGCAGGGAGGCTCTCCGGGAGGCAAAATCCGATGTGGAAGAAGGCGCCGATTTCCTGATCGTCAAGCCGACGCTTTCATATCTTGATATCGTCAGAGAAGTGAAAAACGAATTTAACCTGCCTGTTGTCGGATACAATGTAAGCGGGGAGTATGCAATGGTCAAAGCCGCGGCCCAAAACGGCTGGATTGAAGAAAAAGCTCTTGTTCTCGAAATGCTGACAAGCATGAAGCGGGCGGGCGCCGATTTGATCATTACGTACTTTGCAAAAGATGCGGCAAAATGGATTTCGGAATAAGAATTTGAACTGGGGGTTTTAGAGGATGCGGAGCTATGAGAAGTCTAAAGCGGCATTCGAAGAGGCGCAACGCGTCATGCCTGGCGGGGTGAACAGTCCGGTCAGAGCCTTTAAATCAGTGAACATGGACCCGATTTTTATGGAGCGGGGAAAAGGATCAAAAATCTATGATATTGACGGAAACGAATACATCGATTATGTCTTGTCATGGGGACCGCTTATTTTAGGACACAGCAATGAAAAAGTGGTGAAAGAAATTCAAAAGACGGCAGAACACGGAACAAGCTTCGGTGCACCGACACAACTGGAAACCGAACTTGCCGAGCTTGTCATCGACCGCGTTCCTTCCATAGAAATCGTTCGGATGGTGAGCTCCGGTACGGAGGCGACGATGAGCGCCTTGCGGCTGGCACGCGGATACACAGACCGTAACAAAATCGTGAAATTTGAAGGCTGCTACCATGGACACGGTGATTCCCTGCTGATTAAAGCGGGCTCTGGAGTAGCGACGCTTGGCCTCCCTGACAGTCCCGGAGTTCCGGAAAGCATTGCAAAAAACACGATTACCGTTCCTTACAATGATCTGGAAAGCATGAAGCTTGTCTTTCAGGAATTCGGAGAGGACATTGCCGGCGTTATCGTTGAACCTGTCGCGGGCAATATGGGTGTCGTACCTCCGGTTAAAGGGTTCCTCGAAGGGCTTCGCGAGCTGACTGAGACGCATGGCGCTCTGCTGATTTTTGATGAAGTAATGACAGGCTTCAGGGTGGGTTACAACTGTGCGCAAGGCTATTTCGGAGTGACGCCTGATTTGACTTGCCTCGGAAAAGTGATCGGCGGCGGTCTTCCTGTCGGCGCTTATGGAGGTAAGGCGGAAATCATGGAGAAAATTGCGCCGAGCGGTCCGATCTATCAGGCCGGCACGCTGTCCGGCAACCCGCTTGCCATGACAGCCGGACTTGAAACATTGAAACAGCTGACTCCTGAATCCTACCAGGAGTTCTCCCGCAAAGCAGACCGTTTGGAAAAAGGAATTTCTGAAGCTGCAGAGAAAAATGGCATTCCGTGTACATTTAACCGGGCGGGGTCTATGATCGGCTTTTTCTTCACAAATGAACCGGTCATCAATTATGATACAGCGAAACAGTCTGACCTCGGATTGTTTGCCGAATATTATAAAGGGATGGCCGATGAAGGCGTGTTTCTCCCGCCTTCACAGTTTGAAGGACTGTTCTTGTCAACCGCTCATACGGATGACGACATTGAGCATACGATTCAAGCTGCTGAACGCGTATTCGAAAGAATCAGCCGCTCCAGATAAAGAAAAGGGCTGCCGGACATTGCCGGCGGCTCTTTTTTTGCATGGTGCCGGTAACGGCTTATGATTTTTCTGTTCATATTCTGCCTGCTTTTCACATACATCTTTACTGACATCTAATTTTAAAAATTAGGTGAAGGGAGGATATCAGTTTGCCGCAAAACAATCGTTTGCAATTTTCTGTAGAAGAGTCAATCTGTTTTCAAAAAGGACAGGAAGTATCCGAATTATTATCGATTTCATTGGATCCTGACATTACTGTTCAGGAAGTAAATGATTATGTATCCATACGAGGGTCATTAGAGCTGACAGGCGAATACAACATAGATCAAACCCGGGAGTATGCAGAGCTGCCTGTGACAAGCCGATTTGTGGAAGATGTAAAGCTGAAAGGGGACGGCAGCGCAGAGCTGACGCATTGTTTCCCAGTGGATATCACCATCCCGAAAGACAAGGTCAATCATTTAAACGACGTATTTGTTTTTATTGACGCTTTCGATTATCAGCTGACAGATGCGAGGATGCTGACGATTCAAGCTGATTTGGCGATTGAAGGCCTCTTGAATGTAAGCGGTGAAGCGGGTGAAAAAGAACCGCGTACTATGCCTGCGGCCGTCCAGCCGGAAGAGGAGCTCGAGCCTGCCTTCAGATCACCTTCAGACGACGAAGAGCAGGGTAAAGAGGAAGAATTTTTGATTCAGCTTGACAGATCTTATGAAGAGCAGGACGAAGAACAGCCGTATGAAGAAGCAGAAGAAACTGATACCGATGAGGAAGCGGTTCCGATTTACCAGTCGTTTCTCGGAGACGATACAGAGGAAACAAAGCCGTTTTTTACAGCGTCTTTGTCTGCGGCAGAGCGTGCAAAGCGCGAAATGGAAAATCAAAAAGATGCCGCTCTTGAACATCCGGAAGAAGAATATGAGCTAAATAGGGAGAAAGCAGAAGCAATGCCGGAAGAATACGAGCTGAAAAAGGGGAAAGCGGAAGCAAACCCGGATGAATATGAGCTAAATAGGGAGAAAGTAGGAGCAAAGCCGGGAGAATATGAGCTGAAAGAGGGGAAAGCGGAAGCAAAGCCGGAAGAATACGAGCTGAAAAGGGAGAAAGTAGAAACAAAGCCGGAAGAATACGAGTTGAAAAGGGAAGAAGCGGAAGAAGAGCCGGAGCCTCTCCAAAGGGCTTATCAACCTCATGATGAACCGAAAGAAACCCCGTTCTACGGTGTTCCGCCTCTTTTGGAAGAAGACCAGAATGACAGGGAGCCCGAGACGTTTGAAGTTGAAGTGACACAGGAAGCAGAAGCGATTGATGAAGAAGAGGGAGCCGGACATACCATTGAAATCCCGGAATATTCGTTTCATGAGCAGACGGAGCCCGAAGAAGAAAGAGATGAGATGCCGGCATCAGACGAACAGGAAGTGTCAGCGAAGGAGAACGACAATGCTCTCTATTTGACAAAGCTGTTTACAAAACAGGGAGAGGAGGAGTTTACTCGAATGAGGATGTGCATCGTTCAGCAAAACGATACCATTGATCTTCTGTGCGAGCGCTATGATATTAACGTCCAGCAGCTCATCCGGATGAATTCCCTTTCCCTTGACGAGGAATTAAAAGAGGGACAGATCCTTTATATACCGGATTATCAAAACAGCCATGCCTAATGCATTGATAAAAATGTGGTGAAGCCGATGGAAGGCATCCAATCTGTTTTAAATGAGTACGGTCTTACGCCTGAATATATGGAATCGGTCAGTCCAAAGGTATGGAAAGTGTATACGGATCACGGTGTGTTCGCCCTGAAAAAATTGGCGGCTTCAAGAAACGCCCGCTTCACAGAACAGATGATCATGCTGGAGGAAAAAGGCTATAGGCAGTTCGTTCCCGTCTATCGAAACCGCACGGGCGAATTTTTAACGCAAGCCGGAGAAGATGTCTGTTATCTCATGCCTTGGCTTACCCTTGAAAGAGAGGAAGAGCGTGATCAAAAACACGAATATATGTTTAAAGAAATCGCTCTTCTTCACCAGCGGACGGAAAAAGAGCTCGGTGTGAGGCGGGAAGAAATACTCGGGCACTATGAACGGACAAAACGGAAGTGGGAACAGCAAAAACAGAAATATGAAGAATTCATCTCAAGAGCGGAAAACGAATGGTATATGTCCCCGTTCCAGCTTCAGGCAGCCATGTATTTCAAAGAGACGATATCAGCTGCAGACTTTGCGCTTGCCCGCCTTGAAGAGTGGTATGAGACCATGAAAGACAAAGAGTCTTCCAGAATGGTTTTAAACCACGGGCAGCTGTCCGTCCGGCATTTTCTCTATAACGATACCGGAACGGGTTACTTTACGAACTTTGAGAAAGCGGGACACGGGCCCCCTGCGAACGATCTCATTGTATTTTTTACAAGAATGTTTAAGACGAACCCCGTTATGTGCACGGAATGTGTAAACTGGTTTTATACGTATCACAATGTCTATCCTTTGCGGGAGGAAGAAATCAGCTTATTCCTCAGCTATATGGCTTACCCCGGGCCTGTATTCGGCGTGCTGAACCGCTACGACCTTGAGAAGGGGCCTGGAGAAAAAGAAGCCTGTACAACGCTTTTGAAGGCGTACTGGCAAATGAAAAACGCCGAACCGCTTGTGATGAGCATTCACGAGACGGAAGAAAACAGAAAACTGCAGGAAGAAACAGAGTCCCCATCATCATGATGCGGACTTTTTTCGTGCCTATATCCAGTCAAGGTGAAAGGCGCATGCAAGGAATATGAGAATGCCCAAAAGGAGGACATCAAATGTGGTAGGAAAGATGATCGTGCGTATGCCCTGGAAGATCGTGATCGGGAGGACGACTTGAACAGCAACAAGCCTGACTTGCTTCAGCCACGGCTGGAATGAATGTGTGTTGAATTTTTTTCGCATCTTATGCCTCCTCTCCTTATCGTTACAGCATCATATGAGGAAAAGGAGCTTGTGTGCATGGCCCAGTATCGTATAAAACAAGAGAAAAACGGAAAAGATGATTGACGAAAATGAAAAAGATTTAGTAATATAAGAAAAAGAAAAAGTACGTGCTGAAAAGACAATGATCACCCGCTTTGAATGGGAAGAGTACAAAAACAGACGCTTGCAGAGAGGGAAGCCGGTTCGCTGAAAGGCTCCCAGTCAGTCTTTTTTGGAAGGTCGCCCAGGAGCGCAATTTCTCGAACGAAAAAGTAGAGAAATTCGGGAAAGTCCCGTTATCCCATTTAAGTGCGTGAATGCGTTTTTCGCATTCATGAAAAAAGGTGGTACCGCGAGAGAGTTCTCTTCGTCCTTTTAACAGGATCGAGAGGGCTCTTTTTTATTGTTCAGCCGTTTAATACTGTTGGAGGTTTGAAAATGGATAATCAAGAACTGACGATGCCGACAAAATACGATCCGTCTGCAATTGAAAAAGACAGATACGACTATTGGGTGAACGGCAAATTTTTCGAAGCGAAAAACGACCCTGAAAAAGAACCGTACACCGTTGTTATTCCCCCGCCGAATGTGACGGGTAAGCTGCACTTGGGTCATGCTTGGGATTCCACCTTGCAGGATATCGTGACAAGAATGAAACGGATGCAGGGCTATGACGTGCTCTGGCTGCCGGGTATGGATCACGCCGGTATTGCAACTCAGGCAAAAGTAGAAGCGAAGCTTCGCGAAGAAGGAAAAACGCGCTATGATCTCGGTCGCGAAAAATTCCTTGAAGAAACATGGAAATGGAAAGAGGAATATGCCGATTTTATTCGTAGCCAATGGGCGAAAATCGGCCTCGGCCTCGACTATTCAAGGGAGCGGTTCACCCTTGATGAAGGGCTTTCTAAAGCGGTGCGCGAAGTATTTGTAAAGCTATATGAAAAAGGGCTGATTTACCGCGGGGAATATATCATTAACTGGGACCCGGCCACTAAAACGGCTCTGTCTGACATCGAAGTCATCTATAAAGACGTACAAGGTGCGTTCTATCATATGCGCTATCCGCTGAAAGACGGTTCAGGCTCAATTGAAATTGCGACGACACGTCCGGAAACGATGCTCGGCGATACAGCGGTTGCGGTACATCCGGAAGACGAGCGGTACAAACACCTAATCGGAAAAACGGTCATTCTGCCGATCACGGGAAGAGAAATTCCGATTGTCGGAGACGACTACGTCGATATGGAATTCGGCTCAGGTGCCGTCAAAATTACGCCTGCTCATGATCCGAACGACTTTGAAATCGGAAACCGCCACAACCTTGAACGAATTCTCGTTATGAATGAAGACGGCACGATGAATGACAAGGCGCTTCAATATAAAGGCATGGACCGTTTTGAATGCCGCAAGCAGATCGTGAAAGATCTTCAGGAAGAGGGTGTGCTGTTCAAGATTGAAGAACATACGCATTCGGTCGGTCACAGCGAACGCAGCGGAGCAGTCGTTGAGCCATATTTGTCAACGCAGTGGTTCGTGCAAATGCAGCCGCTTGCCGATGCCGCCATCGAATTGCAAAAAAGCGAAGGAAAAGTCAACTTCGTCCCTGACCGTTTTGAAAAAACGTATCTGCACTGGATGGAAAATATCCGCGACTGGTGCATTTCCCGCCAGCTTTGGTGGGGCCACCGGATTCCAGCGTGGTACCATAAAGAGACGGGGGAAATCTATGTGGGCGCTGAAGCGCCGGAAGATGCCGAAAACTGGGAGCAGGACAAAGACGTTCTTGACACATGGTTCAGTTCCGCTCTTTGGCCGTTTTCAACGATGGGCTGGCCGGATATCGATGAGGAAGATTTCAAGCGTTACTATCCGACGAACGTCCTTGTCACAGGATACGATATCATTTTCTTCTGGGTATCCAGAATGATCTTCCAAGGTATCGAATTCACTGGAGAACGTCCGTTTAAAGATGTTTTGATCCACGGGCTCATCCGCGACGACCAAGGCCGCAAAATGAGCAAATCGCTCGGAAACGGCGTTGATCCGATGGATGTGATCGATAAGTACGGAGCGGATTCGCTGCGCTACTTCCTTGCGACGGGAAGCTCTCCGGGGCAGGATTTACGCTTCAGCTTTGAAAAAGTGGAGTCAACATGGAATTTTGCGAACAAGATTTGGAACGCATCAAGATTCGCCTTGATGAACATGGACGGCATGACATACGAAGAGCTTGATCTGTCAGGAGAAAAATCAGTTGCAGATAAGTGGATTTTAACAAGGTTGAATGAAACGATTGAAACTGTGACACAGCTGGCTGACAAGTACGAATTCGGCGAGGTTGGCCGCCATCTCTACAATTTTATCTGGGATGATTTCTGCGACTGGTACATCGAAATGGCTAAACTTCCGCTTTACGGTGAAGATGAAGCGGCGAAAAAGACGACCCGCTCCATTTTAGCGTATGTGCTGGATCAAACGATGCGCCTGTTGCATCCGTTTATGCCTTTCCTGACGGAGGAGATCTGGCAGCATCTTCCTCACGAAGGGGAATCCATTACAGTCGCCAAGTGGCCTGAAGCTGTTAAAGAATATACGGACACCGAAGCAGCGGCGGATATGAAGCTTCTCGTTGAAGTCATCCGCGCTGTACGGAACATCCGCAGCGAAGTCAACACGCCGCTCAGCAAGCAGATTGAGCTATATATTAAAACAAGCACACCGGAAATCGCCGAACGACTTGAAGAAAACCGTTCGTACGTGGAACGCTTTACGAATCCGAGCCTTCTTCAAATCGGAACTGATATTCAAGCGGTCGATAAAGCGATGACCGCTGTCGTATCCGGCGCCGAGCTGATTTTGCCGCTCGAAGGTCTGATTAACATTGAGGAAGAAATCAACCGCCTGCAAAAAGAACTCGATAAGCTGACGAAGGAAGTTGAACGGGTTCAGAAGAAATTAGGCAACGAAGGATTTATGAAAAAAGCGCCTGCACATGTCATTGAAGAAGAGCGGGCGAAAGAAGCCGATTATGCGGCGAAACGTGAAGCTGTAGAAAAAAGAATCGCCGAATTGAAAAATTAATCACACGAAAAAAGGAGGTGTTTTCCAGGTCTTTCTAAAGGTGCTGGAAAACACCTTCATCAATTGAAGGGAAGGAATGCGCTTGTTCAAAACGTTTGATGAAGCACTCAGCTGGATTAACGGAAGGCTTAAATTCGGCGTGAAGCCGGGTTTGGAACGAATGGAATGGCTGCTGAGAAAGCTCGGACACCCCGAGAAAAAGCTCCATGCGATTCATGTCGCCGGAACAAACGGAAAAGGTTCCACGATCGCTTTTCTCCGTACGGTATTAAATGAAGCCGGTTATACAGCAGGCACCTTCACATCACCGTATATCATTACCTTTAACGAACGGATCAGCGTTGACGGCGCACCGATCTCAGACGACGAATGGACGGCGCTCTTTAATGAGGTCGGGCCTCTCGTCCTTGAGCTTGAAGAAACCGAATTCGGAGCCGCCACCGAATTTGAAATTATTACGGCATGCGCATTTTTATATTTTGCTAAATATCGGAGCACCGATTTTGTTATTTTTGAAACGGGATTAGGCGGCCGTTTGGATTCGACAAACGTCGTGAAGCCGATATTAACGGTCATCACTTCGATCGGTCATGATCATACGGCGATATTAGGCGGTACGCTGAAAGAGATTGCCGCAGAAAAGGCGGGGATCTTCAAACACGGCGTTCCTGTTATCACAGCCGTTCATCAGCGTGAAGCAGCTGAAGTGATAAAGCGAAAGGCGATGGAGACAGAATCTGCTGTTATATCCCTTCATGAGGATTGCGAGCTGCACGGAGAGTGTTCACTGCCCGATGGAGAGCAATTTTCACTGAAAACACCGTTACATCGTTATGAAAGAATTGAAACAAGCCTGATCGGCACCCATCAGCGGCAAAACGCGTCTTTGGCCATACTTGCGGCCGAATGGCTGACAGCCGAAAAACATGCGGCCATCGGCGAAGAAGAGCTGAAACGCGGCATTCATAAGGCGGGATGGCCCGGCCGGTTTGAGAAGGTATTGAACAGGCCTCTCGTTTATATCGACGGCGCTCATAACAAAGAAGGGGTAGAGCGGCTGGCCGAGACGATCACGTCCCACTTCGGCGGGCGGAATATTCACGTATGCTTCAGCGCTCTCAAAGATAAGCCGTACAGAGACATGATCCGCAAAATCGAGTCGTTTGCGTCATCGATTCACTTCACATCTTTTGATTTTCCGAGAGCGGAATCCGCTCATAAGCTGTTTGAGCAAAGTACCGCTGATCATAAAACATGTGATGAAGACATCGGCTCTGTTTTTCGCTATATCGAAGAACAAGCTGAAGATGAAAAAGCGGTGGTCGTTGTTACCGGGTCGCTTTACTTTATTTCCGCCGTCAGGGCAGCTTTAACTGAATAAAAAACATAAAAATGCGCTTTTGGCCATCGGCTGACGGCGCATTTTTATGTTTTATGAAAAGCGGAGGCGCTTCGTATTTGCTAAAATAACAGCCTCAGGAAGCCGCTCTTTCTCATGAAGCGGTTAAATTTGTTTGTGCGAGGCTGATCGTGATGTTCATCTTTTACCTTTTTACGGCGGGTTTAGTGCTCGGTTCCTTTTTTAGTTCGGCCGGGCGCCGCATTCCTGAAAAGATATCTTTGATTGCTCCGCGTTCCCTCTGCCGGGCTTGCAAAAGAAAGCTGGGCCTCTCGGAGCTGATACCTGTTTTGTCCTATTTGATGCAGCGGGGGAGGTGTAAGGGGTGTCAAACCCCGATATCGATCGTGTATCCGGCAGTTGAGCTCTCCGCCGCCATCCTGTTTGCGTTTGCCGGCATGCACGTTGGGCACCAGGGGGAGCTGGTGATTGTGCTTGCTCTTATTTCCCTGCTTTTGATCGTCTTTGTATCTGATGTGACACATATGGTCATTCCGGATGCTGTTCTTTGTTTTTTCCTGATTGTCTTTGCTGTCGGACGGTTTCTTGTTCCCCTCGAGCCGTGGCACTCCGGTTTGAGCGGTGCGTTTGCCGGCGGCATGCTTCCGCTCTTGACGCTGCTTTTGACGAAGGGAGGGATCGGCTGGGGGGACGTAAAGCTGTTTGCGGTGCTCGGCATGGCGCTCGGCAGCCGCCTCCTCATTCTCGCTTTTTTCCTTTCGGCAGCCGCGGGAACAGTGCTTGGTCTTTTTGCGCTGCTGGCAGGCAAGCTAAAGAAAAATGAACCTATGCCGTTTGCTCCCGCGATTCTGATCGGGACGCTGATAAGCTGTTTTTATGGCAATCCAATGATCGAGTGGTACCTTCAAATGGCACGGTGGTGAAAAATTTGACGAAACCTTTTTGGGCAAGACGACAAAAGTCTTGTTCTTTTTTTTTGAGGCTGTGATAAAGTGTGGACAATAAGAGGGACAGCCTTTGGGAGAACTCCTCCTTCCTTCTGGCTTCCCTCTGCCGATCGTATAGAGAGCGGCCAATCTGCCGCCTAATCTCAATATAAAACAATAAACGGAAAGCGAGGGAAGCACATGAAAAAACGGAAAAGCAAGAAAAACTCAGCTAAAAAAGCGCCGCAGGAAGACCCGCTTAAAGTGATGATCAATGGCAGAGAAGAGACCATCTACGGAAATGAAAAAGAGTTTTCCAACAGAAATGAAGAAAAGAAGTTCACCTTTTCAAACTGGGAAGAAAAGAGAAAGGCAGAACGGGAAATATCGGCTTCAAAAGAGGACGGCAAACCTGAAACAGATGAATTTACATGGACGCCTCCAGACGAAGAAGAAACCGTGTACAAAGACGATCCCAAAGTGGTGGCGCCTTATCAAAAGAAAAATGAGGCCAAAAACAACCGAAAAGCGAAAACGTCCCTTACGTATCCTTTGAAGCGCTTTGCTGCAACCATTATCTTTGCTGTGTTGCTCGGCACGGGACTCGGGCTGTTCGCGCTGAATCTCGCAACCCATAAGGAAGGAGTGCCCGCATCCGGCAGCCTGGGTGCGGATGCGGAAAACGGACAGACGGTTAAAGCCGGTGACTCAGGTGCAGAAGAGAAAAAGAGCGGAGAAAAAAATAGCGGACAAGCGGGAGAATCTTTTAAAAGCTTTGCCGTTCAGGCCGGCAAGTTTTCATCTAAAGAAGGAGCGGAGACGCTGGCCTCTCAAATCGCAGACAAGGGGTATGCCGCCGTTTCGATTGCCAAGGACGACGGATTTTATGTGATCGCCGGAATAACGGGGGAAAAACAAATGACATCTGAAATTGGCAAAATATTAATCGAAAACGATTTTGAAGCGTGGGGCGGAAAAGAGCTTCCGGTTGCACTCGAGCCCGGTTTGCTGGAGCCTTTTAAAGAGGCGGCTGAACTGTCGGCAAAAGCGATTCTCGGCGCGGAGGTTACATCTCAAAACATAGCTGATGTCAAAGCTAAACTTGACGGCGCCAAATCAAAAGGAGAATCTGACGAGGTAAAAAAGAGCATACTGGAAGCCGTCAACCTGCTGGAGAAACCGACCGCAGCCAACGGCTGGAAAAGCCAGCAGCTATTGCTGAGCCAAATAAAATAAAAAAACGGCAGAGTGAACGGCCCCCTGTCAAGTAGACAGGGGAAATAACGAAAACACACTAGACGGCTTTAGCCCTGTATTCCGCCGGGCTGAGGCCGTTTAGTTTTTCTTGCAGACGATCGTGATTTAAAACGTGAACACCATACTTGCCCGCAATCTCTTTCACCGAAGCACTTCCCTGATCACATTCTGACAGAATGTTCAGTTTTTCTTCTATCGTGTACCATTTCCCAGCCATAAAAAACTTCCCCAAAGTAAACAGATTTTTTTTTCATCTGTCTACTTTTAGGGGAGCATATCAGATGCGCTGGTTTTTTTATTTTCACGATTTTTGTCATTAAAAAGTTACTTTTCTGAAATTGTGGCGGCGGCGTTCTTTTGGTAGGATAAAACAGGTATCTTTTTTTCCTATGCAAAAACCTTTGAAAGGATGTCTTCTTATGACCCGACAGCTCATATTGGCTTCACAATCACCCCGCAGAAAGGAACTCCTCGATCTCCTGCAGATTCCGTACAGCATCGTTACGAGCAACGCGGAAGAAAAATTAATTCGAAACTTTTCACCAGCAGAAAACGTCAAATGGTTGGCGGAACAAAAAGTGCGTGCAGTAGCCGAACAATATCCTGATGCCGTCGTCCTTGGCGCCGATACTATAGTTCTTTATGACGAGGCTTATTTGGGCAAGCCCAAAGATGCTGAAGATGCAAAAAGGATGCTGAGCATGCTTTCGGGACAGACCCATTCAGTGCTCACCGGCGTCTGCATTAAGGACGGCGAGAGATGCGAAACATTTTTTGAAGAAACCGAAGTCTCTTTTTGGCCTCTTGAAGAAAAGGAAATCAGCGCTTACATCGCTACGGGAGAGCCGTTTGATAAAGCCGGTTCATACGGAATACAAGGAAAAGGCGCGCTTTTTGTCAAACAGATAAAGGGTGACTATTATACAGTTGTGGGTCTTCCGATTTCCAAAACGATGAGAATGCTGAAAACGTTTGATCTACACTCCTTTTGATGAACCGAACGAGAAGGGAATCAAAAGGGAGGGTTTATCATAAACGATCTGCCATTGAAATTAAAGGATTTTCCTGATGAAGAAAGGCCGCGGGAGCGCCTTCTCAACACAGGCGCCGAAAGTTTGTCAAACCATGAACTGCTCGCGATACTGCTCAGGACCGGGACGAAAAAAGAATCGGTTCTTCAGCTTTCAAGCCGGCTGCTTCAAACGTTTGACGGCCTCCGTTTGTTAAAAGAAGCATCCGCTGAGGAGCTTTCAAGCATTTCCGGGATCGGCCGCGCCAAAGCCGTGCAGATTTTGGCGGCGCTCGAACTTGGCCGGCGCATTCACAGCCTTGCCTGCAAAGACCGTTATGTGATCCGTTTTCCCGAAGATGCGGCCAATTTTTTAATGGGGGATATGCGCTTTCTGTCTCAGGAGCACTTCGTATGCCTGTATCTGAACACGAAAAACCAGGTGATCCACAAGCGCACAATTTTTATAGGAAGCTTGAACTCTTCAATCGTTCATCCGAGGGAAGTGTTTAAGGAAGCGTTAAAGCGCTCCGCAGCCTCATTCATCTGCGTCCACAATCATCCGTCCGGAGATCCGGCTCCAAGCCGCGAAGATATAGAAGTTACACAGCGCCTTCACGAGTCCGGACAGCTGCTTGGAATTGAATTGCTCGATCATATCATCATCGGTGATCAAAAATTTGTGAGCTTAAAAGAAAAAGGATATTTGTAACACTTTTTTTTTCATTAAATTAAGCTATAATAGAATTTATGGGTTTTTGCTTAGGAATATTGTTTTAAGAAAGGAAGATACATACAAATGTTTGGAATTGGTGCGAGAGACCTTGGAATAGATTTAGGAACGGCGAATACGCTTGTTTTTGTGAAAGGTAAAGGAATTGTCGTCAGGGAGCCTTCCGTCGTTGCGCTGCAAACAGATACAAAGCAGATCGTTGCAGTCGGAAACGATGCGAAAAACATGATCGGACGTACGCCCGGCAATGTCGTCGCCCTCCGCCCGATGAAAGATGGCGTAATCGCTGATTATGAAACAACAGCGACAATGATGAAACATTATATTAGCAAAGCTGTTAAAAACAAAGGCTTATTTGCGAGAAAGCCGTATGTCATGGTTTGTGTCCCGTCGGGAATTACGGCGGTTGAGCAGCGTGCGGTTATCGACGCCACGCGCCAGGCCGGGGCGAGAGATGCATATCCGATTGAAGAACCGTTTGCAGCGGCGATCGGAGCCAATCTTCCTGTTTGGGAACCGACTGGAAGCATGGTGGTCGACATCGGCGGCGGAACGACCGAAGTCGCGATTATTTCCCTCGGCGGCATCGTCACATCCCAGTCTATCCGCGTTGCCGGTGATGAAATGGATGAAGCAATCATTACTTATATTAGAAAAACATATAACTTGATGATCGGTGACCGTACTGCGGAAGCGATCAAACTTGAAATCGGTTCTGCCGAAGCTTCTGAAAACGGAGAAAGCATGGAAATCCGCGGCCGCGATCTTTTAACAGGTCTGCCGAAAACGATTGAAATCACTGAAAAAGAAATTACAGCGGCGCTTCGCGACACTGTGACTGCAATTGTCGATGCCGTAAAAAATACGCTTGAAAAAACTCCGCCTGAACTCGCGGCTGATATTATGGACCGCGGAATCGTCCTCACGGGAGGCGGTGCGCTGCTGCGCCACTTGGACAAAGTCATCAGCGAAGAAACGAAAATGCCGGTTTTAATTGCGGAAGACCCTCTTGACTGTGTAGCGATCGGAACAGGTAAAGCGCTCGAGCAAATTCATCTATTTAAAGGCAAAAATTAAGGACACAGGGAATAGAAGAGGTGTATAATCATGCCGCAGTTTTTTACGAATAAACGGTTGATGCTTTTACTCCTTTGTATCATCATTTTAGTGGCAATGATTGGATTTTCGTTAAAGAATGACCGGAATGCAACTTGGCCCGAAAAATTTATTGGCGATACAACTGGTGTATTCCAGACGATTTTTCATACGCCCGCTCAATTTTTTGCGGGCTTCTTTGAAAATATCGAAGACTTAAAAAATACGTACAGCGAAAATGAGCGCCTGCGGAAAAAGCTCGACGGCCAGACGCAATACGAGGCAAAGCTGCAAGAGCTTGAAAATGAAAATAAGTCTTTAAGAAAAGAGCTCGGCCATTTGAAATCTATTAAAGACTACACGCCGATTCTGGCGACCGTTATCGCCAGAAATCCCGATAAGTATGAGTGGTGGAACCTGATCACGATTAACAAAGGTTCTAAGCACGGCGTCGAAAAGGATATGGCGGTCACAGATGAAAACGGCAACTTGATCGGAAAAATCAAAAGCACAAAAGTGAACAATTTCACTTCCACCGTCCAGCTTTTAAGCGCAACAGACAGAAACAACAGAATTTCTACGGTTATCGCTGCAAATAAAGGCAAGAAAACGGTCAACGGAATCATCAACGGCTACGACTCCGAGAAAAAGGCGCTGTCAATGGAAATCATTGAGCCTGATGAAGACAGGGAAGTGAAAAAAGGAGACCTCGTCGAAACTTCCGGCGCGGGCGGCGTTTTTCCGAAAGGCCTGACGATCGGAAAAGTGACAGAGGTTGAACCCGATTCCTACGGCTTGACGAAAATCGCTTATGTAGAGCCGGCGGCCGATATGTATAACCTTGATAACGTCATCGTCGTCGACAGAACGCTTGATACGGTGGATGTCGACAAGATGGACGATGAGGAGGAAGGTTCGTGAAACGCTTCCTTCTTCCCGTCGTTATGATGTTTGTTTTAGTATCTGACAGCGTCTATGCGGATTTTGTCAACCTGCCTTTTGTGACGGAAGAACAGCAGCTCATCCCGCGTTTTCTGCTGCTTGTCTTAGTTTTTATGACGGCTTATGTCAATCAGCCTTTTGCCATTACATATGGATTTATTTTCGGATTGTTATATGATATTAATTACACCGACCTTTTAGGTGTATATATGTTCGGTTTTGCCGGTATTTGCTATTTATCGTCAAAAGCATTCAAAGTATTGCAGACAAACGCGCTGGTCGTCATTTTTATTTCGCTGCTCGCCGTCTGTGTTCTTGAATTCTACCAATATGGCGTGCAGATGCTGATACGTCCGGAAATCATGCCGTTCCATCAATTTGTGCTCGGCAGGCTCCTGCCTACGCTTGGGCTGAACGCTGTTGGCGGCCTTTTGCTCATTTACCCGTTCAAGTGGTTTTTTACCAGTCTTAAGAAAGAGCTGAGGAATGAGTAAAAGAGGATTTTATGAGCCGATGTCGAAAAGAGTATGATGTTGAGGTGAACACCGTGAAGACCCAAAAGCAGCAATACGTAACAATTAAAGGAACGAAAAATGGATTGACGCTTCATCTTGATGACACATGCTCTTTTGAAGAATTATTGTACGGTCTTCAGGATATGCTGTCACTCGAACATTATATGGATGGAAAAGGCCAGAAAATCAGTGTGCTCGTTAAGCTCGGCCACCGTTATGTGACAGAGGAGCAAGAACAGATCCTGACCGATGTGATCACAGAGAAACAAAATCTGTTCATCCACTCCATTGAAAGTGAAGTCATGACCAAAGATGAAGCAAACCGTTTAAAAGCGGAAAGCGAAATTATTTCTGTCGCTAAAATTGTCCGTTCAGGGCAAGTCCTCGAAACGGAGGGTGATTTGCTTCTGATTGGGGATGTGAATCCGGGAGGAATGGTGAAGGCCGGAGGGAATATTTTCATCCTCGGCTCATTAAGAGGGATTGCCCACGCCGGTTTTAATGGAAATAAACGAGCTGTTATTGCGGCTTCGGATATGAGACCGACTCAATTGCGTATCAATCATGTGCTCAATCGCTCCCCAGACCACATCCAAGAAGGGAACGACATGGAATGTGCTTATTTAGATGAAAATGAGAATATGGTCATTGACCGCCTTCAGCAATTAGCTCATTTAAGACCTAGTTTAACAAGGCTTGAGGGAGGAATGTAAAATTGGGTGAAGCTATCGTAATAACCTCGGGGAAAGGCGGAGTAGGCAAAACGACGACATCCGCAAATCTTGGCACCGCCTTGGCCATTTTGGGAAAACGGGTATGTCTCGTTGACACGGATATCGGCCTGCGCAATCTTGATGTTGTCATGGGCCTTGAAAATAGAATCATATATGACTTGGTAGATGTCGTTGAGGAGCGATGCAAAATCCATCAGGCGCTTGTGAAAGACAAACGCTTCGATGATTTGCTTTATTTGCTCCCGGCCGCTCAGACAAGCGATAAGTCGGCTGTTCTTCCCGAGCAGATGGTCAAGCTTGTACAGCAGCTCAAACAAGACTTCGACTACATTGTCATCGACTGCCCTGCAGGGATTGAGCAAGGTTATAAAAATGCGGTCTCGGGTGCTGACAAAGCGATTGTCGTGACGACACCGGAAATCTCCGCTGTTCGTGACGCCGACCGGATTATCGGCCTGCTTGAAAAAGAAGAAAATATTGAGCCGCCGAGACTTGTCGTCAACCGGATCCGCAACCACTTAATGAAAAACGGCGATACGCTGGATGTTGATGAAGTCATTCAGCACTTGTCGATCGAACTGATCGGTATTGTTGCGGATGATGACGAAGTGATTAAAGCTTCCAATAACGGGGAGCCTGTCGTCATGGATCCGAACAATAAAGCTTCAATCGCATACCGGAACATCGCCCGCCGCGTGCTGGGCGAATCTGTGCCTTTACAGTCGTTTGAAGAAGAAAATAAAGGCGTTTTCGCAAAGATTAAATCATTTTTCGGCGTACGCGCTTAACTGCAAAAAAAGCAATCTCCAAAGCGAGATTGCTTTTTTCGCAGTTTCATTGATCGTTTTCGACTTTGTGCTTTAACAAGGAAAGCTTATTGTCCCAATATATGTCGAAGTAGGCGAGCCATTGCTGCAGCTCGGCGAGAGGTTCGGGATGAAGCCTGTACAGTTTTTCTCTGCCCGCTTTTCTCCCGCTGACAAGCCCGGCTTCTGATAAAATTCTCAGATGCTTTGAAACAGCCGTTCGGCTCATTGGGAAATGAGTGCTGATATCTGTTACAGGCAATTCCCTGCCGGCGAGGAGCTTCAGCATCTTTCGCCGTGAGGGATCGGAAACGGCTTGGAACACATCATGTTTTACGGCCGAGGATGTCACTAGCCTTCAACTGCCTGACGCAGCTTTTGATTGACGATCGCTTCCCAGCCGCCATTCATCCGATTGCGGACATCCGCTTGTTTTTCTCCCGCTTTTGCAACCGTTTCTTCCGGCGCGCCCCATCCTGAATGAATCAGGGTAAATTCGGTTTTTTCTGCAGACAGCTCTTTCAATTCAAATGTGACGATCCAGCCAGACGTATCCCAGCTGAAAGCGAGTCGATGCGGCGCTTCAAGCTCAATCACTTTGCAAGGAGAGGGGCCGAACGGAGACTGCAAGGTGAATTCACAGCCGATCTCCGGACGGAAATCATTTGGCATAAACCAGGCGGCGATGCCTTCACTGGTGGCGACGGCCTCCCACACTTTTTCTATCGATGCGTGAAAAACAGCCTGTTTATGTATATCAGGCACTTGTTGATTGCTCATAATAGACCTCCTAGAAAAAAGTAAAACCAAAAGGTTTCCTATCTATTATATGAAACCTTTTAGTTTTATGTCAATATACCGTCATAAACGCCTGGGACAAGACATATCATTGAACAAATGAACCTGAATGTAAAGGATGAGGGTTATGAGTCATAGAGCAGATGAGATTCGAAAAAGAATGGCCAGGAAAAGAAAGCGGAAGGCGCCGGATAAACAGCCCTTTTCGTCAGGCGGCAAAAAGCTGCCGGTCAAGTCGCCTGCATGGACAGCCTTTTCGGAAGATGAAAAGGCCGGAGACTTCCCTCCGCCTGAGGGAAGCTCCCTGCTGATAAATGGGAAGCACCCTCTTGTCAAAGCGGATGCGCTCATCATGAAATGTCTTCTGTCGGCATGTCTTGTCCTTATGTCCGCTATTGCCTACAAAGGCCAGTTTGAACCCGCAAACCAAATCAAACCGGTCATCAGCCAGGTGTTTACTGAAGAGTTCCAATTTGCGGCTCTCCAGAATTGGTATGAATCCAAGTTTGGCGATCCCCTCGCATTCTTTCAACCGAAAGGCGACAAACCATCCGGTCAGGTCGAGGTGAATCAAGATCTCGCTGTTCCTGCCATGGGAAAGGTTCAGGAGAAATTCTCAGGCCAGGGCATTAAGGTAGAAACAGAAGACGAAACGATCCGCAGCATGAAGGAAGGTTATGTCATTGAAGTGGACAAAAATCCGGAAACGGGCCTGACGGTGGTTTTGCAGCATGCGGACAACAGCTATACCTACTACGGCCAGCTGAAAAAAGCGGATGTCGCTTTATACGATTTTATAGATAAAGGAACGAAGCTCGGAACGATTAAGCAGGATAAAAATCAAAAAGGCGTCTATTACTTTGCGATCAAACAAGGAGAGGAATTTGTTGATCCGATACAGGTGATCACATTTGAATAAATGGACGGAGCTCTTCACCAAGCTTCACATTCACCCGCTGCTGTGGCTTGTCATGGCGATCGGTATCATGACAGGACATATTAAAGCGCTGTTTTGTTTAATGATCGTTATTTTGATCCACGAGCTTGGCCACGCTGCTGCTGCCGTTTATTTTTCATGGAGAATTAAAGGCATTTACCTGCTGCCTTTTGGGGGAACGCTTGAAGTCGATGAACATGGCAACAGACCGTTAAAGGAAGAGCTGGCCGTCATTGCCGCGGGGCCTGTTCAGCATATTTGGCTTCAATTTGCAGCCTGGCTTTTGGCGGTCAATTCGCTCGTCAGCCCTCATATATTTGAAACGTTTACCTTTTACAATCTGACCATCCTCTTGATTAATCTGTTTCCGGTTTGGCCGCTTGACGGCGGGAAGCTGATGTTTTTGCTGCTTTCAAAACACCTTCCGTATCAGAAAGCACAGCGGATGATGCTGGCTGTGTCGTGCTTTTGCTGTACTGTTTTAATCGCGGTGATTCTGTTGGTTTCCCCGTCACAGCTGAGCGCTTGGGTGCTCCTCGTATTTTTGGCTGCATCCCTTTACCAGGAATATCGCAATCGCCATTACGCCCATATCCGTTTTTTGCTTGAACGGTATTACGGAAAGGAGAGGGAAGTGCGACGCCTTGCCCCGATCACGGTGTGCGCCGAACAGCGGATTTATGAGGTCATGCTCCTGTTTAAAAGAGGCTGCAAACACCCGATCATTATTGAGAAGGACGGACAAAAACTGAGCCAGCTTGATGAAAACGAAATTCTCCACGCTTATTTTACAGACAAGCGCACGACTTCCTCAATGGAAGATCTGCTTTTGGTTTATTGACTATATCCATCCTTCTAAAAGACATTGACACTCGAGCTCTTTTCTGGTATATTTTTTAATGTTATGGATGTAGCACCCGTGCTACAACCGCTCAGCACAGGTGTTAAGTGCTTTCTTAGCCCCCTGTGACTGGCGAGTCTTAGTTTATTAGGAGGTGCAGAGATGTACGCAATTATTCAAACAGGCGGAAAACAAATCAAAGTTGAAGAAGGCCAGACTGTATACGTCGAAAAGCTTGCTGCTGAAGCCGGCGAAACAGTTACTTTTGACAACGTATTGTTTGTCGGCGGTGAAAATGTTAAAGTTGGCAGCCCTACGGTTGAAGGCGCTACGGTAACAGGCAAAGTTGAAAAACAAGGCCGCGCGAAAAAAATTACCGTATTTAAGTACAAGCCGAAGAAAAACCAACATAAAAAACAAGGTCATCGTCAACCTTACACTAAAGTTGTAATCGAAAAAATCAACGCTTAAGGCGTGTATGATATGATTCATGCAAAGGTTACCAGAGCCCGATCGAACAAAGATATCTTAGGCTTTGAAATGTCGGGACATGCGAATTTTGCTGAACATGGTCAGGATCTCGTTTGTGCAGGGGCATCGGCGGTCGCCTTTGGAGCTGTCAATGCCGTCATGAAGCTGACGGGCATTGAGCCGGTCATTGACCTCGGGGAAGACGGCGGATTTTTATCTTTCGGATTCCCGGACGGTACGGATCGGGAGGCTTTTGAAAAGGCGCAGCTCCTTCTCGAAGGCATGATCGTCTCCCTTGAAACGATCGAACGAGACTACAAAGGTTACTTAAAAGTAACGACGAACAGAATATAGGAGGTGAGCTACATGCTAAGATTAGATCTTCAGTTTTTTGCATCTAAAAAAGGAGTAGGTTCAACGAAGAACGGACGTGACTCTGAGGCGAAGCGCCTAGGTGCTAAACGTGCAGACGGTCAATTCGTATCTGGCGGTTCCATCCTTTATCGTCAGCGCGGAACAAAAATCTATCCAGGTGAAAACGTTGGGCGCGGCGGAGATGACACTCTATATGCAAAAGTCGACGGAACTGTTAAATTCGAACGTTTCGGGCGTAACCGCAAAAAAGTGAGCGTATATCCTGTAGCCTAACCTTTAAACGAAACTCCGGTCGTTCTGACCGGAGTTTTTTACATACAGCACCGTGACTTGTTTAAAAACACCTTCCCGCCCCCTGGACAAGGCCGGGGTTCCGCTCTGATTCTGCTTCTTTAAAGTATATAAACGTGTTTCATTTATACTGCCTTCTCTGTTATAATTCAAAGTACAAACTGGATCAGACTCCTAAAATAGAGAACAAACGATTGGGAGTGCAAAAATGGAAGAAACTTCGAAAAAACAAGAAAAGACGATGGACGATAAGGCTTTGACCCATGAGCTTATTCATCTGCTCAGCCACTCAAGGCACGACTGGATGAATAAACTGCAATTGATTAAAGGAAACTTAACATTAAAAAAGTATGACCGCGTATTTGAAATTATTGATGAAGTGGTCATCGAAGCTCAGCATGAATCAAAGCTTTCAAACCTTAAAATCCCGCGTGCGGCGTATGAGCTGCTTACATTTAACTGGATGGCCCATTCGCTGACGCTTGAATATGAGGTGATCGGTCAGGTCAGAGACTTGTCAGCTTATGAAGAGAAGCTCGTCGTTTTCGTCAGAAAGCTGTTTGGGACTTTTGAGGATGCCGTTTTGAAAGGCGGCGACAATCATCTGACGATCACGCTGCAGACGGACGGTCCGGACGACCGGCTCGTCATCTTTCTGGATTTCCACGGCGTATTCACAAAGCTGACCGGTATCAAAGACTTTCATCATTCACTGGCTGATTTTTATGAAATCAAGCGGCTTGATGTAACAGACTGTGAGTGCATCGCCGAAATTCATATCAAGTAAAGCGGTTTTTTAGGAATAGAACGGAGGACATTATGTTTGTTGATCAGGTAAAAATATACGTAAAAGGCGGAGACGGAGGCAACGGAATGGTTGCTTTCCGCCGCGAAAAATATGTGCCAAAAGGAGGCCCTGCCGGAGGTGACGGCGGAAAAGGCGGAGACGTCGTTTTCAAAGTTGACGAAGGCCTCAGCACGCTGATGGATTTTAGATATCAAAGACATTTTAAGGCGACGCGCGGAGAACACGGCATGTCTAAAAACCAGCACGGCCGAAATGCAGAAGACATGGTTGTAAAAGTCCCGCCCGGCACGGTTGTCATTGACGATGATACAAAGCAGGTCATCGCTGATCTAACGGAGCACGGACAGGAAGCCGTCATCGCAAAAGGAGGACGCGGCGGACGAGGCAATACCCGTTTCGCGACGCCTGCCAACCCGGCGCCGCAGCTTTCTGAAAACGGCGAACCCGGCAAAGAGCGCTATATCGTTCTCGAGCTGAAAGTTTTGGCCGATGTCGGTCTTGTCGGTTTCCCAAGCGTCGGAAAGTCAACGCTCCTGTCTGTCGTGTCTTCGGCCAAGCCGAAAATTGCCGATTACCACTTTACAACGCTGAACCCGAATCTCGGAATGGTCGAAACGGAAGACGGCCGCAGCTTTGTCATGGCAGATCTTCCGGGACTGATTGAGGGGGCGCACGAAGGGGTTGGCCTCGGACACCAATTCCTCAGACATATCGAAAGAACGCGCGTCATCGTGCACGTGATCGACATGTCGGGTCTTGAAGGGCGCGACCCGTATGAAGATTATGTGACCATCAATAAAGAGCTTGAACAGTATAATCTGAGGCTGACAGAACGTCCTCAAATTATTGTCGCCAATAAAATGGATATGCCGGATGCGGAAGAAAATCTGAAGGCATTCAAAGAAAAGCTTACAGATGATTATCCTGTTTTTCCAATCAGCGCGTTGACCAGACAGGGGTTGAGGGATCTGCTGTTTGAGATTGCCGACCGTTTGGAAACGACACCGGAATTCCCGCTCTACGACGAAGAAGACATGACTGAAAACAGAGTCATGTATAAGCTTGAGGATGAGGAAGCGCCGTTTGAGATCAGCCGTGATCCTGACGGCACCTTTGTGCTCAGCGGAGCCAAGCTTGAACGCTTATTTAAAATGACGGATTTTTCAAGAGACGAGTCTGTTAAGCGTTTCGCCAGACAGCTTCGCGGAATGGGCGTTGATGACGCGCTTCGGGCCCGCGGTGCAAAAGATGGAGATACAATCCGTCTTCTCGAATTTGAATTTGAATTTATCGACTGATCATACCGGAGAGTTTGCCAGGCAAGCTCTCCGACTTTTAGCTGAAAGGAACGCCTTTCCTTTCGCCGGATCAATGTAAAGGAATCAGGGTTTTTAAAAGGAGAGAAAAGTCTGTGAAAGAGGAGACCTTTTATCTTGTCAGGGAAGACGTGCTGCCGGAGGCAATGCGGAAAACACTTGAGGTCAAAAAGCTGATTGAGCGGAAAAAAGCGGAATCTGTAGCTGAAGCCGTCCAAAAGGTAGATTTGAGCCGAAGCGCTTTTTACAAGTACAGAGATGCGGTTTTTCCTTTTTATACGATGGTCAAGGAACAGATTATTACGCTTTTTTTTCATTTGGAGGACCGCTCGGGAACGCTGTCCCATCTGCTCCAAGTGGTGGCTGAATCGGGCTGCAACGTGCTGTCGATCCATCAGACCATCCCTCTTCAAGGAAGAGCGAATGTCACGCTGTCCGTCAGTACGAGAGGAATGGATGGAAATATCGATTTGCTGATGAACAAATTAAGAAAGCTGGAATTCGTAGAAAAGGTCGAAATACTAGGTTCGGGCGCTTAAAGGGAGAGAATAGTATATATCATGAGTATGAGAGTAGGTTATTTAGGTCCAGAAGCAACATTTACGCACCTTGCCGTCTGCTCCTGCTTTTCAGATGCAGACCAGCAAGCATTTAACACGATACCCGCATGTATGGATGCGGCGATGAACGGCGAGATTGATCTGGCTGTCGTCCCGCTTGAAAATGCGATTGAAGGATCGGTCAATCTGACAATAGACTACTTAATCCACGAACAGCCTCTTTATATTGTCGGAGAAATCACCGCTCCCATCCGTCAGCATTTACTTGTGCATCCTGCAAGAAAAGAGGCTTGGGAAGACATTCAGAAGGTTTATTCCCATTCCCATGCCATCGCGCAATGCCATAAATTTTTGCACAGCTGGTTCCGCTCCATTCCGTTTGAATATGCGACATCCACCGGAGCAGCTGCAAAATACGTGAGTGAACATCCGGACGAGAACATTGGCGTAATCGCCAATGAAATGGCAGCCGTTACGTATGGATTAGACATCGTCAAAAGAGATGTGCATGACTATGAATACAATCACACGAGATTTGTGATGCTTCATCCGGATCACGAGGCATCTCCGCCGGTCAATCCGCACTTGACGGGAAGGCCGAAAACGACTTTGCTGGTAACCCTTCCTTCGGACAAATCAGGGGCTCTCCATCAAGTGCTGTCGGCTTTCGCCTGGAGAAATTTGAATCTTTCTAAAATTGAATCGCGGCCGACAAAAACCGGTCTCGGCAATTATTTTTTCATTATTGATATTGAAATGGCACTGGACGACGTGCTGATTCCGGGTGCGATAGCTGAGCTTGAAGCTTTGGGCTGCAAGGTGAAAATGCTCGGAGCCTACAATGCGTATACATTATAAAGAAAGGTCCTTTGCGTAGATGACGGCAAAGGACCTTTTCTTTATTCGGGAATGAGGATGCCCGCTTTTTGCAGGGCGTCGCAAGCTTGTTCGATCTTCTCTTCGTCATCTGCCTCCAATGTGTGCAGATGGGTGCCGTTTGTCAGTTGAGACAGATAAGCGGCGTTTGTCGACGAGATTTTTTTGACGAAATCCGAGACTTCTTTTCTTGTGCTGACCCTGATCGAAGCTGTTAAGTCGCCGTAGACCGGATGTTCAATCGTTACATCTTTCACCGTTACGCCAAAGTCGACGATCAGATTCAGTTCTTCCTCCGTTTTTTCCGGCTCATGGTCACAGGCGATGATCCGCTGAACCGGCTTTTTTTTGCCGAGGGCTGACCGCAAATACACGTATCCTTGGCTTGTTGCGATGATCGGTTCGTTTTTTGCTTTTAATAAAGAAATGTCCTGTACGATGACCTGCCGTGAAACAGATGCTCTTTTCGCCAGTTCGCTTCCTGTCAGCGGAGCCTCAGACACCTTCAGCCAGGCCAGAAGCTGCTGGCGCCGCTCAGCTCCCGTAAGTTTTAATCCGTCTGTCAATCCGATGGTCTCCTTTCTCATGCATCATATCTTCAAAAACGTCCAACAGCTTATCAACATGTTCGCTTGTCGTATCGCATCCGAACGAAATTCGGACGAATTGAAGCGCGAGCTCCCTTGGGACTAAAAGGGCTTTCATCGTATTTGACGGCTCATGATAGCCCGCTGAACACGCGCTTCCGGTAGAAATGCAAATTCCTCTCCGATTACATTCCAGCATAGTATATTGTCCTTCAAAGGAATGAAAAAAACAACCTATAATATGCGGCAGAACATGCGAATTTGCCGAATCGGGCACAGCGAGGGAGACGGGAAGCTTCCGGCCTTTTGCCTTTTCCAGAAAACGGGTGCGCAGCTCCTGATGTTTGAAATACGCGGCATCCATACGCTTTATTGTCAACTCGGCAGCGGTAATGAAAGCGCCGATTCCAGGGACATTGACGGTGCCGCTCTTCAATCCGTTTTCATGCAAAGTGCCCGGGTAGACGGGTTTCCAGTTCACACCAGGCCGAATATAGACCGCTCCAACTCCTTTTGGTCCGTATACTTTATGGCTTGAAACAGATAAGGCATCAGCGCCGAGCTCATCAATGCCGACCGGAATTTTGGCAAAGGTCTGTACGCAGTCGCTGTGCAGGAGCACGTCCCGCTTATGCAAGTAAGCCGAAAGCTTTGCCAGGGGCTGGATGACGCCTGTTTCTGAGTTGGCATGCTGAATTGAGACGAGACCTGTATCAGGACGGAGGTGCCGTTCCAGTATCTCTGTTGTGATGATGCCTGAAGCGTTCGGTTTCATCAAGTCGACTTCAAACCCCAGTATCTCAAGATGCCGCTTCAAAATGTGGATTGACTGATGTTCCATTTCTGTCATTAAAAAACGCTGCTTTCCGGCGGGGAGTCCATTTAAGATGGAGTGAATCGCCAAAAAATTGGCTTCGGTGCCGCCGCTCGTAAAATAAACGCCTTCTTCTTCCCCGGATAAAAGTTCCGCCATTCTTTGGCGGCAGTAGCGCAGAATACTTTCGGCCTTCCCTCCCGCATCGTGCAGACTGCTCGAATTTCCATACACATCTGTGCTCAGTTTTTGAAACGCGTCCAAGGCTTCTTTTGCCGCCGGTGTCGTCGCAGCATAATCAAGATAAATCACGGCTCTCGTCTCCCATTCTTTATAAAAAATACTTGAGTTTATTTTATCGATATGTAAATATAGGTGTCAAGACACATGTAAATTTACAGGAGGAGTCGACATGTCTCATCAGACGATAATTGTTGTCGGAGCAGGTGCCGCTGCGCTGTCTTTTGCTGCATCCATTCCGCCGTCTTATGAAGTGATTGTGATGACGAAAGCATCTGTAAAAGACAGCAATTCAACCCTCGCTCAGGGAGGAATTGCCTCGGCTGTATTGCCTCGCGATTCCTGGTCAGCTCATGCGGACGACACATTGTATGCCGGATGCGGCCACAATCAAATCGAAGCGGTTCAAGATGCCATTAAAGACGGCCAGCGCCTTGTTGATGAGCTGATTCTTCAGCATTTCCCTTTTGATACTGACGAATCCGGAAAGCTCAGCCTCGGCAAAGAAGGCGCACATTCGATGAACAGAATTTTGCATGCCGGGGGAGACGCTACGGGGCAGGCGCTGATCCGGCACTTAATCGGAAGGCTCGGTCCTCACGTCAAACTGAAAGAATACGAAACGGCGGCGGATTTATGGATTGAAGACGGACGCTGTGCGGGCGTCTGGACGAAAGACCGCCAGGGAAAGGCTTTTCTCAGGAAAGCAGATTTTGTTGTGCTGGCGGCAGGAGGCTGCGGAAATCTATTTCAAATCAACACGAATAACCGTTCTGTGACAAGCGATGCGATTTCTTTGGCGTATCGGGCAGGAGCCGAGCTCGCAGATTTGGAATTCGTTCAATTCCATCCTACATTGCTCGTCAAAGACGGGCGCGCACAAGGGCTTGTTTCAGAAGCTGTGCGCGGAGAAGGCGCTGTCTTGGTTGATGAAAACGGACAGCGGGTGATGGAAGGCATTCACCCCATGCAGGATTTAGCACCGCGGGACATCGTATCTCGTGCGATTCACGAAAAGCTAGCCTTCGGAAGCAGCGTATTTTTGGATATTAGCCGTATATCAAACTTTAAAAGCCGCTTCCCTACGATTTCCTCTCTTTGCGAAAAAGCCGCAATTTCCATTGAAGAAGGCCGGCTTCCGGTTTCACCGGGCATGCATTTTTTAATGGGGGGCGTTTCTGTGAACAGATGGGGGGAAACGGCCGTTCCACACCTCTATGTGATTGGGGAAGCCGCATGCACCGGCTTTCACGGCGCCAACCGTCTGGCAAGCAATTCTCTCTTGGAATGCATCGTCTTCGGAAGGAGAGCGGCGGATCGGATACAAGCTTATCAAAAATCTGAGCCTGTCAGAGGCCAACCTCCTCAGCCTGAGGATGTGACATATTCTGTTCCCCTGACAGATGTGGATGATATTCAAAAACACATGACGGATCATGTGGCGATCGTGCGAACGGAGGATGAATTGACGAAGGTGAAAGAATGGCTTGAGCGAGTGCCATTTCAAATCGTGAATGTGAAAGAAATCACAAAAGAACAGCTTGAATTAGCTCATTTATGGCAGACCGCCAAGCAGATGACGGCCTCGGCATTGCTTCGTACAGAAAGCAGAGGCGGCCATTACCGTTCGGATTGCCCGGTGCCTGATGATAAAAACTGGCATGGCAAGCAAATCGTTCACACAAAAGGCGGGATCAAGATCAGACAAAACGAAGGGATGGTGAAATATGCAGCGGCTCATACTTAGGAACATGCTTAAAGAATTTTTCAAGGAAGATATCGGCTGGGGGGATTTCACTTCTGAAGCCGTTTTTGACGACAATCTTCAATGTGAAGCTGTCATTACAGCGAAGGATGACGGATTGTTTGCAGGAGAATTAGTAATTTTCGAAGGCTTTCGGCTGCTCGATGAAACGATCGCCGTGCAAATGCTGAAAACAGATGGCGAAGCGGTTCATAAAGGAGAAACGATCGCGCGGCTCAAAGGCCGTGCAGCTTCTCTCATGACCGGCGAACGGGTCGTGCTGAATCTCATTCAAAGAATGTCGGGGATTGCCACTTTAACAAAGCAGTCCGTGATCAGGCTGAATGATCCGGATATCGCGATTTGCGATACGAGAAAGACGACGCCGGGCCTGCGCATTCTTGAAAAATCCGCGGTCAAAATCGGCGGGGGCTGCAATCACCGCTTTGGCTTGGACGGCGGCATCATGATTAAAGACAACCACATTGCCGCCTGCGGCTCGATTTTAAAAGCAGTTGAAAAAGCACGGGCAGCGTGCGGCCATATGGTCAAAATCGAAGTGGAGATCGAGTCAGAGCAAGAGCTTCATGAAGCGATTGCGGCTGGAGCCGATATCATTATGTTTGACAATTGTCCTCCTGACAAGGTGAAAGCATTTGCGGAAATGACACCCGCCGGCATTATTACGGAAGCTTCAGGCGGAATTTCCTTTGAAAATCTCCCCGCATACAGGGGAACAGGGGTGCACTGTATTTCATTGGGCTACTTGACTCATTCGGCGAAAAGCCTTGATATCAGCATGAATGTCGATCTGAAAAAATAAGCGGGATTGGAGAGGTGACAGATGTCTATTTTAAACTTAATTCATGACAGGAACGCCGGCATGATGCCGGAGCTGTATAAAGAACTGAGCGAAGAAGAAATGGCCGGAAGGATTTTGAATATCAAAAAGAAATTCGGAGAAAGGCTGTTTATCCCGGGGCATCACTACCAAAAAGACGAAGTGATCCAATTTGCGGACGCGACGGGAGATTCGCTTCAGCTGGCGCAAGTCGCCCAAAAAAATAAAAAAGCGGAATATATCGTGTTCTGCGGCGTACATTTTATGGCGGAAACAGCCGATATGCTCACTTCGGACGAACAGATTGTCGTTTTGCCGGACATGCGCGCAGGCTGTTCGATGGCCGATATGGCCAACATGCAGCAGACGAATCGCGCTTGGGAAGAGCTGACAGAGCTGTTTGGCGATACGGTCATTCCGCTCACATATGTCAATTCGACAGCGGAAATCAAAGCTTTTGTAGGAAGAAACGGAGGAGCGTCCGTGACATCCTCAAATGCAGCCCGCATGTTGACATGGGCGCTATCGCAAAAGGAGAGGATTTTATTTCTTCCGGATCAGCACTTGGGACGCAATACGGCATTTGACCTCGGCATTCCTCTCAGCAGAATGGCGGTATGGGATCCCATTGCAGAAAAACTTGAGTATAACGGCGATTTGGAAGACATAAAAATCATTTTGTGGAAGGGGCATTGCTCTGTTCACGAAAAATTTACCGCGGCGAATATCAAAAGCGTTAAAGAACGGGATTCGGACATTCATGTTATCGTTCATCCGGAATGCACCCATGAAGTCGTCGCACTCAGCGATTTCAGCGGATCTACAAAAAAAATCATCGATACGATTAATGAAGCAGAACCGGGGAGCAAATGGGCGATTGGAACAGAGATGAACCTTGTTTCACGCATCATACAAGAACATCCTGATAAACAAATCGAATCCCTTAATCCAGATATGTGCCCTTGTTTGACAATGAACAGAATCGACATGCCGCATTTGCTGTGGTCGCTGGAGCAGATTGACAAAGGTGAACCGACAGGCGTGATCAAAGTTGATCAAGATATCGCAAAAGATGCCATTCTTGCGCTGAATCGGATGTTAACAATCCGTTAATTTTTTGGAGAACAAGTTTTTATCATAACCCCTCCGCTATGCGCATAAATTTGTGGAGAAGCATATTTGTTATTCTCATCTGTTCGTTCACGTTTTTGCATAGGAGGGGAAAACGTTGAAAATTCATATTGTCCAAAAGGGCGATTCTCTGGAAAAAATCGCGGAAAGATATGAAGTGGACTTTGAAGAACTGAAAAAGCTGAATTCGCAGCTGAGCAATCCAGATTTGATCATGCCGGGCATGAAAATCAAAGTACCGTCAGGGGGAGTGCCGGTCAAAAAAGAAGAACAGTTCAATATGCGAAAAGAGTTACCGAAAAAACAGCAGGAACATCCATTTGCAAAAGAAAAGCCGAAAAGCAAGCTTGATGTTGAAGATATAAAACCGAAAGAAAAGCCCTCGGTTCCTTATGTTCCGCCTGTCCCGAACAGCGGACAGTCAAGTTTGCCTGAAGGCGACATTTCAAATTTGTATCAAAGCGTCAATCAGCTTCATCAGCCGTACGCACCTCCAAAACCTTATGAACATCAAGAGAAAGGCCCCAACATGTATAATCCATGGACAAATGAGGAGGAGAATCATATGGAAAATGTCAATTATCCGAATGTTCCGCAGCCGCCGAATGTCGGTGCAGCAGGCGAGGAAAATAAGCAGTTTCACGGCATGCCAAATGTAGCTGCGGCCGGATATCATCACCATCACCATCCGCATCCTTATCCGTTCTATCCTGGAGGCTGCTGGATTCCTGTTTCACCGGTGCTGCCTGGATCGGGATTATGCCACCCTTGGTATCCATATCCTGCTCAAATGCCTTACATGCATCAGCCTAGCTATGTATCTCCAGCTGAATATGACGGTGATGATAACATGGGGCATGACAATGCCGGTCATCACGGATATCATCATCAGCCAATGACTGCTCCGGCATACGCGCCTTATCAGCCGTTTCCGGGATATGCACCGGCAAACGTCGGTCACGATCCCAATATGGCACACGGCAAAGAAGATGACTGCGGGTGCGGGCCAGGCCAATTCCCGGGAGGTTTTCCTGGTGCAGCGCCATATGGACAGATGCCGCAAATGGGAGCTCCGTACGGTATGGGCGGGTACGGACAGCAGCCCGCAGGCGGACAGATGTTTAACAGACCGGAAGATGAAGAAGACTGATTCGGAATGGGACGATGATCTATCGTTCCTTTTTTATTGTGGACCGCTATAAACACTTTCATGCTTTTTCACGGGACTGTCTATAACTGTCAAGGGTAACTCTTCACATCCCGCACATCCTAAAAAAGAGCGCAATGCTCAAATTCAGCGGTTTTCTACGGGGGGTATTACCATTGGACAGCAAGCTGAAAGTGTTTTCGGGTATTTTGCTTTTGACAGCTGGTCTATCTGCCTGCGGAACGAACGACGCTATAGATAATGGAAACAATACGCGTCCGATCGGATATTATTCAAATGATGCAAATCGTAATAACGGTCTTGATAATGACGGTCCTGTTACAGAAATGCTTGAAAATATGAACGGGAGAAACGGTGCAACGAACGTGAACAATCGAGCGGGCAACGGCAATCCCGTTCCAACAGGCGATGGAACTTTCAGCCGGGGAGACATGAATTATCACAATCATTTGGTGAACACGGCGGACACAGGCTATAACAGACCGGAAAACCGTAAAATCTCCAGGAATATCACTGGACGCGTCAACAAATTGAATTATGTTGACGAGAGTCAGGCCGTCGTAACGAACGAAACGGTCATCATCGCGGTACGGTCAGATAAACGGCTGACAAATAATGAGAGAACTCAAATTAGAAAAGCAGCCAAAACATTTGCCGGAGACCGGACCGTTCAAGTTGTCGAGGACGACGGCGCATTTACAAGGCTCCGTGAAATGAACGACGACCCTCAGAACATTAGGGATCGCGGAGACACGACGAATAACAATTTGAACCGCTTGCGCAACCAATGACAAGCAGGGAATTGCCGGGGATTCCCCGGCAATTTTTTTGTGAGCGTTCGGCCGATTTCTTTACAAAAACGGGGAAAACCGTATAAAGTGTACATAGAGACGAGAATTTTTTTGGAGGTAGAAAGATATGGCTGGCCATTCTAAATGGAAAAATATTCAGAGAAGAAAAAATGCCCAAGATGCTAAACGCGGCAAAATTTTCATGAAGCTTGCCAAAGAAATATATGTAGCCGCAAAAGAAGGGGGACCCGATCCCGAATCTAACGCAAGTCTGCGTCTCGTCATCGATAAAGCCAAAAATGCAAACATGCCAAACGACAACATCGACCGCGCCGTCAAAAAAGCTTCCGGCAGCCAGGATGGAAAAAGCTACGAGGAAATTACGTATGAGGGCTACGGCCCAAGCGGTGTGGCTGTCATGGTCCAATGTTTAACAGATAATAAAAACCGGACGGCGACAAACGTCAGAACCGCCTTCAGCAAAAACGGCGGCAGCTTGGGGGAAACAGGATGCGTTTCTTATATGTTCGACCGGAAAGGATATATTGCAATCGAGCGTGAAGATCTTGAGATAGATGAAGAGGAGTTTATGCTTGAGGTCATTGATGCCGGCGCTGAGGAGCTTGAAACGAGCGAAGAGCTGTTCGAGATTTATACAGAGCCGGAACAGTTTGAAGAAGTAAAGAAAAACTTGGAGGAGCGCGGCTATCAAATGGCGACAGCCGAAATGACAATGGTTCCGCAAACCTATGCAGAGGTCGATGAAGCGCTTCAGGAAAAAGTCGAAAAGCTCATTGACGTACTTGAAGATGATGACGATGTGCAGGAAGTTTATACGAACGTTCATTAAAAAAAGGACGCCGCTCCAGATTCGCGGCGTCCTTTTATGCATCATCAACCAATTAGCAGCCGTATCAAGCTGCTGCGGAAACAGGATTTGATTTTTTATCATATATTGTGAAGGAGTCTGTCATTATGAGAGGAGGATCTGCAAATGGCTGAACAACACGGAAATGAGAAGTCTTTCCCGGCTGCGGGCGGCAGCCCGCAAGACAAGGAAACGGCTCAAATCATCGAGAGAGTCAACGGCCTTATCACGGGTTTTGGCGAATCGATCTATGAGCTGGTTCAGAAAAACAGCGGCATCGATCTGAGAGAGGCCGATCTCACAAAAAGCGAAAATGCGGAACTTAATCAAGCGATCCAAAATGTCATCAGCGAATATATTCAAAATCTCAACAATCTGAATGCCGACCTTAGCGGAAAGATCGGTGAATCGATCAACGGCTTTGTCACAAACAAAGATCAAAAAGATGTTTAAGCATTTGACAGCATGAAGTGTATTGCCGGCAAAGCTACATGCAGCTTTGTCGGCAAGTTTTTTATACATATAAGAATGTGCTGTAACGCTAAATGCTTTTTTTCATGCCGCAGCGCCGGCATTCACGCAAAAACTGGCCGTTTTTTACAGAGCTTTTAAAAAGGGTGTAATCGCAATTGTCGCACCGTCCGTGGCGGACATCCGGATATTGATTGTAATCATAAACTTTTGTCAGGTCGTAGCCTTTTGTTTCATATTCTGTTTCCATGTTTTATCACCTGCATTTTTATTGTCGGTAATAGGATAACAGAACGGGGAGGAAAAGAAAATATAACATCTGCAGCCGGCGGACACGGCCGATTTTACTTTTATCAAACCGTATACCCCGTTTCTGATAGAACGCCTTTTTCTCACGCTGGATGGGCTGTAGGGAAAGTCGTGCAACAAAAGACGCCTATTGTTATGAGATTTTTTCCTTAAAATTTATCGATCTTTTAAACTAATGAAAAAGCATCATTTTATTTAAATTTTTATTTTTTATCAAACTTATTCATAATTGAACGCGTCATGTCTAAAGCGTAAAATAACTGTGTCACAAAAAAGCCAAATATACAATGAGGCATCGAGGACATGCTTAGAAATCGAAAGGTAGTGTAAAAGGGGAATAATCAATGAAGAAAAAAGTACTCATCTACTTGGTGATCGCAGCAGTGATGATAAATGGCGTATACAGGTGGTTCGAAAAAACAACCCGGGAGAACTTTCAGATCCAGGCCGGGGACAGATACATGAATTTCAAGGAATTGCAGGAACACGAAAAAAGCGGCTATGACATTGAGTATCACGAAAAAGCGGGAAGCGACTGTTTAATCTTTTCGCCTCACGGAGGAAGAATAGAAGGCGGAGTAAGCGAGCTTGTCAGAGCTTTCAAAGATGATTATTCAACTTATTTATTCGAGGGAAAAAAGGATGAGAATAACTCGGATCTTCATATTACAAGCACAAACTTTGACGAGCCTCTGGCATTGCAGAAAATAAAAGAACATCGCTATACCATCGCATTCCACGGCTATTCCGGTGACCGCCCGCACACGCTTGTGGGAGGAACGGACAGAAAGCTGGCAAAAGCCATCGTCAAATCTCTGAAAAAGTCTGACTTTTCCGCAGAATTGGTCAAAGTGGACGGGAAATTTGCCGGAACTGCCGAGGAAAACATCAATAATGAAAGCCAGTCAGGAATGAGCGTGCAGCTTGAAATCAGCACGGCTCAAAGGAAAGAGTTTTTCGAAGACTTTTCCTATAAAGAGAGGGAGGAAACAAAAACGAGAACATTCCGCAAATATGTCAAGGCGGTCCGAAGGGTGCTGCAGGACAGATGCTGAAAATGGAAACTCGTGTTATTCTGTGTATGAACTGCTAAAACACGAAGGAGGAATAAAAAATGGAACGAAAAGACCGCATCGTTCAGGAATTTTTGTCCCACCGCCTGGTGACAGAAGAACTGATTCAAAAGATTGATGAAAAACATCTCGATTACAAACCGACTGAAACGTCGATGCCGGCGAAGGAACTTGTCACGCATATGCTGCAATCTTTCTATGCCTTTGCTTCGGCGGCAAAAGAAGGGAACGGAGAGTCTTTTAAAAAGAAGCCGGAAGAAACAGGGGCAAGCCTGAGCGAGCTCGCCAAAACGTATACAGAAAAAACAAAAAAGCTGCTTGAATCTTTTACGGATGAAGAATTGGATCGTGAAGTCGATTTGACCGGCGTCATCGGACGAAAAGTAGCCGGCGAACAGCTGCTGCAGCTCGCAATTGAACACGAAATTCATCACAAAGGCAATCTGTTTGTTTATGTGCGTGAAATGGGACACACGGATCTGCCTTTGTACGTAAAGATTCATTGATTACGGGAGCCTGAAGATCACCCCTCCTTGAAAGAAAACCGGCTAAAAGGGAATACGAAAGCAGCCGGGAGTACACATTATGAGTAAAAGCTAAAGGAGGGTGTCAGCATGAATACGCAGCGTGCCCAGGAAATTGTCGAATCACCCGACATGGTTGATGTTACTTATAACGGCAGGCCGATTTATATTCAGCGTGTCAACGAACAAAATGAAACCGCAAGAATTTTTCCGCTCGGCCAGCCGGAGAACGAGCAGGAAGTACCGCTCGTAAATTTGAAAGAGCATTAAAAAGCAACCCCTTCTGATGAAGGGGTTTTGTATTTGACTGATCACTCGGCCATCAAAAAAACACCCGAAAGCCCGAGTGTTTAATTTATGATTTTCGCAAGTCCTCTTACTGCCAGCCTCAGCACATAAAACAACGGCTCAAGCAAATCAACGAGATAAAGATAATCCCATTTATCATCATTTCGTTTCTTCTTTTTCTTCAACAGCTGTTTCTCCCTTCCTGACTGTAATGGGGTTATTTCATATACGGACGTGCTTTCTTTAAGTTTCAAATTACGGGTGAAATTTGTTTTTTCTTGCGGCCCATTGTTTCTGAAGCCAGTTTTTTTTATAAAGATAAGCGATAAATTCCATCCACAGCTTAGGAAGCCTTTGCGGGAAACGGCTTTTTTTGTAAATGGTTTGATAGGCTGTTTTTAAGTCATCCCACTGTCTGCATTCTTTCGCCTGCAAAAACCTGGCGACATCAATGACTTTGATTGTCCCAGCCGGCGTCAGTATCAGGTTTCGGAGGTGGATATCGGATGGATTCAACCCTTTCCGCTTCGCATCGTTCAATGCGCGGTCGACCTCGCAGATCATGTCATCATCGATCGGAATGCCTTTGTTTAAACACTCATAAAAAGTGTATCCTTTTATATACTCCATTAAAATATATGATGGCCCTGTTTCATATATATCAGGATAATAAATCGAATCAGAAAGCTTTTTGTAAATCTCCGTTTCCCTTGCGGCGATGTTCTTAAATTCGGGAAAAAAGACTTTAAGAGCCATTTCCCTGCCCTCTTCAGTCAGCTTAAAAACGTATGCGCTCCTGCCTTTCCCGATCAACTCTAAGTCATCGGGTTTTTGGATAAGTTTATTGAACTTTTTTTTCGTATTATACCTTACGGCCTCTGCATAGGTTTGCGCCTTTTTCACGCTGAACTCACCTTCTTTTTAAGGGCTGGTCAAACGAAAAACTCTCTATAATGTTGTTTATACATGAGAACGGGCGGTTTTGCACCTTAAATGCTTTTGAGTTCTTCATATTGGTTTGAAAATGTAACATTCGTAAACCGGTTGTCATCTCATTGCTTTTTTAGATTAATTTTTAAAAGCGTTGGTCAAACTATGGATATGATCGTTAAGGCAAAAAAGAAGGTGATATTGATGAACAGCCAAAGCAAGTTCAAAATCGGTTTAGTGCTTATTGGAAGTCTGCTGGCCGCGCTCAGCTTTCACCTGGAGGCCCTGGCCGAAAAGCCGGCTAAAGTTCAAATCCAGCTTGAAAAGGTTTATCTGGACGGGGACGTTGGAATCGAAAATAAAGTAGAGGCCGCTCGAACACTGGAAGACTTTAAAGCTGCTTATAAAGGGTGGCAGCTCATCGATCAGAAAAAGGGGTTTATTCTGTTTCGCAAACAGGTGGACGACATTTCTCCCCTCAGCAAAACAAACGGTTATATCGGAGTGACGGAAGACGGCGTGATTTCGACTTTTCACGGCCGCCCGGGCATATTATCAGAGCCGATTCAATCGTTTTTTCAGATTGATATAAAGCGCCTGGAAAGCCGGATGGCGGATGATTTGCGCAAAGGGATCCCATACCGCACGAAAAAGGAATTTGAACATGTCATTGAAGCCGTAAAATCATCCGGAAGCCAACATCATGTAAAAGATATGAAGACATGACGCTGTTATGTCTTTTTTCAGCTGCGGACAGAAGCCACTTTTAGCGAACATATGTTAACTTTTTCATTCTAGCTTTGCCTGTTTTGTGTTACAATGAAGAGCAGTCAAAGAGGTGAATGAACGTTGATCGAATTCGTAAAAGGGACGATTGATTATGTATCGCCCCAATATATTGTCATTGAAAACGGCGGGATCGGCTATCAGATCTTTACGCCAAATCCGTTTATTTATAAGAAAAACAGCAACGAAACAATCTATACATACCATTATGTAAGAGAAGATACAAATGCGCTGTACGGCTTTTCGACAAGGGAAGAAAAAATGCTGTTTACGAAATTGCTGAATGTTACGGGAATCGGCCCGAAAGGTGCCCTTGCGATCCTCGCTTCCGGCGATCCGGGAGCGGTGATTGAAGCGATTGAGAATGAGGATGAAGCTTTTCTCGTCAAGTTCCCCGGCGTAGGCAAAAAAACGGCAAGGCAGATCATCCTTGATCTGAAAGGGAAGCTTGCGGACGCCGTTCCTGAAATCGCGGCCGATCTGTTTAACCATGAAGAGCGGGAGCAAATTCATGAAGCGGAAACGGCTCTTGAGGAGGCGCTTGAAGCATTAAGAGCGCTCGGCTATTCCGACCGGGAAATTAAAAAAGTCCAGCCTCATTTGAAAAAGGAAGAGGCGCTTTCGACGGATCAATACGTTAAAAAAGCATTGCAAAAATTATTAAAGTAAGGTGATATCATGGATGAGCGGCTTGTATCAAGTGAACTAGACAACCATGAATCAGCGATTGAGCAAAGTCTGCGTCCGCAAAGACTGGCTCAGTATATCGGCCAGGAAAAAGTGAAAGACAACCTCAAGGTTTTCATCGAAGCTGCGAAAATGCGGGAGGAAACGCTTGACCATGTCTTGTTGTACGGGCCGCCGGGATTGGGAAAAACGACGCTCGCCGCGATCATCGCCAACGAAATGGGAGTCAATCTCAGAACGACGTCAGGTCCGGCGATCGAGCGCCCCGGCGATTTGGCGGCAATATTAACGGCTCTGGAGCCAGGCGACGTTTTATTTATTGACGAGATCCACCGTCTGCACCGTTCGATCGAAGAGGTGCTGTATCCTGCGATGGAAGATTTCTGCCTTGATATCGTGATCGGCAAAGGGCCGTCGGCGCGTTCTGTGAGGCTCGATCTTCCTCCTTTTACCCTTGTCGGCGCGACCACAAGGGTCGGGCTTTTAACCGCGCCTCTCAGGGACAGGTTCGGCGTTCTGTCAAGGCTTGAGTATTACACGCGTGGCGAGCTTTCGGAAATCGTGATCAGAACGGCGGAGCTGTTTGAAGTCGACATCGATTCGCTCTCGGCTCTCGAAATCGCAAGACGGTCAAGAGGGACGCCGCGGATTGCCAACAGGCTTTTGAGGAGGGTCAGGGATTTTGCCCAGGTGCTTGGAAACAGCTCCATCACGGAGGAAGTGGCAGTTGATGCGCTTGAACGCCTCCAGGTTGATAAACTCGGGCTTGATCATATCGACCGCAAGCTTTTGATGGGCATGATCGAAAAATTTGGCGGCGGTCCCGTCGGTATCGATACGATTTCGGCTACCATCGGTGAGGAGTCTCACACGATTGAGGATGTGTATGAGCCGTATCTTCTTCAAATCGGTTTTATTCAAAGAACGCCGCGGGGGCGCATCGTAACCCCTGATGTATACAGCCACTTTAAAATGGAGGTTCCGAACCGTGACTGAATTTCCAAAGATTTTAATGGTGCTGGGCGCCGTCATTTTTGGCATCGGTTTATTCATGCAAGTTATCGGCAGGCTTCCCGGCGATATTTTTGTGAAAAAGGGAAACGTGACATTTTTCTTTCCGGTTGTTACATGCATTGTCATCAGCATCATTCTGTCCGTGGTGTTTTCGATCTTCGGACGAATGAAATGACTCTGACATTCAAGTCTATAGATAGAGTAAGGTGAAAAAAGATGAAAGTAGAATTATTCGATTTTGACTTGCCTGAACGCCTTATCGCACAGGTTCCTTTAAAAGAGCGGGATGCGTCCAGGCTGATGGTGCTGGATAAAAAAACAGGAGAAATCACTCACAGCACGTTTAAGCATGTGATTGATTTTTTGAACGCGGGCGATTGCATCGTGCTGAACGATACGAGGGTGCTGCCGGCCCGCTTGTACGGAGTCAAGGAAGAGACGGGCGCAAAGGTTGAAGTTCTTCTGTTAAAACAGGAGGAAGGGGACGTATGGGAAACGCTTGTCAAGCCCGCAAAGCGGGTCAAGCGCGGAACCGTTCTTTCGTTTGGAGACGGCCGTCTAACGGCGGTGTGCACAGAAGAGCTCGAGCACGGCGGAAGAAAAATTGAATTCCGCTATGAAGGAATTTTTTACGAGGTGCTCGAATCGCTCGGCGAAATGCCTCTGCCTCCTTATATTAAAGAGCAGCTCGATGACAGGGAGCGCTATCAGACGGTTTACTCAAAGAAACAAGGATCGGCGGCTGCGCCGACGGCCGGGCTGCATTTTACGGAAGAGATTCTCAATGCGCTCAGGAAAAAAGGCGTGCATATTGCGTTTATTACCCTTCACGTCGGACTTGGGACATTCCGGCCTGTCAGTGCGGAAAATGTAGAGGAACATGACATGCATGCCGAGTTTTATGAAATGTCGGAAGAAACGGCAGCATTGTTAAACCGCGTCAGACAGGAAGGCGGAAAGATTATTTCCGTCGGCACGACATCCACGAGGACGCTTGAGACCATCGCTTCCGAACATGACGGCCGCTTCCGGGAAGCGAGAGGCTGGACATCGATTTTTATTTATCCAGGCTACACATTCCGGGCGATAGACGGGATGATTACCAATTTTCATCTTCCGAAATCGTCCCTCATTATGCTTGTCAGCGCGCTCGCAGGCAGAGAGCATGTGCTTTCCGCCTACCGTACCGCAGTGGAACACGAATACCGCTTCTTCAGCTTCGGAGACGCCATGTTGATCAAATAAAATTCAAAAAGATTGGAGGGCTCATAATTTGTCGCAGCAACCGATACGCTATGAGTTCATAAAAGCATGTAAACAAACAGGAGCAAGGCTGGGAAGGGTGCACACCCCGCACGGCTCATTTGAAACGCCGGTGTTTATGCCCGTAGGAACGCTCGCCACCGTTAAAACGATGGCGCCGGAAGAGCTGAAAGAAATGGGTGCAGGTATTATTTTAAGCAATACGTACCACCTTTGGCTGAGACCGGGCCATGACATCGTCAAAGAGGCGGGGGGCCTTCATCAGTTTATGAATTGGGACCGCGCCATCTTGACGGATTCAGGCGGCTTTCAGGTGTTTTCCCTGAGCGAGTTCCGCAAAATCGAAGAGGAAGGCGTACATTTCCGCAATCATTTAAACGGAGACAAGTTGTTTTTATCTCCTGAAAAAGCGATGGAAATCCAAAACGCCCTCGGATCAGATATTATGATGGCGTTTGACGAATGCCCGCCGTACCCGGCAGAGTACGATTATATGAAGAGGTCTGTTGAACGGACGAGCCGCTGGGCGGAAAGGTGCCTGAAAGCTCACAAGCGCCCTGACGAGCAAGGGCTTTTCGGAATCGTTCAAGGCGGCGAGTACGAAAACTTGAGAAAACAAAGTGCGAAAGACTTGATTTCATTGGATTTCCCGGGATATGCTATAGGTGGACTATCCGTCGGAGAGCCGAAAGACGTGATGAACCGTGTGCTGGAGTTTACAACTCCGCTGCTTCCTGCGGATAAACCGCGCTATTTAATGGGGGTCGGTTCGCCGGACTCACTGATTGACGGAGCCATCCGCGGAGTGGATATGTTCGATTGCGTGCTGCCGACAAGGATAGCGAGAAACGGTACGCTCATGACGAGCGAAGGGCGCCTCGTCGTCAAAAATGCCAAATATGAAAGAGATTTCAGACCGATCGACGAGCAGTGCGACTGTTATACGTGCCGCAATTACTCGCGCGCTTATATCAGACATTTAATCCGCTGTAATGAAACGTTTGGCATTCGTTTAACTTCTTATCATAATCTTCATTTTCTGTTAAAATTAATGGGGCAAGTGAGAGATGCCATTCGTGAAGATCGTTTAGGTGATTTCCGGGAAGAGTTTTTTGAGCGCTACGGTTTTAATAAACCAAATGCTAAAAGTTTCTGACACATAAACGAAGAAAGCGATAAAGCCATTTGAAAGGGGTGAAAAAATAATGGAGATGCTTGGAACATTACTTCCGATTATTTTAATGTTTGCGGTTCTTTATTTCCTTTTGATCCGTCCGCAGCAAAAGCAGCAGAAGGCTGTCCGCCAAATGCAGGAGGAGCTGAAAAAAGGGGATAAGGTCGTAACAATCGGCGGCCTGCACGGTATCGTTGATTCAATTGACGAAAGCAAGGTTGTCATCAAAACAGGCGACAATACCCGTCTGACATTCGACCGCCGCGCGATCAGAGAGGCGTCAGCAGAATAGCCGAAAGGCTGATACATAAGCATCGGAAATCGGGCTGTCGCAGGACGTGAAGACGGTGCTTTAGCGCCGTTCCTTATATCCTGATGAAGCCGCAGTTGCTCCTGATGTGACATGGCATAAAAGAAGCCTTAATGGGCACGAGGAAAGGGAGCGGTCATCCGCTCCCTTCAGCGTGTCGACAAACCCTCGCATTCGTTGTCAGGCCTGCGCGTTGGTGCTCACGAATAGAGGAAGGATCGGCGGCTAACCGCCCAGGCGTCCTGCCTGAACGCCGCCGTCATCACTTCCTGTGAAAGTCCGCTCCGATGCTCGGCCTTCCTAGACTGCAAAGGTTTTCAATCACGCTGAAAGGATGACAAAATCCCAAAACAAAAAGCCGTTTTGGGATTTTGTTAACAATCTAAAGGGAGCGGTCATCCGCTCCCTTTTTGCTGTCTTTATGCACGGCTCCCCTGCAGATTGACTCCGAAAATCCCGCCCAGCATGCTGACTCCCAAAAAACCGGAATGATAGAGCAGCTGCTTCAAATTGAAGGCTTCGCCAAAGCCGAGATATTGAAACAAAAGCACCGTAAGAGAGAAGCAAAGCGCTGTCAACCCTCCGCTCAGCCACCCTTTTTCCTTCGATTTGCCTCCCGCAATAAAACCGCCGATGAACAAGGTAATAAAAGAAATGGCGGTAATAAACCAGCTGAATGAACTTTCGGTTAATGATGTGAAGGTGAGGAGCAGCGAAATGAGCAGGCTTCCCGCGAACATCAAAGCGAAAATAACCGCCAAGCTGTATAAAATCCCTTTGCCGACTTGTTTTGGTTCGTTCATCACGATCCTCCTTTCAATATAGACGGGCTCGTCTTTTTAAATGTATTCTCTACGTTTGGCAAATAGACTAGCTCCCCCGACCTTTTATACATAAAAGCCTCAATTTAACAAAGGCTATGTTTATGATCATGATAGGCGGAAGGAGGCGGGCGGTAATGGATGAAATCTTAGCGCTTACGTTTCGGACGATCGTTTTGTACTTCATCATCTTTATTTTGTTTCGCTTGATGGGGAAGAGGGAAATCGGCGAGCTGAGCATATTGGATCTTGTCGTTTTTATCATGATGGCCGAAATCGCGGTTTTGGCCATTGAAAATCTCAATGACCACCTTCTCCATACGATCATTCCAATTCTCGTTTTGACGCTGATTCAGGTTATATTTGCATATTTGTCATTGAAAAATCAAAAAATCCGCCGGCTTCTCGATGGAAAGCCGACGATTATTATAGACCGCGGAAAAATTGATGAACACGCCATGAGGACACAGCGCTATAATTACGATGATTTGATGACGCAGTTGAGAGATAAGAATGTAGAACGAATCGCGGATGTTTCATATGCGATTTTGGAGCCGACCGGGAAGCTTTCGGTATTTACAAAAGACGGGCCGAACAAAATGATCGAACTGCCGTTGATTGTTGACGGTATTGTTCAAAAAGAACAATTAGAAAAGATCGGGAAAGACCGGGAGTGGCTTGAGCAAAAGCTTGAAAAAAGAGGACACCGCGACATTTCCCAAATTTCTTATTGCACATACAATAATGGTTCTTTTTTTATTGACAAAAAGGATGAATTTAAACCATAAAGCGAAAGCTTACGAAATCCAGCGGCCGAACAGCGGAAACCGCTGGATTTCTTCTTTTTTGACCAGCTTGAAGGCGACCAGAAGGAAGACGTAAAGACAGCTTGTAACCGCGACACACAAAAGCAGGCGCATCGGCTCGGTCTGGTTTAAAAAAAGATGTTCTTTCATGAGCAGGCTGCTCCATCCCGATATTAAAATGACGCCGAAGGATACGATATATTCTTTCAGATTGATGCTGATGGGAAGCACTTTGCTGACGGTTGCGGCGTGCAGCAGGGTGACGAGGATGATCCCTGTCAAAATCGCCAGCGCAGCCCCCATAATGCCAAGCGAAGGTCGTGAAGCGAGAACAAAAATGAGACCTGTTTTCACAACGGCGCCGACAAGGCTGTTCATCATTGCCGCGCCGGCCAGATTTAAAGCCTGCAGAACGGCCTGCAGCGGACCTTGAAAATAGTAAAACAAAAAGAATGGAGCCATGATTTTCACATAAATCGCGGCATTTGACGACCCGTACATCACGCTGATCAGCTCATCCGCGTACGAAAACAAAATGACCGCCGATATGCCGCCGCTTAAAAGACAAAGCCTCATCGCCTGCTCAAGCCTGTATTCCACGACCTGCATTTTTTTCTGTTCGATTCCTTCGCTGATGGCGGGAACGAGCGACGTAGACAGCGAATATGTGATAAAACTCGGGAGGGTGAGAAGCGTCAGGGCAAAGCCGGTCAACTCTCCGTACTGGCTCGTTGCGGCGGAAGCGGCGACTCCTGCTATCGCAAGGCTTTGCGCTACGACAATCGGCTCAAAAAACCATGACAGGTTGCCGATAAAACGGCTGCCCGTCGTTGGGAGCGAAACGCTCATCAGCTCGAAAAACGTGGTCCGCCCAGATTTCAGCGATTGGAAAAAACGTTTTCTGATGCGGATTTTCTTTTTGTATTTAAAGGCGACGAACAAATAAAGAAGTGAAGCCAACTCGCCAAACACGGATGACAGCATCGCACCCGCTGCCGCATATTCGATGCCGAGCGGAAGGAATGCCGTCGTGCAAACGGCGACCAGCGATATCCGGACAATTTGTTCGAGAACCTGGGACACGGCAAGCGGCCTCATATTCTGCTTCCCTTGAAAATAGCCTCTCAGCACGCTGGAAACGGCAATGATCGGAACGACCGGCGTAACCGCCAAAAGCGGATAAAGCGTTCTTTTGTCTGTGAGCAGCGTGTCGGCCATCAGCGGGGCGTAAATGAGAAACACCGGAGTAATGACGGCGCTGAGCGTCCCGGTGATCGCAAGAGACATCACTAAAATCTGCTTTGTCTTTCTGTGGTCTCCGCGCGCTTCCGCTTCAGCGACCAGCTTGCTGATGGCGACCGGAAGGCCGAATTGGGTGAGGGTGACCGCCAGAAAAAAAGTCGGAGCCGCCATCATGTAAAGCCCGACGCCTTCACCTCCGATGAACCTTGCGATGACAATCCGGTTGATAAAGCCGAGCATTCTCGTAATCAAACCTGCCGCTATTAAAATGAGCGTTCCTTTTAAAAACGTCTGCTTCGTCATTTCTAGAGTCCCCTGCCTTCTCAAACAACCTTTAATCATATACAATAAGATATGCGCATACATCGTCCAAGCATGACAAGTCTCTCTGAAAAAATGTGAAAGGAGCGTGGCTTTGGCATGGGCAAACATCCGGCTGATCTGTACAAGGACCATTTAAAACCTTTTCTTCACAGCAAGACGGAAGAGTTCAGGATACTCGGGTATGACGATATTGAAATAGAGGAATTGTGGTCATACTTATTGAATAAGAAATGGAAGAAGCGGAAGGATGTTCAAATTCACCAGCTCGCCAGTGATATTTTATCTGTGAAAATTGGCGAATTTATGAACTATGCAACCGTAGAATCGTTTAAAACGTCTAATATACTCGACAGCAAAGAAGGGCAGGATATGCTCGATGAGCTGCTGAGGTAGCCGTTGATTTTGGTTGATTTAAGGAGGAAATACATAATGAAAAAAGGACGCTTGATTGCGTTTTTCCTTACCGTTCTCTTGATCGGTACGGGACTGGGAATGTTCACGAAGCCGGCTGCAGACAACATCAGCCTCGGCCTTGACCTTCAGGGCGGTTTTGAGGTTCTGTATGAAGTCCAGCCTGCCAAACAGGGCGACAAAATTGACAGGGACGCCCTCATCAGCACGGTTGAAGCGCTGAACCGCCGGGCGAATGTATTGGGCGTCAGCGAGCCGAACATTCAAATCGAAGGAAACAACCGGATCAGGGTTCAGCTTGCCGGCGTCGACAACCAGAACAGGGCGCGGGAAATCTTATCCACGCAGGCTCAGCTTACGTTCAGGGATACGAATGACAAAGAGCTTTTGAACGGTTCGGATCTTGTCGAAAACGGCGCCAAACAGTCGTTCAAGCAGGACACGAATGAGCCGATCGTGACGATCAAGCTGAAGGATGCCGATAAATTCGGCGAAGTGACGAAAAAAGTGCTCGATATGAAGCCGAACAACCAGCTTGTCATCTGGCTTGATTACAAAAAAGGCGACTCCTTTAAAAAGGAATCGCAAAAAGCGGATCATAAATACATCTCCGCTCCGAATGTCAGCCAGGTGCTGAACACGTCAGACGTGATGATTGAAGGAAACTTTACGATTCAGGAAGCAAAAGATATGGCGAGCATTTTAAATGCGGGCGCTCTTCCTGTCAAACTCGTTGAAAAGTATTCGACATCCGTCGGCGCGCAGTTTGGGGAGCAGGCTTTGAATGATACCGTGTTTGCGGGTATCGTCGGTATTGCTATTATTTTCTTATTTATGCTTCTTTACTATCGTTTGCCTGGTTTTATCGCGGTCATTACGCTTTCGGTCTACATCTACATTACACTGCAGATCTTTGACTGGATGAATGCGGTTCTGACCCTTCCGGGGATCGCGGCTCTTATATTGGGTGTCGGGATGGCGGTTGACGCCAACATCATTACGTACGAACGTATAAAAGAAGAGCTGAAGCTCGGCAAATCGGTCCGCTCGGCTTTCAGATCGGGAAACAGAAGATCATTTGCAACGATCTTTGATGCCAACATTACGACGATGCTTGCCGGAATCGTGCTTTTCATATTTGGTACGAGCTCTGTCAAAGGCTTCGCGACCATGCTGATCCTATCCATTTTGACAAGCTTTATTACAGCTGTCTTCCTGTCGCGCTTCCTGCTCGGCCTGCTGGTCGACAGCCGTTGGCTTGACCGGAAAAAAGGCTGGTTTGGAGTGCGCAGAAAAGACATCTTGGACATCAGCAAGACAGACGAAAATACTGAGCCTCCGACTCCGTTTGCCAAATGGGATTTCGTCGGCAAGCGTAAATGGTTCTTCGCATTTTCCGGGATCATTTTGGCCGCTGGAATTGTCATTCTGCTTGTGTTCAGGCTGAACCTCGGCATCGATTTCTCCAGCGGATCAAGAATCGAAGTGCAAAGCGACCACAAGCTGACGAGCGAAGAGCTGAAAAAAGATTTTGAAGAGGTCGGGCTGACAGCCGATTCGATCGTTCTTTCGGGCGATGATCAGAAACACGGCGTCGCCAGATTTGTCGGTGTTCCGGATCAGAAAAAAATTGCCGAAGTGAAGGATTATTTTAAAGGAAAATACGGCACGGAACCGAACGTCAGCACAGTATCACCGACCGTCGGAAAAGAGCTGGCGAGAAACGCTCTCTATGCGGTGGCCATCGCGGCTCTCGGGATCATCTTGTATGTTTCGATCCGCTTTGAATATAAGATGGCGATTGCGGCGATCGCTTCGTTGCTGTACGATGCATTCTTCATCATTGCGGTCTTCAGCATTACAAGGCTCGAGGTGGATATTACGTTTATCGCAGCCGTGCTGACGATTATCGGTTATTCGATCAACGATACGATCGTAACGTTTGACAGAATCAGGGAACAGGTGAAAAAGCGCAAGCCGAAGAGCTTCAGCGATCTATCGCATATTGTGAATCTGAGCTTGCAGCAAACGTTCACGCGTTCGATTAATACGGTGCTGACCGTCGTCATTGTGGTCATTGCCCTCCTCATTTTTGGTGCAGCATCGATTACGAACTTCTCTGTCGCGCTGTTAATCGGGCTGTTGAGCGGCGTGTATTCATCGCTCTACATCGCAGCTCAAGTATGGCTTGTCTGGAAAGGGCGCGACCTGAAAAAGCCGAAGCGCAAGCCTGCAGGAGAATAAATCATGGACTGCCCGTACTGCCGGGCGGTCCTTTTTTGGTTTGAAGAGAAAAAAAGTGGTTTTGGCGGCTTTCTATCGATCTTCTTTTTGTTTAAAATGGGAGCAGAGCGGGAAAATAACGCTAGAAAACGACGCGAATGGAGAGAGTAACTTATGAACAAACAATGGACGTTAATTGCTGCACTTATTTTTACATTAATTGTTGCTGTTTTCGCGGTCATTAATGTTGAACCGGTGAAGGTTGATTTTCTTTTTGGAACGGCAGAATGGCCCCTGATCCTGGTCATTTTGGTGTCGGTATTGATGGGGGCGCTTATTATCGGCTCGGCCGGCGCTTTCCAGATTATGCGGCTGAAAAAAGAGCTGAAGGCGCTCAAGAGAGAAGAACGGGTAAAGCATCCTGAACTTGAAGCCGAATCGGCGGCGCCCGAAAATCAGAAAGACTAGAAGATTGCGCGAAATAAATTGAATCCCCTCATGCTGCTCTAGTATAATAGTGTGGTTGAGGGGTGAATTTATGTTAGCGTCAAAAATGCGTTGGGACGTGCAAACGCCCGACAAAGAAAAGGTGGAGCAGCTCGCCGGAAGTTTAGGCATTACTCCCCTTGCCGCCTCATTGCTTGTCATGAGAGGTTACGATACAGCCGACAAAGCAGCTTCATTTTTAAATGGCAAGGATGCTGTTTTTCACGATCCTTATCTGCTGAAAGATATGGAAAAAGCTGTACAGCGAATCAAACAGGCAATTTCAGATCAAGAAAAGATTATGATTTACGGCGATTATGATGCGGACGGTGTGACAAGCACGACTGTCCTTTTGCAAATGTTGAAAAAATGTTCAGCACAAGCCGATTTTTATATACCTGACCGCTTTAAAGAAGGGTACGGCCCGAATGAAGCGGCCTTTCGCGGGATCAAAGAATCAGGCTATTCATTGATCATCACAGTTGACACAGGCATTGCCGCCGTTCATGAAGCTGAAGTCGCTAAAGAGCTTGGCGTCGATCTGATCATTACGGATCACCATGAGCCGGGCCCCGTTTTGCCGGATGCCTATGCGATCATTCATCCGAAGCAGCCAGGCTGCGGCTATCCATTTAAAGAGCTTGCAGGCGTCGGTGTCGCATTTAAGCTTGCCCATGCCTTGAACGGAGAGCTCCCGGAAGATTTGCTCGACCTTTGTGCGATCGGCACGATTGCCGATCTTGTGCCGCTCCATGATGAAAACAGGCAGATTGCCAAGCGCGGCATGGAACAGTTCAGGAAAACGAAGCGCCCCGGATTAAAAGCGCTGACCAAAATTGCCGGAGCGGAGATACATAGTGCGGATGAAGAGACCATCGGTTTTCAAATCGCGCCCCGCTTAAATGCGGTCGGCAGAATTGAACAGGCTGACCCGGCCGTTTACCTCCTGAACACAGAAGACGAAACAGAAGCGGAAGAGCTTGCCGAAGACATCAACGCCTTGAACAAGGAGCGCCAAAAAATCGTCAATCAGATGACAGAGGAAGCCGTTCAGATGATCGAGGAGGAAGGCCTTGACCAGCCGGTGATCGTCGCGGCGCGGCCGGGCTGGAATCCCGGTGTCGTCGGAATCGTGGCTTCAAAGCTTGTCGAGCGCTATTACAGGCCAGCCATCGTTCTCGGCATCGATGAAGAAAAAGGCATTGCCAAAGGATCTGCGCGCAGCATCAAAGGATTTGATTTATTTCAAAACCTCTCGGAGTGCAGGGATATTCTCCCGCACTTCGGAGGCCACCCGATGGCAGCCGGAATGACGCTCAACCTGGAAGATGTTTCGGCACTGAGGGAGAGGATCAACCGTCAGGCTGAAGCGGTTCTGACCGAGGAAGATTTTATTCCCGTCCAAGACGTCGATTTGTGCTGCCGGCTCGAAGATATCACGGTTGACAGCATTGCCGAAATGAACATGCTGGCGCCGTTCGGCACGGGAAATCCGAAGCCGTTCGTTCTTGTCAGCGACGTTAAAATTGATGATTCCAGGAAAATCGGCGCCAACAAGAATCACTTGAAGCTTGTGCTGGCAGACGGCGAGAACAAGCTCGATTGCATCGGATTTTATAAAGGCGCCATTGAAGACGGGATCGTTCCCGGGGCAAAGATCTCGATTGTAGGGGAACTGTCGATTAACGAGTGGAACAACAGAAAAAAACCGCAGCTGATGATCAAAGATGCGGCCGTCAATGAATGGCAGCTGTTTGATCTGCGGGGGAAACGGTCATGGGAAGAAAAAATATTGCAGCTGGACCCTGCAAAACGGGCGTGCATCTGCTTCCGCGAGGAAACAAAAGCGAAGCTTACGGGGACAGGCCTTGAAGAAGAGCTGACCGTCATCAGCGGCCCTGAAGAGGCAGAGCGTCTCGACCTTGAGAGCCGCTATGCGGTATTTATAGATATTCCGCCGTCGCTCGACATCTTTGACCAGGTGATAAAAGGTGAAAAACTGGAGCGCATTTATCTGATTTTTTATCAATCAGATGAACATTTTTTCTCAACATTTCCAACAAGGGAATACTTTAAATGGTACTATGCTTTCCTCTTGAAAAGAGGTTCTTTTGACTTGCCGAAATACGGCGGGGAGCTTGCCAGACATAAAGGCTGGACAAAAGACACAATTGATTTTATGACAAAGGTGTTTTTTGAGCTCGGTTTTGTTACAATAGAGAATGGTGTTTTATCTGTTGTTTATCATGCCGAAAAGCGCGATCTGACAGATTCTGAAACCTACCGGGAAAAACAGCGCCTGATTGAATTGGAGCAAAAGCTCATTTATTCTTCGGCGGATGAGCTTAAACAGTGGCTGGATAAGCGGATGGCGGAAAACGCCGTCGCTTATAAAGTATGAGGAGGACATGAAGACAGATGGATTTGAAGAAGTATGTGACAATTGTGCCGGATTACCCGAAGGAAGGCGTACAATTTAAAGATATTACAACATTGATGGACAAAGGCGATGTCTATCGCTACGCGACAGATCAAATTGTAACGTATGCGAAAGAAAAACAGATCGATCTTGTCGTGGGGCCTGAAGCGAGAGGATTTATCATCGGCTGCCCTGTCGCATATTCGCTTGGGGTAGGATTTGCGCCTGTCCGCAAAGAAGGCAAACTGCCGCGCGAAGTCATCAAAGTCGACTACGGATTGGAATATGGAAAAGATGTCCTGACCATCCATAAAGATGCCATTAAACCGGGGCAGCGCGTCTTGATCACTGACGACCTGCTTGCAACCGGCGGGACGATCGAAGCAACGATCAAGCTGGTTGAAGAGCTCGGCGGCGTCGTAGCCGGAATCGCTTTCCTAATCGAGCTGACATATCTTGAAGGAAGAAATAAACTGGACGGATATGATATTTTAACCTTGATGCAATACTAAACAAAATTTATACTATAAAAAGCACTCATCAAAAGCGGGTGCTTTTTTTCCTATTCATATAGTATTCCGGGATCGGCAAAAGTCCTTTTGAATTTCTTCTCTTTACATCTGTGACATTTTTCTTGATAATAATTACAATACAGTTTTCAATTATAAAAAAGGTGATTCCATGGCGAACGAACAAGTATTAACCGCTGAGCAAGTCATTGAGAAGGCGAAAAGTTACCTTTCCGATGAACATGTTGCTTTTATAAAAAAGGCTTATCAGTACGCGGAAGACGCACATCGCGAACAATACCGCAAATCGGGCGAGCCGTATATTATCCATCCGATCCAGGTCGCGGGTATCCTCGTCGATTTGGAAATGGACCCTGCCACAATAGCGGGAGGATTTCTCCATGATGTGGTGGAAGATACGAGCGTAACGCTTGAAGATTTAAAGGAAGCATTCAACGAAGAAGTTGCGATGCTTGTCGACGGCGTCACGAAGCTCGGGAAAATTAAATATAAATCACAGGAAGAACAGCAGGCAGAAAATCATCGGAAAATGTTTGTGGCTATGGCTCAGGACATCCGCGTCATTTTGATCAAGCTGGCGGACCGCCTTCACAACATGAGAACCTTGAAGCATCTGCCGCAGGAAAAGCAGCGCAGAATTTCAAATGAGACGCTTGAAATATTTGCTCCGCTGGCTCATCGCCTTGGGATTTCAAAAATAAAGTGGGAGCTTGAGGATACCGCTTTACGGTATTTAAATCCGCAGCAATATTACCGGATCGTCAATTTGATGAAGAAAAAGCGGGCCGAAAGGGAATTGTACGTCGAAGAGGTCGTAAACGAAGTGAAAAGCCGCGTCGAAGAGGTCAATATTAAAGCGGACTTTTCCGGCCGGCCGAAGCACATTTACAGCATCTACAGAAAAATGGCGATGCAAAACAAGCAATTCAACGAAATTTACGACTTGCTCGCAGTCCGCATCCTCGTCAACAGCATCAAGGACTGCTACGCGGTTCTAGGCATCATTCATACGTGCTGGAAGCCGATGCCGGGCAGATTTAAAGACTATATCGCAATGCCGAAGCCGAACATGTACCAGTCGCTCCACACCACCGTCATCGGTCCGAAGGGGGATCCGCTGGAAGTCCAGATCAGGACGTTTGAAATGCACGAAATTGCGGAATACGGAATCGCGGCCCACTGGGCTTACAAAGAAGGCAAAAATGTCAATGAAGATTCAAGCTTTGATAAAAAGCTTTCCTGGTTCCGCGAAATTTTGGAATTTCAAAATGAGTCGAGCGATGCCGAAGAATTTATGGAATCTCTAAAAATCGATTTGTTTTCCGACATGGTGTTCGTTTTTACACCGAAAGGAGACGTCATTGAATTGCCGTCAGGCTCCGTGCCGATCGACTTTTCGTACCGGATCCATTCAGAAATAGGCAATAAAACGATCGGGGCGAAAGTAAACGGCAAAATGGTCACGCTTGATTACAAGCTGAGGACAGGGGATATCGTAGAAATTCTGACGTCCAAGCATTCGTACGGTCCGAGCCAGGACTGGATCAACCTTGCGCAGACATCTCAGGCTAAGCATAAAATCCGCCAGTTCTTTAAAAAGCAGCGTAGAGAAGAAAACGTCGAAAAAGGCAGAGAACTGGTTGAAAAAGAAATTAAAAACCTGGACTTTGAAGTGAAGGACGTCTTAACAGTCGAGAATCTGCAGAAAGTCGCCGACAAATTCAATTTTGCCAATGAAGAAGACATGTATGCCGCAGTCGGCTATAACGGCATTACAGCTGCTCAAGTTGCAAACCGTCTGACGGAAAAAGAACGGAAGATTAGAGATCAAGAAGAACAGGTGAAAAGCGTTCAAGACGTAACGCCTGAACCGAAACCTTACCAAGGAAAAAAACGCGAAGCGGGCGTTCGCGTCAAAGGTGTTGACAACCTTTTGATCAGACTGTCAAAATGCTGCAACCCCGTTCCGGGAGATCCGATCGTCGGATTCATTACAAAAGGCCGCGGTGTATCCGTCCATCGCGAGGACTGTCCGAATGTTTTAACAAATGAAGCGCTCGACCGGCTGATTCAAGTAGAATGGGAGCATGAGCCGCAGACGCAGCGGAGAAAAGAATATAACGTCGAAATCGAAATTCTCGGCTATGACCGCCGCGGCCTTCTTAATGAAGTTCTTCAGGCCGTTAATGAGACAAAAACGAATATTTCATCTGTCTCAGGTAAATCTGACCGCAATAAAGTGGCGACGATCCATATGGCCATCTTCATTCAAAATATTAATCATTTGCATAAAGTGGTTGAACGGATCAAACAGATCAAAGATATTTACTCCGTGCGCAGGGTGATGAATTAGGAGGAAAAGCGTCATGAGATTAGTTGTTCAGCGTGTCACAGATGCAAGCGTTTCGGTAGGAGGCGAGACTGTCGGTCAAATCGGTCTCGGCTTAATGGTGCTTGTCGGCGTGACACATGAAGATACGAGCGAAGATGCCGCATATTTGGCGGAAAAGCTAGTCAATCTGCGAATTTTTGAAGATGAAGGCGAAAAGATGAACCTGTCGCTTTTAGATGTCGAAGGCTCCGTTTTATCGGTTTCTCAGTTTACCTTGTACGGCGATACGAAAAAAGGGAGACGGCCGAATTTTACAAAAGCGGCAAAGCCCGATCAGGCGCTTCAGTTGTACGAGGAGTGGAACAGCATGCTTCGCGCAAAAGGCGTCGCTGTCGAAACGGGAAGATTTGGCGAAATGATGGATGTCAAGCTGACAAATTCGGGCCCCGTCACCTTTATTATGGATTCGAAAGCATAAAAAAGCTCCCATTTGGGAGCTTTTTTATATTAGTCAAAATAGTTTTCCAGGCCGCTTCTGATGCCGTCTGTCACTCTTTCTCTGTAAGCGTTCGTGCTGACAACCGCTTCTTCTTGAGGGTGGCTCAAGTAGCCGAGTTCAAACAATGCGGCCGGCTGTTTATTTTCTCTTAATACGAAGTAGTCCCCGAATAATACGCCGCGGCTTGGCAGAGGCGAGTGTTTTTCGATCTCGGACTGCACGTCTGCTGCGAGCTTCCGGTCTTTGGACGGGCTGTAGTAATAAGCGGTATTTCCCCTTACGGACGCGTTTGCAAAACTATCATAATGAATGCTGATAAAAGCGTCGGCGTTTCGGTAGTGAGAGGTCGCGACCCGCGACTGAAGGCTGACGAAAGAATCGTCATTCCGCGTCATATAGACGTTGACGCCATCGGCTCTCAGTTTCGCGGCAAGAAGCGTTGCCGTTTTGATGGTCAGCCGTTTTTCCAGCGTCCCTTGCGTTCCGATTGTCCCGCTGTCATGTCCGCCGTGTCCGGCATCGATGACAACCGTTTTGTTTTTGATTGTGCCGCTCGCACTTGACCGCTTTGCCAAAGGCGGTGCTTCGTTTTTTGAATCTCCGGCTGAGCCTGACTGGTCAGCGGTTTGAACGACCCAGTTTGCCACATAGGCGGAATCGCCGTTTGACAGTTTGATTTCATACCAGTCGCCTTTTGCAGAGACGATCGGGTAAGATTCGCCTTTCCCCGCGCGCTTGACGATCGATGAGGATGTCGAAGGCCCGCTTCTAACATTTGTGCCTTCATACACGATGGTGGCCTGCTGTTTTGACCCGGAGCCGCTGTTTGTTTCCGAAGTTCCGCTTTTCTGTTTGGTTCCTTCGAGAATATAGTGGCTTGCGACCCAGCCCTTTTGACCATTAAACTCGATTTCATACCAGCCGTGCTGTTCGTTTAAAATCGCCACACTTGCATTCCGTTGGAGCGTGGCAATAATCCGTCCTTGATGGGAAGCTGTGCTTCTGACATTTAAGGTGGATACGCCGACCGTTCCTGATTTTGTTGATGAAGCATGTGATGAAGACGATTGAGACTGTTTCGCGCCGGAACCTTGATTGACATAGTCTGAATGGACCCAGCCAGTGATGTTCTGATAGGAAATCTTCATCCATTTTCCGTCGGTCTTTAGCAGGTCAGCCTGTTCTCCTTCAGGGAATACGCCTTGGACTTCATATGAAGTGCCGGGGCCTTTTCTGATTCTCAGGTTTGCTTCGGAAGATGTGACTTTTCCCGCCGCTGAATCAGAGCCGTTGGAGACTTGGCTTTTTTTCTTGATCAGCCACGATACGACCCATCCTTTTTGTCCGCCGTTCAGCTGGATCTGAACCCAATCCCCGCGCTCTTCGAGAATCGGATAGCTTTCATTCCGGCTGACGACGCTGACGATTTCATGGCTCAGTCCGGGCCCGCTCCTGACATTGATTTCATCGGTGGCAATCACGGCTTCCCCGATGGCTGCAGAAGCTGTGTTTGACGATGTATAAAAGGCTGCTTGTGCTGCCAGCATCATCGAGAGGATCAATACGGTTCTTTTTTTCATATTGTTACCCATCTCCTCCTTTCGGTAAAAAACTTGGAACACTACTTCTTCTTCTATATCGTATATTCCTTGCCGTTTTTTTAATAAAATGAAAATGATTTGTTTATACTATAGAAAAAAGATATCAAAAGGATGTTGCTGCATGAGGTATAATCAAAGAATGGGCAGAGCGATCCATGAGCAAGATGCGAATCTGCATCTAAAGGATCATGCGGACCCGGAGCAGGCCGGCTTTATGGAAGAAACGGCGACTGAGCTGGGGCTTGCGTCCAAAGAATCAATTCAGAATAAAAAGAACCGCAAATAGGGTTGACATGCACACTTAACACTCGTATTATAATATAAATTAGTGTACATATGAGTTGAACTGAAGATGGAGAATAGTAGGCAAGAGTACGTGAAAAGAGAGGAACCGCCCTGGGCTGAAAGCGGTCTGCATGGTATCTTGACTGAATGAACACTCCGAAGGTTTCCCGCTGAAAGCCCGGCAGAGCATGCGAGCAATTAGGCGGCGGACGTGAACCTGCGTTAAAGGCATGAGCGGGAACGGGTTGATCGTTCCAACTAGGGTGGCACCACGGGTATAACTCTCGTCCCTACTATTGGTTTTATAGTAGGTTCGGGGGTTTTTTTATTTCCATAAATGAAAAAAAGCATTTAAGTCATGAGGAGGATTTAAAAATGGGATTTAATATTCCAAGGGGAACACAAGATATTCTCCCAGGAGAATCGGAACGCTGGCAATACGTCGAAAAGATTGCGAGAGAAACGTGTCATGCGTATCAATATAAAGAAATCCGGACGCCTATTTTTGAACATACAGAACTATTTTCCCGCGGGGTGGGAGAATCGACTGATATCGTACAAAAGGAAATGTATACATTCGCAGACAAAAAAGGAAGAAGCCTGACGCTTCGCCCTGAAGGCACTGCATCTGCAGTACGCTCTTTTGTGGAAAACAAACTTTTTGCTAATCCGGTTCAGCCGACGAAACTTTACTACATCGGACCGATGTTCCGCTATGAAAGGCCGCAGACGGGCCGCTACCGCCAATTTTATCAATTCGGCATCGAAGCGATCGGTTCGAACGACCCGGCGATTGACGCAGAAGTCATTGCCTTGGCGATGAGCGTGTACCGGAAAGCGGGTCTCAGCAATTTGAAGCTGGTCATTAACAGCCTCGGCGACAAAGAGAGCCGAACCGCTCACAGAGAAGCGCTGATCCGTCACTTCGAGCCGAGGATCGACGAGTTTTGTTCAGACTGTCAAACACGGCTCCGGCAAAATCCGCTGCGGATTCTGGACTGCAAAAAAGACAGGGATCATGAACTGCTGAAAACGGCTCCTTCGATTCTTGACTACTTAAATGAAGAATCCAAAGCCTATTTTGCGAAAGTGCAGCAATATTTGACCGGCATCGGCATTGCGTTTGAGGTCGATCCGAATCTGGTGAGAGGGCTTGACTATTACAATCACACGGCATTTGAAATCATGAGCAATGCCGAAGGCTTCGGAGCGATTACGACGCTTGCTGGCGGAGGGCGCTATGACGGCCTTACCGAGGAGTTCGGCGGACCGAAAGCGCCTGGCATCGGCTTTGCGATGAGCATCGAACGCCTTCTCGCCGCACTGGACGCGGAAAATGTGAAAGTCGGAGCGGATGAAGGCATTGACTGCTATATCGTGACACTTGGCGACAAAGCCAAAGACTATTCTGTATCCCTCCTATATAAATTGAGAGAAGCAGGGATTTCCGCCGAAATCGACTATGAACAGAAAAAAATGAAAGGCCAGTTTAAATCGGCCGACCGTCTCAATGCGAAATATATCGCTGTTTTGGGCGAGGATGAACTGAACCAAAATCAGATAAATGTCAAAGATGCGAAAACAGGAGATCAACAGGCCATCGGCCTTGATAAATTCATCCGTTTCTTGAAAACAAACACTGAAAGTTAAAGGAGAGGACCGCTTTGTTTGGACGAACATATTATTGTGGCGAAATAACGGAGAAGGCGATCGGAGAATCCATCGTTTTAAAAGGATGGGTTCAAAAAAGACGCGATCTCGGAGGCTTGATTTTTATTGACTTGAGAGACCGCACCGGCATTGTGCAGGTTGTATTTAACCCCGACGTTTCCAAAGCTGCCCTTGAAACAGCTGAAAGCATCCGCAGTGAATATGTACTTGACATTACAGGAAAAGTCGTTGCCCGTGAAGAAGCAACAGTCAATCCGAACTTGAAAACCGGAAAAATCGAAATCCAGGCGGAATCGGTCAATGTGCTGAGTGCGGCCAAAACGCCGCCTTTTGCGATCAGCGACCAGGCTTCAGAAGTGTCTGAAGACATCAGGTTGAAGCACCGCTATCTCGACTTGCGCCGTCCGGAGATGTTCAACACCTTAAAAATGCGGCATAATGTTACAAAAGCCGTCCGCAGCTTCCTTGACGACAACGGCTTTATCGATATTGAAACACCAGTGTTGACAAAAAAAACGCCTGAAGGAGCGCGCGACTATCTCGTACCGAGCCGTGTCCATGAAGGCGAATTTTACGCGCTGCCGCAGTCTCCGCAGCTTTTCAAGCAGCTGTTGATGGTATCCGGCTTTGACCGCTATTATCAAATCGCCCGCTGCTTCAGGGACGAAGATTTGCGCGCCGACCGCCAGCCGGAATTTACGCAGATCGATATCGAAATGTCATTTATGAGCCAGGAAGACATCATGAAGCTCGCTGAAGAAATGATGGCGAAAGTCATGCTCGAAACGCACGGTGTGGACATTTCCCTGCCGCTGCCGCGAATGTCTTATCAGGATGCGATGAATCTTTACGGATCCGACAAACCGGATACCCGCTTTGACATGCTGTTAACCGATGTATCAGAAAGCGTAAAGGATTCCGATTTTAAAGTGTTTGCGTCAGCTGTGGCAAACGGAGGCGCCGTTAAAGCGATAAATGTTAAAGGCGCTGCATCTAAATATTCGCGGAAAGACATTGACGCACTTGGCGAATTCGCAGCAAACTACGGGGCGAAAGGGCTGGCATGGCTGAAAGCCGAAGCGAACGGACTGAAAGGCCCGATTGCGAAGTTCTTCCAGGACGAAAAACAGCAGGCGCTCATTGAAACGCTTGACGCCAAAGAAGGGGATCTCATCCTCTTTGTCGCAGACCGGCTGGAAGTCGCCAATGACGCGCTCGGCGCGCTGCGCTTAAAGCTCGGAAAAGAATTGAATCTGATCGATGAAAGCTTGTTCAACTTTTTATGGGTCATTGATTGGCCGCTTCTTGAGTATGATTCAGAAGAAGGACGTTTCTATGCTGCGCACCATCCGTTCACGATGCCTGTCCGGGAAGACCTTGATCTGGTCGACACGAATCCGGAAGACATGAAAGCGCAAGCCTATGATCTTGTCTTAAACGGCTATGAGCTGGGCGGCGGATCGATCCGTATTTTTGAAAAAGATGTTCAGGAGAAAATGTTTGCGCTTCTGGGCTTATCTGAGGAAGAGACGAAAGAACAGTTCGGCTTCCTGCTTGAAGCGTTTGAATACGGGGCTCCCCCGCACGGCGGAATCGCGCTCGGCCTTGACCGGCTTGTGATGCTGCTCAGCGGCCGCACCAACCTGAGAGATACGATCGCATTCCCGAAAACGGCAAGCGCAAGCTGTCTGTTGATGGAAGCACCTAGCGAAGTGGACAGCGCCCAGCTCGATGAGCTGCACCTGTCAATCAACCGCAAAGTTCGACAGTAAATTGTAAAATATACGGCTGTACATCCCATTGAAAATCAAAGGGACGTATGATATCATTTTTAACAAATAAAGTCCTGATGTGTTTGTTGTACACCTAGTTTTGACCGAACATTTTTTTGCTTGGGAGTTCGACGTTTCCAAATGGAGCAAATGCCTCTTATCACTCGTGTGCTCAGGAGGACTTGCAAAGTTTGGAACAGAACACCCACCTGCCGAGAGCGGGATCAAAACGAAGGAATACGACAACGGCACAATCGGGACTTTTTTGTGCTTGAAAAGGCCTTTTTCGGCCATACATAGGATAATCTATGAGGCGAAGCGAAAAAATATGACGGGAAAATGAAATAGACCGCTTGTTTAATCACCCGATTATGATAAGATACTATCGGTAACTGTTAATAAAGATGGAGTGAGATTCTTGTTACATCAGTTTTCGCGCAATGAATTAGCGATTGGAAAAGAAGGTTTAAATATTTTAAAAAACAGCACGGTCGCCGTTTTAGGCGTCGGCGGGGTCGGCTCTTTCGCCGCGGAAGCGCTCGCCCGTTCTGGTGTCGGCAGAATCGTGATGGTCGATAAAGATGATGTTGACATCACGAATGTCAACCGTCAGCTGCCGGCTTTACTTTCAACGGTCGGACAGCCGAAAGTTGACTTAATGAAAGAGAGAATCGCCGATATTAACCCGGAGTGCGATGTCGTCGCTCTAAAAATGTTCTATACCGAAGAGACGTATGAACAGTTTTTTGCATATGAACCGGATTATGTGATCGACGCGTCAGACACGATTCATTATAAAATCCACTTAATGAAAGAGTGCCTGAAGCGGGACATCAACATCATTTCAAGCATGGGAGCGGCCAATAAAACAGATCCGACAAGGTTCCAAGTGGCCGATATTTCTAAAACCCACACTGATCCGATTGCCAAAGTCATCAGGACGAGGCTGCGCAAGGAAGGCATTACGAAAGGCGTTAAAGTCGTCTTTTCTGACGAAAGCCCGATCGTGATCCGCGAAGACGTACGCCAAGTCGTCGGAAATGACGAGGCGAAAATCCGCAAAGCGCAGATGCCGCCGTCTTCAAACGCTTTTGTTCCGTCAGTCGCAGGCTTGATCATGGGCGGCCATGTGATCATGGAGCTTTTGAAAGATATTCCGATCAAAAGGGTGAAAGATAAGTAATACAAAAACGACGGCAAAGGTGCTGTCGTTTATGATTGTTGGCAAAATCCCAAAACTAAAAGTCGTTTTGGGATTTTGTCATTCTTTAAAGCTTAGTGTAAAGAAAAACAGCCTGTCCCCCATATGAAAAGGGAACAGGCTGTTTATTATTTTTGTTTCATCAGCTTGTCATATACTTGTTTCAGCGCGAGCTCAAATTTTCCTGTCTGCTTCGGCTGATAGTAAACTTTGTTTTTCAGCTGATCAGGCAGATACTGCTGTTTGACCCAGCCGTTCTCGTAATTGTGCGGATATTTGTATTCGACGCCTCTGCCAAGCTCTGCGGCTCCTTTATAGTGGGCGTCTTTTAAATGGTTCGGCACATCGCCGATCTTTCCGGAGCGGACGTCTGCTAGCGCTTCGTCAACCGCAAGGATCGCCGAGTTCGATTTAGGGGACAGGCAAAGCTCGATCACGGCGTTGGCGAGCGGAATCCTTGCCTCCGGAAATCCGATTCGTTCCGCCGTTTGAATGGCTTGAAGCGTTCTTCCTCCAGCCTGCGGACTCGCCAGGCCGACATCTTCATAGGCGATAACAAGCAGCCTCCGTGCAAGGCTTTCCAAATCCCCCGCTTCAATGAGCCTTGCCAGGTAATGAAGTGCAGCATTGACATCAGAGCCTCGAATCGATTTTTGGAAAGCGGAAATGACATCATAATGCGCGTCTCCATCTTTGTCGTGGACAAAGCTTTTTTTCTGCAGGCATTCTTCTGCGATTTCCAATGTAATGCGGATGGTTCCTTCGCTGTTTTCCTTTGTGGACAATACGGCAAGCTCGAGCGCATTCAAAGCCGAGCGGACATCGCCGCCGCAGCTGCGGGCCAAATGGTCAAGCGCTTCATCATCGAGGGCAACATCATACGAACCAAGGCCTCTGTGTTCATCCTCAAGCGCCCGTTTAATGGCCGCTTTGATTTGTTCAGAGTCTAATGAGTGCAGCTCGAATATCTGCGTTCTGCTTCTGATCGCCGGATTGATCGCATGGTACGGGTTGGCTGTCGTCGCCCCGATCATGATAATCATACCGTTTTCCAAATACGGAAGGAGGAAGTCCTGCTTGCCTTTGTCAAGCCGGTGCACCTCATCAAGAATTAAGATGACCTGCCCCGACATTTTGGCTTCGGCGGCAACGGCTTCCATGTCCTTTTTATTATTGATGACTGCGTTCAGCTTTCGGAAAGCGATGCTTGTGCTGCCGGCAATCGCCGTGGCGATCGACGTTTTGCCGATGCCCGGGGGGCCGTACAGAATCATCGATGAGAGGTGTTTGGCCTGCACCATCCGATGAATGATCTTTCCTTCCCCGACCAGATGATCCTGGCCGAGAACCTCTTCGATTTTTGTAGGGCGCATTCGAAATGCGAGTGGTTTCATGATTGATCTCTCCCGAATGTATTCTTTTTATAGAGTAACGGAAAAAAGACGATTAGAAAAGAAATGAATATGGCAAGCTGAATATAGGGCTGAAAATGAAAGTTTATATAAAGTGTGCTATAATAACCTGTAATCTATCAGAAGGGCAAGGCCGGAACCTTGCCCCAACCGAGTTTTTTATATATAACAGATGCATGAAACCGACAGCCGGCTTGCACCGGTGTTTCATCTTGGAGATCGGCTTATGCCTTGATAGGAAGTGCCGGACGCCTCCTGCGTCCGAACGGGACTCGGCTGCGCGCTTTTACCTCCTGCTAGGAACGCCGAGTAGCTTCGTCCTGGTGAGAAAGGAGACTCGGCTAAAGGCTATCGCGTCCTGCGAAAAACGCCGAGAACCTTCGTCCTGAAGGCTTGATTTATTATAGGTTAGAGGTGTTTATTTTGAAAATATCAACTAAAGGCAGATACGGGCTGACGATTATGATTGAGCTTGCTAAAAAGCATGGGGAAGGCCCGACTTCTTTGAAAAGTATTGCTCAGACAAACGATTTATCGGAACATTATTTGGAACAGCTTGTTTCACCTTTGCGGAACGCAGGGCTTGTGAAGAGCATCCGCGGCGCGTACGGCGGCTATATTTTGGGTGACGAGCCTGAGGCGATTACGGCGGGCGATATCATTCGCGTTTTGGAAGGACCGATTAGCCCGGTGGAAGTGCTTGAAAATGAGGAGCCTGCAAAGCGCGAACTGTGGATCAAGATTCGCGATGCTGTCAAGGAAGTGCTGGACTCCACGACGCTTGAAGACTTGGCCAGCTATACAGAGGGCGAGCAAGAAGCGTATATGTTTTACATTTAAGATCGAGGTGTAATGGTAGGATGGAACGGATTTACTTAGACCATGCAGCGACTTCTCCGACTGACCCCCGGGTAGTGGAAAAAATGCTGCCTTACTTAACGGAAAACTTCGGAAACCCTTCAAGCATTCATTCCTTTGGAAGGGAGAGCCGAAAGTGGCTTGACGGCACGAGGGAGCTGATCGCTCGGGAAATCGGAGCGCATTCCAATGAAATCGTTTTTACGAGCGGAGGAACCGAAGCCGACAATATGGCGATTCTCGGAACCGCGCTGGCGAGAGAGCAGCAGGGCCGCCACATCATCACGACAAAGATCGAGCACCACGCCGTTCTGCATACGTGCAACAGGCTTGAAGAAATGGGATTTGACGTCACATATCTTGATGTCGACAAAAGCGGAAGAATCTCCGCCGAGCAGGTGAAAGACGCGCTGCGGGACGATACCATCCTGGTGACGGTGATGTATGGAAACAATGAAGTGGGAACGATTCAGCCGATAGATGAGATCGGCGATCTGCTAAAAGACCATCGGGCGCTGTTTCATACAGATGCGGTTCAAGCCTTCGGCTTTTTGCCGATTGATGTGCAAAAGAGCCGCATCGATATGATGTCAGTCTCCGGACATAAACTGAACGGGCCGAAGGGGACAGGCTTTTTATACGTCAACGAAAACGTGAAGCTCAGCCAGCTGCTTTTCGGGGGAGAGCAGGAACGCAAACGCCGGGCGGGAACGGAAAATGTCCCGGGAATCGCGGGACTCGGTGAAGCCGTTTTGCTCTCAGGTCAGGAAAGAGAAGAAAAATCGGCGCTTTACCGCCGGTTTAAAGACATCGTCATTCGTACGCTGGAAGCAGATGGCGTCTCCTTCGATGTGAACGGCAGCAGAGAGCACAGCCTGCCGCATATTTTGAATCTGTACTTTCCGGGAGTATCTGTTGAATCGCTGCTCGTCAATCTCGATATGGCGGGAATTGCAGTATCGAGCGGATCGGCGTGCACGGCCGGATCTGTGCTTCCGTCTCATGTTCTCTCCGCCATGTTTGGCGAGGAAGACGATCGGCTGACGTCATCCATTCGGATCAGCTTCGGCTTTGGCAATACAGAGGAGCAAGTGGAGCGCGCCGCGCAAGAACTTGCGGCAATTGTTCAGCGCCTGTCATAAATGTCGGGAAGCGACGCTCCGAGCTAAAGATTCGCATCTTGCCAGAAAATGATGATATGATCTGAAAGGACAAGTTTTTGAATTGATTTATTGGAGTTGATGAAAATGGCGAAGCGGCCTGAAGATACACGGGTGGTCGTCGGAATGTCCGGAGGCGTTGATTCCTCTGTCGCGGCTTTGCTTTTGAAAGAGCAGGGCTATGATGTCATCGGAATTTTCATGAAAAACTGGGATGACACAGATGAGAACGGTTTTTGCACAGCGACGGAAGATTACGAAGATGTTATAAAGGTATGTAATCAAATCGGGATTCCGTATTATGCGGTGAATTTTGAAAAGCAGTATTGGGAAAAGGTTTTTCAATATTTCCTTGATGAATATAAAGCGGGCAGAACGCCGAACCCGGATGTGATGTGCAACAAAGAAATTAAATTCAAAGCCTTTTTGGAGCACGCTTTGTCGCTTGGAGCCGATTATTTGGCCACCGGCCACTATGCGCGGGTCGACCGTTCGGACGGGCGTGTTAAAATGCTCAGAGGGCTTGACGAAAATAAAGATCAGACCTATTTTCTAAACCAGCTGACAGAAGAGCAGTTAAGCAAAGTGCTGTTTCCGATCGGCGAGCTTCAAAAAAGCCGCGTCAGGGAAATCGCAAAAGAAGCGGAGCTTGCGACAGCTGCCAAAAAAGACAGCACAGGCATCTGCTTTATCGGAGAACGGAACTTCAAAACGTTTCTCAGCCAGTACCTTCCAGCACAGCCGGGAGATATGCGGACGATGGAAGGCGAATTCAAAGGCCGCCACGACGGTTTAATGTACTATACGATCGGACAAAGGCACGGCCTTGGCATCGGCGGAAGCGGAGACCCTTGGTTCGTCGTCGGAAAAGACCTCGAAAAAAACATCTTGTATGTTGACCAAGGATTCGACAATCCGCTTCTTTTCTCCGATAAGATCACGGCGACAAACGTAAGCTTTGTGCATGACGGCGTCTTCGGCGGCGAAGACGAGCTCACCTGCACGGCCAAATTCCGCTATCGCCAAGCTGATCACGAAGTCACTGTCAGAATGACCGGGACAGATGAAGCAGAGGTTGTCTTTAAAGAGCCGGTCCGCGCCGTTACGCCGGGACAAGCGGTTGTCTTTTACAGAGGCGAAGAATGCCTCGGCGGCGGAACGATTGATGATGTGTTTAAAGACGGACAACAACTTTGGTATGTATAAAACCGGGGCTCTGGATAACACCCCGGAGCTTCTCGAACGGCTGCCGGCAATGTCGGCGGCCTTTTTAAAATAGTTCGTGAAAGGGAGAGGGCTTTTGGATTACAATCAAATTGGAATAGATGCTATGCAAAAAGGCGACTTTGAAAAAGCCGCAGAAGCCTTTACAAAGGCAATTGATGAAAACAGCGGTGATCCGGTGCCTTATATCAACTTTGCCAATCTGCTTTCAGCAGTCGGGGAACTGGACAGGGCGCTTAAGTTTTACGACCGGGCGGCTGCTTTGGACGAGAAAGCGGGAGCAGCTTATTATGGAGCCGGGAATGTCTATGTCATGAAAGAGCGGTATCAAGAAGCGAAGGACATGTTTGAAAAAGCGCATCGGACGGGCATGGAAAACAGCGACTTATATTATATGCTCGGAACGACGCTTATGAAGCTTGAGCGGCCGAAGCTCGCGATGCCGTATTTGCAAAGGGCCGCTGAGCTGAACGATGCGGATGTCGAAGCCCGTTTTCAATATGCGATGTGCCTTGCCAATGAAGGGATGCTGGACGAAGCGATCACGGAGTTTTCAAATGTAACTGAGCGCGACCCGTCCCATGCAGATGCTTTTTATAATTTAGGCGTTGCCTATGCGTTTAAGGAAGATCGGGAAACAGCGCTTGCCATGCTGAACAAAGCGCTGGACATTCAGCCGGACCATATGCTCAGCATTCGCGCCAAGCAGCTTTTGGAAGAAGCTTGATTGATTAAAGGCCGTCATGACGGATTTTGAATGGAGAGGGGGAGAACAGTGATGCAGCACCATAACCCGGACCAAATCGAAATGGAAGAAGCTTCATTTGTAAAAGGAACGGTTGCGGCTGTCATTTATCATAATGAAACAAACCTGTATACCGTATTAAAAGTAAAAGTGGCAGAAACATCGGAGTCTTTTGAAGACAAAACCGTTTCTGTCACCGGTTACTTTCCTTTGATCCATGAAGATGATATCTACACTTTTTACGGAAAAACCGCCTCCCATCCGAAATTTGGCCTGCAATTTCAAGCGGATCATTTTAAAAAAGAAGTGCCGACAACGAAAGAAGGCGTGATCCAATACTTGGCCAGCGATTTATTTGAAGGAATCGGCAAGAAAACGGCCGAGGAAATTGTCAAAAAGCTTGGGGAAGGTGCGATCAACAAAATTTTAAGCGACGGCGCCGTCCTGTATGATGTTCCGAAGCTCTCCAAAAAAAAGGCGGATAAGCTTGCCGCTGCCCTGCAGCAGCATCAGGGGCTCGAGCAGATTATGATCTCCCTGAGCGAATTCGGTTTCGGCCCCCAGCTGTCCATGAAAATTTATCAGGCGTACGAAGCGGAAACGCTTGATAAAATCCGCGAAAATCCGTACCAGCTTGTCAAGGATGTCGAAGGAATCGGCTTTATCAAGGCAGACGAACTGGGCGGCAGAATGGGGATCTCAGGCAAACATGAAGAGCGGATCAAGGCGGCGATTTTATACACGGTTGAAGCGACATGCCTTCAAGAAGGACATACGTACATAGACACGAGACAGCTCATCATCGAGACGCAAAAACTGTTAAATCAGTCTGCAGGTGATGAAAAAGTAACCGAGATGGATGTGGCCGACGCGATCATTTCTTTAGGGGAGCAAAAAGAGCTGTTCATTGAAGATGAAAGGTGTTACTATCCGTCCCTTTACTACGCTGAACAAAGCTTTGCCAAAAGGGTGCAGAAAATCGCCGGACAGACCGAATACGATGACCAGTTTCCCGAATCGGAATTCCTGCTCGCTTTAGGGGAGCTTGAAGAACGGATGAAAGTGCAGTACGCGCCAAGCCAAAAAGAAGCGATTCAAAAAGCGCTGATGTCGCCGATGCTGCTTTTGACGGGCGGACCGGGAACCGGGAAAACGACCGTCATCAGGGGAATCGTCGAGTTGTACAGCGAGCTGCACGGCTTAAGCTTAAATCCGGCTGATTACAAAAAGGATGAAACGTTTCCGTTTGTGCTGGCAGCACCGACCGGCCGAGCCGCTAAGCGGATGAGTGAGTCGACCGGGCTGCCGGCCGTGACGATTCACAGGCTTCTCGGCTGGAATGGAGCCGAAGGATTTACGCACGATGAGGACAATCCGATTGAAGGGCGGCTGCTCATCATTGATGAAACGAGCATGCTTGATATATGGCTCGCCAACCAATTGTTCAAGGCGATTCCCGACCGGATACAGGTGATTATGGTCGGAGACGAAGACCAGCTTCCGTCCGTCGGTCCCGGACAGGTGCTAAGGGATCTTTTGGCATCGAATGTCATTCCTTCTGTCAGATTAACCGATATTTACAGGCAGGCTGAAGGCTCTTCAATCGTTGAACTGGCGCATGAAATGAAACAAGGAAAGCTTCCGGAAAACTTGACCGCGCCGACAAAAGACCGTTCTTTCATTCGCTGCCGCCAGCAGCAGATTAAAGAAGTCGTCGAAAAAGTCGTCAAAAACGCGCTGCAAAAAGGATATTCGGCCAGGGATATTCAGATTTTGGCTCCGATGTACAGAGGAGCGGCCGGCATCAACGAGTTAAACGCGCTTTTGCAGGGCATACTGAATCCCCCGAAGCCGAAAGGCAGGGAAATGAAGTACGGAGATGTCGTGTACCGTACCGGCGATAAAGTGCTCCAGCTCGTCAACCAGCCGGAACACAACGTGTTTAACGGTGACATGGGTGAGATTGTTTCGATTTTTTATGCAAAAGAAAATACGGAAAAAGAAGACATGGCCGTCGTCTCTTTCGACGGGAATGAAATCACCTTTACAAAAAAAGATTTTAACCAATTTACGCACGCCTATTGCTGTTCGATCCACAAATCGCAGGGCAGCGAATTTCCGATCGTCATCCTTCCGGTCGTCAAAAGCTATTACCGGATGCTGAGAAGGAACTTGCTGTACACGGCCATCACAAGAAGCAAGAAATTCCTGATTCTGTGCGGGGAAGAAGAAGCCCTTGAATGGGGCGTGAAAAATAAAGAATCATCGGAAAGGCAGACATCGCTTAAAAGAAGGCTTCAGCAGGCGGCGCATGAAGAGGATGAAGAACTCATGGCGCTGCAAAAAGAGCTGCCTTTCAGCGTCTATGACGCCAATATCGGGATGGAAGGCATTACACCTTTTGAATTTATGGAAAAGGAAGCAGAATAAGTGTTTTTCATGGAATCCATTTCATCGTATGAGTCGCGTCGCAACAGCAGATCATAAGAATGTTCGTAAAAAGGTGGTTGATCACACTTTGAGAACATGCAATGAGCTGGAAGGACTCAATGTTTACGACAGACAATCTTCCCTCCCGCTTGGGATGGTAACAGATATCTGTTTTTCTCACGAAGGGACATGTCTCGGATTGATTATGGAAGAGAAGCGGCGCTTTTACAATCCCCGTTCGCTTCTTCCGCTTCCCGCTGTCACCGAAATCGGACGTGACGGCGTATACGTTGATTTCACCGAATTCAAGCCGATGCAAATTCCGAAGCAGAGTCTTTCTTATGACCAGTTGAAACAAAAAATGGTCAAAAACGGAGCAGGAGACACGCTGGGCATGCTGGAAGATGTATACTTTTCTTCCGACACGGGCATAATCGTAGCATATGAACTATCAGACGGTTTTTTTGCCGATTTGTCAGGCGACAAAAAGCAGATTCACTCATCTGGAGAACCGCTTGAAGTAGGCAGAAGCACAATCGTCTTGAACGAATAAGAGGTGTGTGTTCAAATGCTCGTTTGCCCGAATTGCAAAAGCAAAAACATCGGCAAAATCGGTGTAAATCAATATTACTGCTGGGGATGCTTTATTGAGCTGACCCTTTCAAAAGGAAAAATTTCGACTCATCAAGTCGAAGAGGACGGAACATTGAGCAGCCTGGACGATCTGTTTTCAGATGACGAACGAACGATTAACCTTTGAATGGAGGTTAGAAAGTTGAATCGTACAATGACTTCTCTCATTTCTTTAGGAGCCGGGGCTTTGATGTACTACATGGCGTCTCAGAACGATATGATGAACAAGCGAAACATGAGAAAGCTGAGAAGACGCGTCATGAAAATGTTTTAAGCAGAAGGGATACCCTTAAAAGGGTGTCCCTTTTTTCTTCGGGAATAATTACAAGCAGAAATCAAAAGCTAACAAGGGGTGAAAAAAATGCTGAAAAAACCGCTGCAGCTTTTAATGTGGGTCTCGATCTTCATGCTTTTGCTATTAACCGTCTATATCTTTTTGCAGCTGAGAATGATTTGGGAGCCTGTCTGCGTGCTGCTGAAGTCGATTCTGATCCCGCTTGTGATTGCGGTTTTTATCACCTATCTGCTTCTGCCTGTCGTTGAAAAGATACACCGGGCAGGCGTGCCGAGAACATTGAGTATTTTGCTGATTTATGTTCTGTTTTTTGCCGGTCTCGGCTACGCCTTTTACAAAGGGGTGCCGATTCTCATTAAACAGCTGACAGAGCTATCAGAGGGAATTCCGTTTCTTGCCGCATCTTACGAAAGCATGCTGGATCAGCTGCATCATCATACAGACGGCTGGCCCGACGGTATGCACGACAGGATCGACAGATTTGTCAATCAGACGGAAGAATTCGTAGCAAGCTGGGTGGAACGGACGATCAGAAGCATCCGGTTCGTTTTTGATTATATGCTCGTGGCTGCGATTATTCCTTTTTTAGTATTCTACATGGTGAAAGATATTGATACGATGAAGAAGGCGGTATGGTATTTGACGCCTTCTTCATGGAGGGCGAGAGGCAGCGAATTCATCCGCGATGTCGATGATTCTCTTGGAGACTACATCAGAGGGCAGCTTTTTGTCTGTCTTGTCATCGGCTTGGGAGCGAGCCTGTCATTTTGGTTTTTTGACCTGCCCTATCCGCTGATCCTCGGCCTTGTCATCGGCGCGACAAATGTCATCCCGTATTTCGGTCCCGTCATCGGCGCGATTCCCGCCGTCATGGTAGCTGCCGCTTTATCGACGAGGCTCGTTTTCGTAGTGATCATTACAATTTTGGTGCTGCAGTTTATCGAAGGCAATATTCTCGGCCCTCTTGTTGTCGGCAAAAGCCTGCATATGCATCCCGTCGTCATTATGCTTGGATTGCTGGCGGGCGGGGAGCTTGCCGGCATCATCGGCATGATTCTCGCTGTGCCTGTCATGGCCGTTATCAAAGTGATGTTCGTCCATTTTTTAGCGGCAAGAAAAGCGTGAGCGGCAGAAGTTTGACATAACGGCTTCCGTTGTCTATAATTTCGAAATAGACATACATACGTATCTCGTTTGACGGATCCGAGTATACTGAAGCCCTGTTTGATAGAGAGAAGCTCCATTGCGGTGAAAGAGCTTTAACAGAAGATCAGTAGAAGCTAATCCTGAGTGCAGGCGAAAACCTGCCGTCTTCATCCGGCGTTATTCGGATATCAAGGTGATGGGCGTTTTGTTACGCCCATAATCAGGGTGGTACCGCGAGAGGAGCTCTCGTCCCTGTGTAAACGTTGTTTGCATAGGGCGGGGGCTTTTTAATTTGCATGTGCATCATTAAAGGAGGAAAAAAATAATGAAGACATTAACATCCGCACAAGTGCGCCAAATGTTTTTAGATTTTTTTAAAGAAAAAGGGCATGCCGTTGAACCGAGCGCCTCTCTTATTCCGCATGAAGATCCCTCCCTGCTTTGGATCAACAGCGGAGTTGCGACGCTGAAAAAATATTTTGACGGACGGGTTGTGCCGGAGAATCCGCGCATCTGCAACGCTCAAAAATCAATCAGGACGAACGATATTGAAAATGTCGGGAAAACAGCCCGCCACCATACGTTCTTTGAAATGCTCGGGAACTTTTCGATCGGCGATTATTTCAAAGAAGAAGCGATCGAGTGGGCCTGGGAATTTTTAACCGATCAAAAATGGATCGGCTTCGATCCCGAACGCCTGTCAGTCACGGTCCATCCGGAAGATGACGAAGCTTATGAATTATGGTCAAAAAAAATCGGCGTTCCTGAGGAACGGATCATCAGACTGGAAGGGAACTTCTGGGATATCGGCGAAGGCCCGAGCGGACCGAATACCGAAATTTTCTATGACCGCGGTGAAGATTATGGAAATGACCCGTCTGATCCGGAACTTTACCCGGGCGGGGAGAACGAGCGTTACCTTGAAGTATGGAATCTTGTGTTCTCCGAGTTCAACCACAATCCTGACGGAACATACACACCGCTTCCGAAGAAAAACATCGATACGGGGATGGGTCTTGAACGGATGGTATCTGTTATTCAAGATGCCAAGACGAACTATGATACGGATTTGTTTATGCCGATCATCAAGGCGACAGAAGCCATTTCAGGAGAAAAATACGGCACATCTGCTGAAAAAGATACGGCATTTAAGGTTGTGGCTGACCATATTCGAACGGCTGCGTTTGCGGTCGGCGACGGAGCGCTTCCGTCAAACGAGGGGCGCGGCTATGTCATCAGAAGGCTGCTTCGCCGCGCTGTCCGCTATGCGAAGTCCATCAATATTAACCGTCCGTTTATGTATGAGCTCGTGCCGGTAGTTGCCGACATCATGGCCGCATTCTACGGCGAAGTCAAAGAAAAAGCGGACTTTATCGCGAAAGTCATCAAAACAGAGGAAGAACGCTTCCATGAAACATTGCACGAGGGTTTGGCGATTCTCTCAGAAGTGATTCAAAAGGAAAAAGCAAAAGGAAACCGCATCATTTCCGGGGAAGATGTCTTTAAACTGTATGATACGTATGGATTCCCTGTTGAACTGACCGAAGAATACGCCGAAGATGAAGGCATGGAAGTCGATCATGACGGATTTGAGCGCGAGATGGACAAGCAGCGCGAACGGGCCCGGCAGGCGCGCCAGGACGTCGGCAGCATGCAGGTTCAAGGCGGCGCTCTCCGCGATATCATGACAAAAAGCGAATTCATCGGCTATTCCGATATCAAAACGGAAACGAAAATCGCCGAGCTTCTTCAAGACGGGGAACTTGCCGACCTCGTTCAAGAAGGCAAGAAGGTTCAGTTTATCCTGGAAAAAACCCCGTTCTATGCTGAAAGCGGAGGACAAATCGGTGATAGAGGCTGGGTTAAAAGCGGGGATGCCGCGATTCGCGTCACAGACGTTAAAAAAGCGCCGAACGGCCAGAACCTGCATGAAGGGATCGTAGAAAGCGGCGCAATTAAAAGAGGCATGAGCGTGACCGCAGAAGTCACGGAGCGGCTAAGAAAAGACATCGTCAAAAACCATACCGCGACACATTTGCTTCACCAGGCGCTGAAAGATGTGCTCGGTACGCATGTCAACCAGGCCGGCTCGCTAGTCACTGACAGCCGTCTGCGCTTTGACTTCTCTCACTTTGGACAGGTGACTAAGGAAGAACTCGAACAAATAGAAACAAAAGTGAACGAGAAAATTTGGGCATCGATTCCTGTGCAAATCGACTTAAAACCGATTGATGAAGCGAAAGCGATGGGAGCCATGGCGCTGTTTGGCGAAAAATATGGAGACATCGTCCGCGTCGTTCAAGTTGGCGACTACAGCATCGAGCTGTGCGGAGGCTGCCACGTGAGAAACACGGCTGAAATCGGTCTCTTTAAGATCGTGTCCGAATCAGGCATCGGGGCCGGCACCCGCAGAATCGAAGCGGTAACTGGGCAGGGCGCTTATGAAGAGATGAACGCCAAACTGGAGCTTCTCGAGCAGGCGGCAGAAGTCCTGAAAACCAATGTGAAGGAAGTGCCGAAACGGATCGAAGCGCTCCAGTCTGATCTGAAAGAAGCTCAGAGAGAAAACGAATCTTTATTGGCGAAACTGGGAAATAAAGAAGCCGGAGAGATTTTAGAAAAAGTAAAAGAAATTGACGGAATCAAACTGCTCGCAGAAAAAGTGAATGCCAAAGATATGAATCACCTGCGCACAATGGTTGACGATCTGAAGGCGAAACTGGGCTCAGCCGTCATCGTTCTCGGGGCGGTTCAAAACGAAAAAGTGAATATTTCCGCCGGAGTTACAAAAGATTTAATAGAGCGGGGTTTCCACGCAGGCAAGCTTGTCAAGCAAGTCGCAGAAGCATGCGGAGGCGGCGGAGGCGGCCGTCCAGACATGGCGCAGGCGGGGGGAAAACAGCCTGAGCGGCTTGCTGAAGCATTAGCATCTGCGGAAGAATGGGTAAAATCCGTTTTATAAATAGCCGTTGTGGTGTAGAATGGTGATTAGAAGGTAATCAGGCTGAAACTTTGCCTGCGAATTTGGGAAAGAGGTGCAAAACGGTGAGCTCATTTGATAAGACGATGAAATTTAACTTTTCCGACGATTCGATGGAAACCAATGTAAATGAAGTGCTGATAACCGTCCATGATGCGCTTCAGGAAAAAGGCTACAACCCGATCAACCAAATTGTCGGATACCTGCTATCAGGAGATCCCGCTTACATTCCAAGGCATCGAGATGCACGTAACCTGATTCGGAAAATAGAAAGAGACGAGATAATCGAAGAATTGGTTAAATCGTACTTAGAACAGCATAAAGAGGCGTAAACAAGCATGCGAATATTAGGTCTGGATTTAGGTTCGAAAACGCTCGGCGTAGCGTTGAGCGATGAAATGGGCTGGACGGCTCAAGGGATAGAAACGATTAAAATCGACGAGGCGGGCGGTGACTACGGCTTGAACCGCCTCGCCGAATTGACGAAAGACTATGTAATTGACAAGATTGTACTCGGTTTTCCCAAAAACATGAATGGAACCGTCGGCCCGAGGGGGGAGGCGAGCCAGAAGTTCGCGGAAGTGCTTGAAGAAACGTTTCAAGTTCCCGTCGTGCTTTGGGACGAGCGCCTCTCGACAATGGCGGCCGAAAGAATGCTGATTTCAGCAGATGTAAGCAGGCAGAAAAGAAAAAAAGTAATAGATAAAATGGCGGCCGTGATGATCCTTCAAGGATATCTCGACAGCCTAAACTCATGAGGTGATTAAGATGGAACACGGAGAAAAAAACATTACGATTGTAGACGACAAAGGAAACGAACAGCTGTGTGAAGTGCTCTTCACATTTGACAGCGATCAGTTTAACAAGTCATACGTGCTTTATTATCCGGTTGAAGCACAGGACGAGGAAGAGATCGAGATCCATGCTTCAAGCTTCGTACCGAATGAAGCCGGAGAAGACGGCGAACTGATGCCGATTGAAACAGAAGAAGAGTGGGATATGATCGAAGAGACGCTGAACACGTTTTTAGCGGATGAAGACGAAGAAGAATAAAGCAGCGGCTGAACCGCTTGACAAAATCCTAAAACTTAAACCGTTTTAGGATTTTGTCATTTTTTAAATGGGCATCTGCAATCATTTGCGCCCTGCTGCCGACAGGCGGCTTTTTTTATTAAAACATTTTGTAATAAATTGCCGAATGATAACGAATCATGTAGTATATACCATGGGAGGAGAGGAGGACACCAATGTTTGAAGATCAGACAAAGAAACCGTTTATAAAAAGACTCCTTAAACATAAAATAAAGTTTTGGCTGACTGTGGTCGCGGTTCTGCTGATTTTAACCGCAGGCGCTGTTTCGCTCTACGTCAAATCGGCGCTCGAACCGGTCGATAAAAATAATGCAAAAACGGTCAGCGTCTATATTCCGGAAGGATCGACCGTTACGTCCATCGCCGCCAAACTGAAAAAAGAGGACCTAATTAAAAACGAAAAAGTATTTATCGCTTATGTGAAATTTAAAAATGCCTCCGGCTTTCAAGCGGGGAACTTTCAGCTCAGCCAGTCGATGGATGCGGCCGGCATGGTCAAAAAGCTGACAAGCGCTTCGCATGTACCGGCATTTAAAATTACCGTTCCTGAAGGAAGGCAGCTCCAGGAAATCGCAGCTATCATCGCCGGACAAACCAACTACTCGGCAGCGGACATTATGAAAAAGCTGGATGACCGCGAATTCATCAGCCTATTAAAACAGAAGTATCCGAAACTGATCACCGACGACGTGCTAAACAAGAATATCAAGCATCCGCTTGAAGGATACCTGTATCCTGCGACATATCCGTTTTACGACCCTGAGACGAAGCTGGACGCAATCATCGAAGCGATGATCAAACAAACAGATCAGCTGGCTGAAAAGTATGAAAAGCAGATGAAAGACAAAAAGATGTCCGTCCACAAAGCCTTGACGATGGCTTCGTTAATTGAAGAAGAAGCTACCGAAAAAGCGGACCGGCACAAAATCTCAAGCGTCTTTTACAACCGCATCAGCAAAAACATGCCATTGCAAACGGATCCGACCGTTTTATACGCGCTTGGGGAGCATAAAAACCGTGTCATGTACAAAGACCTTGAAGCGGATTCCCCGTATAATACGTACAAACATGCCGGTCTACCGCCTGGGCCGATTGCTAACGCGGGAGAGAGCTCCTGGGAAGCGGCATTAAATCCGGAGCAAACAGACTATGTTTATTTCCTTGCAAAGAAAAATGGGGAAGTCGTCTTTACAAAAACGCTTGAAGAACACAATAAAGCAAAAGCAAAATACATTACGAACACGCAGGACGAGGAAAAAGGAGAGTAAAAATTACTCTCCTTTTATTCGCAAATACAAAGGTTTTATGATAAAATATATCGGGTTGTTTATTGAGAAAAGACAGTCGACTGCTTTAGGAGAGTGCTGCACATCTGACCTAAGGCTCTTTTTTATGAAAGGGAGGCCATCTGCCCGTGAAGATTGGACACGAAGAATTGACCGGCTATCTTGAAAAGCTGCTGAAGCAAAGATCGGCTGAAATTATGAAACTGGAGGCCTATGCCGAAAAGCATGGCGTGCCTATTATGGAACCGACAGGAATCGAAGTGCTCCTGCAGCTTCTTTCACTCAAAAATCCGAAAAAAATTCTTGAAATCGGTACCGCCATCGGTTATTCGGCGATTCGGATGGCACTTGCCCTTCCCGAAGCTGAAATCTTTACGATCGAGCGCGATGAAGACAGGTATCGGGAAGCGTTGAAAAACATCCGGTCATTCCAGCTTGAAAACAGAATTCACGTGTTCTTCGGCGATGCGCTCAGCGAATCGGACGCCGTTCAATCGATGGCTCCTTATGATGCGCTTTTTATCGATGCCGCAAAAGGCCAGTATCAGAAGTTTTTCAGTATATATGAAAAAATGCTCGCCGATGACGGCATCATTTTTACTGACAATGTCCTTTTCAAAGGCCTTGTCGCATCAGATTACAATCAGATCGAAAACAAGCGCATCAAAAAGCTTGTATCGAAAATAGATCATTACAATCATTGGCTGATGGAGCATCCTGACTACCACACGGCGATCCTGCCTGTGGGCGACGGATTGGCCGTCAGTCAAAAAAGAGGTGAACGGATATGAAAAAGCCTGAACTGCTTGTGACGCCGACGGCTGTTTCGGATATTAAGCCTTTGGCAGAGGCGGGCGCCGATGCGTTTATCATCGGTGAACAAAGGTTCGGTCTGCGTTTAGCCGGGGAGTTTTCCAGAGAGGAAGTAAAAGAAGCCATCATTCAGGCTCATCAAAAAGGCGCAAAAGTATATGTTGCCGTGAATGCGATTTTTCACAATGACCGGGTGCCAGAACTGAATGACTACCTTTCTTTCTTGGCAGAGGCAGGCGCCGATGCAGTTGTCTTCGGCGATCCCGCCGTACTGATGGCTGCACGGGAATCAGCGCCGAATATGAAACTTCACTGGAATACGGAAACGACCGCAACCAACCATTATTCCTGCAACTATTGGGGTCGAAAGGGCGCGAAGCGCGCGGTGCTCGCAAGAGAGCTCAACATGGACAGCATCGTTGAGATTAAAGAGAAAGCAGAAGTCGAGATCGAAATTCAGGTTCACGGCATGACATGTATGTTCCAGTCAAAGCGCTCCCTGATCGGCAACTATTTTGAATACCAGGGAAAAGTCATGGATATCGAAGGAAAGAAAAAAGAAAAAGGCATGTATCTTCATGATAAAGAACGCGGTAACAAATATCCGATTTTCGAAGACGAAAACGGCACGCACATCATGAGTCCGAATGACGTCTGCATCATTGATGAGCTTGAGGATTTAATCGATGCCGGCGTCGATTCATTTAAAATTGAAGGGATTTTAAAATCGGTCGAATACATGACTGAGGTAACGGCCATGTACCGCGAAGCCATCGACCTTTGCATCGCAGACAGAGAAGCATACGAAGACAAGAAAGAAGAATGGATCGAGCGGATTGAACAGCTGCAGCCTGCAAACCGCAGCATCGATACCGGATTCTTTTTCAAAGAAACAGTATACTAAAAGGAGGGATAGCCATGTCTGCAGTAAAAGATAAAATTTCCAAAATCGTTGATGGAAAACGCGTCATTACGAAAAAGCCAGAACTTCTTGCTCCGGCGGGAAATTTGGAAAAACTGAAAATCGCTGTCCACTATGGCGCAGACGCTGTATTTATCGGCGGACGTGAATATGGACTCCGCTCAAACGCAGATAACTTTTCAATTGAAGAAATGGCTGAAGGTGTCGAATTTGCGAAAAAATACGGCGCAAGAATTTATGTGACGACAAACATTTTTGCGCATGAAGAAAATATCGACGGGCTAGAAGACTATTTGCGCGACCTCGAGGGAGCAGGCGTGTCAGGCATTATCGTCGCTGATCCCCTGATCATTGAAACATGCCGCAGGGTCGCGCCGAAGCTGGAAGTGCATTTGAGCACCCAGCAGTCCCTTTCAAACTGGAAAGCCGTTCAGTTCTGGAAGGAAGAAGGCCTTGAGCGGGTCGTGCTCGCGCGCGAAACGAGCGCACTTGAGATCAGAGAAATGAAAGAAAAAGTGGATATTGAAATCGAAACATTCATACATGGTGCGATGTGCATCGCTTATTCCGGCCGCTGCGTGCTCAGCAACCATATGACGGCCAGAGACTCTAACCGCGGAGGCTGCTGCCAGTCATGCCGATGGGACTATGATTTGTATCAGACGGACGGGGCGAATGCACTGCCGCTATATGAAGAAGGCGATGCACCGTTTGCGATGAGCCCGAAAGATCTGAAGCTGATCGAATCGATTCCGCAAATGATTGAAATGGGTATTGACAGCCTGAAAATCGAAGGCCGGATGAAATCGATCCACTACATTGCGACAGTCGTCAGTGTGTATAGAAAAGTGATCGATTCTTATTGCGCTGACCCCGAAAATTTCGTCATCAAAGAAGAATGGCTGAAAGAACTGGACAAATGCGCCAATAGAGACACGGCGCCTGCTTTCTTTGAAGGAACCCCCGGATATGAAGAGCAGATGTTCGGCGTTCACGGCAAAAAGACAACATACGACTTTGCCGGACTTGTCCTTGATTATGATGAAGAGACAAAAATGGTTACGCTCCAGCAGCGGAACTTCTTTAAAACCGGAGATGAAGTCGAATTTTTCGGTCCGGAAATCGAAAATTTCACATGCAAAATTGACACGATATGGGACGAAAAAGGCAATGTGCTTGATGCAGCCCGCCATCCCCTGCAGATCGTCAAATTTAAAGTGGACAACAAGATATATCCTAGCAACATGATGAGAAAGGGGCAGTAATGGCATGGGGAAAAAACCGGTAGTTATCGGCATAGCGGGAGGCTCCGGATCTGGAAAAACGAGCGTCACCAGATCCATTTATGAACAGTTTAAAGGTCATTCGATCTTGATGCTGGAACAGGATTTATATTATAAAGATCAGAGCCATCTGCCGTTTGAAGAGCGGCTGAACACGAACTACGACCATCCGCTTGCATTTGATAATGACTATTTGATCGAGCATTTAAACGAATTGCTTGCCTACAAGCCGATCAAAAAGCCGATTTACGATTACAAGCTGCATACGCGTTCAGAGGAAGTCGTGCACGTCGATCCGAAAGATGTTATTATTTTGGAAGGAATCCTTGTCCTCGAGGATGAAAGGCTCCGCGACTTAATGGACATCAAGCTGTATGTCGATACGGATGCCGACCTGCGGATCATCAGAAGGATGGTCAGAGACATAAAAGAAAGAGGACGTTCGATCGATTCTGTCATCGAGCAGTACATCTCAGTCGTCAGACCGATGCATAATCAGTTTGTCGAACCGACGAAACGCTATGCCGATATCATTATTCCGGAGGGCGGACAAAACCGCGTCGCCATCGACCTGATGGTAACAAAAATACAAACTATTCTTGAACAAAACGCGATTTTATAATAACATAGCATAGACAAACACAACTCTGACCATATTATGTATAGAAATTGAAGGGTTCTCATCCTGAGCCCTTCTTTAACTGTATAAGCACCATTTACCGGAGCCTTCCATCCGGTTTATATGATACTTTACAAATATGGGAGAGAAGAAGGGGACAAGGGTTGTCCTCATTCTTGTATATTCAAGTCTATACCTCACATACAAGTGATGAGGAACCAACTAGAAGGAGTGAAGGAACATGGCACAAGAGAAAGTATTTCCTATGACAGAAACGGGAAAGAAAAAACTGGAAGAAGAACTTGAGTATTTGAAAACGGTTAAACGCAAAGAAGTTGTTGAACGTATTAAAGTGGCAAGAAGCTTCGGAGACCTCTCCGAAAACTCCGAATACGATTCAGCAAAAGAAGAACAAGCTTTTGTAGAAGGGCGCATCACAACCCTTGACAATATGATCCGCAACGCAAAGATCATCGAAGACGATGGTGCAAACTCAGATATCGTCGGCCTCGGAAAAACCGTTACATTTACGGAGCTTCCTGACGGTGAAGAAGAATCTTATACCATTGTGGGCAGCGCGGAAGCCGATCCGTTTGAAGGAAAAATCTCGAACGATTCCCCAATCGCGAAAAGCCTTCTCGGCAAACAGGTCGGGGACGAAGTGACCGTTCAAACACCGGGCGGCGAAATGCTTGTAAAGATTGTGAAAATTTCATAAAATTTGTTTAGCAAACGATGACCTCGTCCACAATGTGGATGAGGTGTTTTTATTATGAAATGGCAAAAGCGCATGAAGTGGGTCTCGATTATCATTTCGGCTGCCCTGTTATTTCTGCTGATCAGGCTCGCTGAAATTCAACTGTTTTTTACCGAATCCTTTTCTAAACGGAATGTGAACTTAATCCAGGAAAGCGTCAAACAGCGCACGGAGGAAGTTCGGATTTCAGACGGGAGAGGATCTTTTTTAGATCGGAACGGCGAACATTTGTCCGTCAGACAAAAACCGGCCATCGTCTTATTTCCTTTTTTAAAACATCAGTCATGGCCGGCCGAAAAAGCAGCCGACATTTTAAACATGACAAAAGATGAGCTCGAGAATAAGCTTGAGCATGCGAAAAAACCTGTGATTCTTACAAAACATGAAGGAGCGTCCATTTCAAAGACGGCTCTCGAAAAAATCAATAAACTGAAATATCCCGGCGTTTACGGCGTATACATAGAAGAAACAGAAAAGAACAGGCTGGCTTCGCATACGCTCGGTATGACCAATCAAGACCCGGACCTTCTCCGACGAAAATATCCCGATAAAGAGGGCCTCTCCATCAGCACGAAAATCGGCACCTTCGGCATGGAGCGGACATTTGATGAATTCCTGCTGCCTGAACAAGATACAAAACTGTTGTATCATGTGGACGGATTGGGAAACCCTTTGTTCGGTATGGACGTCAAATATACGGCAGATGCAAATCCGTTTTACCCGCTGCAAGTCAAAACAACGATCGACAAAAAGGTTCAGCGGGCAATGGAAGATGTACTGGCTGACCATCAGCTTGATAAAGGCGGAGCGGTTCTGATTGACATCGAGACGAACGGCGTGGCGGCGATTGCGAGCAAGCCCGATCTCAACATGGCATTGCAAAAAACAAGGCAAAACTATATGCTGACACCGGTATATCCCGGCTCGGTTTTTAAAACCGTGATTGCCGCGGCAGCGATCGAAAACGGCTTGGACCATCCGTCAAAAACCTTTAACTGCAATTTGAACCTGTACGGTGAGGCCGGAGAAGACAAAGGAAAGCTCAGCTTGGAAGACAGTTTTGCGGAAAGCTGCAACTACACGTTTACAAATCTTGCCGGACAGCTCGTTGAAAAAAACAGCTCCGTGATCGAAGATACCGCCGCAAAGCTTGGGTTGACCGGACGGGTCGGCTGGGAAGGGAAGCTGTATCATGAAGATGAGTTCAGACAGTTTTATCATGAAACTGCCGGATCAATCTGGGGGGATGAAAAGGACAAAAAAGTTAAAAAAGCTGTAGCCCAGACCGCCATCGGCCAAAAAAATGTGAAGCTGACCCCGTTGGAAATCGCCAACATGATGGCGACCATCGCAAGAGGCGGAGAGAAAAAACAAGTCAAGATCGCAGACCAGATCGAATATAAAAACGGCACATTGATGACGGCTTTTAAAGATCACAAGCTCCCCGGGGAGAAAATCGATCAGTATACAGCGCAAAAGCTGCAGAAACTGCTCAGAAAAGTCGTCACCTCTGAAAAGGGGACAGGCCGGCGCTTCAGCGATCTTCCGTACGATGTAGCGGGAAAATCGGGCACAGCGCAGACAGGCAGGACGACAGATGATAAAAAAACGCTCTATCATAAATGGTTCGCAGGTTATTTTCCGGCGGACAAGCCGAAATATGCGCTCGTCGTCGTCCATATGGATACGCCGGATAGCAAGGCTGCGACAAATGCCGTATTTTATGATATTGTTAAAAAAGTATATGAAATTGAAAAGAACCAGACATAGAAGAATGCCTCAGGTGATGATAAAATAGAAAGCGAGGCAAGAGGGAAAAAGGAGTGCAATGAACTTGAGCGAAACAAGGGAATCTCGTTTTGAAAATCGTGATAAGCGCAGGAAAGCGAATCTTGTGCTTAACATTTTAATAGGCATCGTATTGGTATTAATCGTTGTCGTCGCCAGCAGTCTGATGATGAACAGCCCGAAGGAGCAGGCGCAGCAAGATGCTTCGAAAAACGATTCTGAACAGACGACAGAAGCACCTGCTTCCGACAATAAGAAACAAACGTCTGACGAAGATGTAAAAGATGAGGACAAAGGAAAAAGCGATTCTGCCGACAAAGAAGACAGCGATTCCGACTCGGACAAGGATAAAGACTCTGCTTCAGACGAGGACAAATCAACATCAGATGATCCGTTTAAAGGAGCCGAAGTGAAAGAAGGCGGTTCAAGCGCCAATGTTGAAAAAACGATCATCAATCCTGACTGGAAGCCTGTCGGCACACAACAGAGCGGACAGCATACCGCAACATATGATTCTTCTTCACAAGACTGGAAAGAAATGCTTGAAGCCATTTCATATGCGACAGGGGTTTCCCAGGATAACATGACGTTGATCTGGCTCGGAAACAACGGCAGCCCGCAAGATGCGAAAGGAACCATTCAGGCGAAGGACACCGGCGTCAAATACCAGGTAGCCATTACTTGGGTTGACGGAAAAGGCTGGAAGCCGACAAAAGTTGAACAGTTGAAATAAAGAAAAAAGCGTCCGGTTTTAACAACCGGGCGCTTTTTTTATGATTCGGCTTTAAAATGAACGACTGCGCTGTAGTGGATCCGTCCGTCAATGACCGCTGTCTGATGGGAAACCGAATGGACCCTCAGCAAAATCGCCTGGTTGTTTTCAATCTGCTGACTGATCTTTTTTTCAAGCTCCTCTAAGCTCAGCGCCTCAAAAAACTCAATTTTATCTTTGATCAGGTCGAGCCCGAAGTTCATAAACCAATCCTCCATTCGTTTCAAGTCATTTTTTATTAAAGCAGAGAAGCGGCCGGGTGACAAGGGAAATATAACCAAGCCTTTTTTGTACCCAAAACGAACGACTTGTGGTAGGATAAGAACTAATCAACCGAACAAATCATACTATACTTATAGGAATTGTAAAAATAGATGGAGAGTGACGATAAAATGGGAAGAGAGTTCATTCCTTTATTTGAGAACTGGGCAAATTCTTATGATGATACAGTAGTTGGCCGCGATCTTCAGTACAAAGAAGTATTTCGCAACTACGACGGCATTTTGGATGATGTCGTCAGCCGCTCCGGGCATAAAGTTCTTGAATTCGGCGTCGGCACTGGCAATCTGACTGCAAAATTGCTGGCAGCCGGAAAGGGAGTCACAGGTGTAGAACCTTCAAAAGCAATGAGGAAAATTGCCGAGGCAAAGCTAGCGGAGAATGCAGTGATCGTTGACGGAGACTTTCTCGACTTTCCGGAACCGCCGTTTTCTCCCGACACGATTGTCAGTTCCTATGCGTTTCACCACCTGACAAACGAAGAGAAGCGGGAGGCTGTGAAGCGATATGGAAAAATGCTCGGAAAGCATGGTAAAATAGTGTTTGCTGATACCGTCTTCAAGGATCGGGAAGCCTTCTCTGCCGCTGTTAAAAAAGCGAAGGAAAAAGGGTTCCTGCAATTGGCGGAAGACCTTGAAACGGAACATTATCCGACGATTTCGGAGATGGAAACGATCTTTACCTCAGAACAATTCAGTATCGCCTTTCAAAAGCATAATGATTTTGTCTGGGTAATGGAAGCGGCAAAATTGTAATTTGAAGGGAAGTTTTAAGATATGAAAATCGCAGTTATCGGAGCAATGGAAGAAGAAGTCACGATTTTGCGAAGCAAGCTCGAACAGACGAACCAAGAAGTCATCGCAAACTGTGAATTTACCAGCGGATTTTATGAAGGAAAAGAAGTCGTACTTTTAAAGTCCGGCATCGGCAAAGTCAATGCAGCCATGAGCACGACGATTCTGCTCGACCGCTTTAAACCGGACGTTGTCATCAACACCGGATCAGCCGGCGGCTTCCATCATTCGCTTAATGTCGGAGACATCGTCATCTCGACCGAAGTCCGCCATCATGATGTCGATGTCACGGCATTTGATTATGAATATGGACAGGTTCCGAATCTGCCGGCCGCATACAAGGCCGACAGTACATTGATCAAAGCGGCGGAAGACGAAGCGTCTGAACTGGGACACATTCAGGTTGTCAAAGGAACGATTGCAACAGGCGATTCCTTTATGAGCGATCCTGACCGCGTGGCATTCATCCGCGGCAAGTTTGAAGACCTTTACGCGGTTGAAATGGAAGCGGCTGCTGTCGCGCAGGTTTCTTATCAATTTAATACGCCGTTCGTTGTCATCAGGGCGCTTTCAGACATCGCCGGAAAAGAGTCAGAAATTTCATTTGACCAATTTTTGGAGCAAGCTGCCAAGCATTCGACAGATCTTGTGCTCCTCATGATCAAAAGAATCAATTAAAAACAGGGGGGGAGCCCCCCTCTGTTTTGTACCTCTTGAAGGAGGAAGGAACATGAATGTGATCAAGGACATCACCCAATTGATCGGCAAAACGCCGCTTCTGCAGATTTTGAATTTTCACATCCCCAGCGGTGTTAACATATATGCAAAGCTTGAAATGATGAATCCGGGAGGCAGCATTAAAGACCGGCTCGGAGAAGTGATGATTGCTGAAGCCGTCGATTCGGGAAAGCTGAAACCCGGTGGAACGGTCATTGAGGCGACAGCGGGCAATACCGGAATCGGGCTGGCCCTCGCCGCCAGAAAGCACGGGATTAGACCCGTTTTTTGCGTGCCCGAGCATTTCAGCATGGAAAAACAGTCGATCATGAAAGCGCTCGGCGCTCGAATTGTTCATACCCCCAGAAGTGCCGGAATGAAGGGTGCGATTGAAAAGGCACTTGAACTTGAGAAGGAGATTCCTGATTCTTATTGCATTTTGCAGTTTAAAAACCCAGTAAATCCATTGGCTTACTATAAAACGATCGCCCCGGAAATATGGGATGATCTTGACGGCCGGATTGACGTCTTCGTCGCCGGCGCGGGATCAGGCGGCACTTTTGCGGGAACCGCCAAGTTTCTAAAAGAAAAAAATCCGTCCATTAAAACGGTTATTGTTGAACCTGAAGGCTCGATTTTAAACGGGGGGGAACCGCACGGACATAAAACCGAAGGAATCGGAATGGAATTCATTCCGGAATATATGGACGAAAGCCATTTCGATGAGATTTACACCGTGCTTGACGAAGATGCGTTCCGGCTTGTAAAAGAAGCCGCTGAAAAGGAAGGGCTTCTGATCGGAAGCTCATCAGGCGCCGCGTTGTTTGCCGCGTTGAAAGAAGCCGAAAAAGCGAAAGCCGGCACAAACATTGTGACAATTTTCCCCGACAGCAGCGACCGCTATTTAAGCAAAAAAATTTACGAAGGAGGAATATGAGATGAAGCCAAAAACGAAAATGATTCACGGCGGCATTACAGGAGACGAACAAACAGGGGCGGTATCGGTTCCTATTTACCAAGTCAGCACGTACAAACAGCCGCGCGCCGGACAGCATACAGGATACGAATATTCCCGGACGGGAAATCCGACAAGAACGGCGCTCGAATCCTTGATCGCGGATGTTGAAGGCGGTGCAGCAGGCTACGCGTTCGGCTCTGGGATGGCAGCGATCACAGCGGTCATGATGCTTTTTAAAAGCGGCGATCACATCGTGTTGACAGATGATGTATACGGCGGCACATACCGCGTGATGACAAAGGTAATGAATCGCATCGGTATTGAAGCGACCTTCAGTGACACGAGCAGCATTGAAGACATCGAAAAAGCGATCAAGCCGAATACAAAGGCGATTTATGTTGAGACGCCGACAAATCCTTTATTGAAAATCACGGACATCAAGAAAGCCGCTGAAACAGCGAAAAAGCACGGCCTGTTGCTGATAGTCGACAACACCTTCTACACGCCGTACTTTCAAAACCCAATTTCGTTGGGAGCCGATATCGTCCTTCACAGCGCGACGAAGTACTTGGGCGGACACAGTGATGTCGTCGGCGGACTGGTTGTGACAGCCTCGAAGGAACTCGCAGAAGAGATTCATTTCATTCAAAATTCTACAGGCGGGATTCTCGGGCCTCAGGATTCCTGGCTCTTAATGAGAGGTATGAAGACCCTTGGCTTGAGAATGGAAGCCCATGAGCAAAATGCCAGGAAAATCGCGGCTTTTTTAGACGATCATCCCGTCGTCAAAAAGGTTTATTATCCAGGGCTGCCGTCCCATCCGGGACATGAGCTTGCCAAGCGGCAAAGCACGGGATTCGGCGGCATGATCTCGTTTGATATCGGAAAAGAAGAGAACGTGGACCTTGTCCTTGGCCGTCTGAAATGGTTTACGATTGCCGAAAGCCTTGGCGCGGTTGAAAGCCTGATTTCGGTGCCGGCGCGGATGACTCACGCTTCGATCCCGCGTGAACGCAGGCTGGAGCTTGGCATTACAGACGGATTGATCCGCATTTCCGCCGGGGTAGAAGATATTGACGATCTGTTGGAAGACTTGCAGCAAGCGCTGGCCCCGCTTTCTTAAAATGGCTGAATTTACATGTCTGGTCATCTGTCAATCTATGTTATCCTGAATCATATCCATTATGAATCAAAAGCAGGTGATCATGACATGCAGAAGAAACAAGTCAAATCGCTGATGGAAGACTATAAGCAGTTTGCTTTTACGCTTCTCAGCGTAAGCGCATTTTTATATATCGGATCGGTCATTCCCGGCCAAGGTTTGGAAACCGGCCAAAAGGTGACAATGATGCTCGCGACATGCGGCTTTTTGGGAGGAGCTTTCTATTGTGTGAAGCGCTCGCTCAAATATAAAAGACAATTAGACGAGATGGAAGAATCGTAAGCGGAGAGACTCAGAGAGGGGCTCTCCGCTTTTTTTGCTTGATCAATCCGTCCATTTATTAAAAAAACGGTTTACAAACAGGAATTTGATGGATATACTTACAAAGTAAACAAAAAGCAAAGGAGGTTGATGAACATGAAACCAGCACTGACTACATACATTAGACTTTGTGAATGCCAATACCATGATTCATCAAACCTGTGGGAGAGATTGTGCCCTTCCTTAACCGATGCTTTTTCAGCACAGCCGGTCCGTTAGGAAGTTAGGCATAATCATACGCTGCTCCTCCCGCAAGATAAAGACGCGATTCGTTTTTATCTGGCGGTTTTTGTTTGCGCCCGCAGGTTTGTCAGATGATCTGCGGGCTGTTTTTGTTTTTAGCGAACTTGAAAGGAGGTGAGCGATGTGACAATAAATCTATTCTTCTTAACACTAACCATTCAGAGACGATTTAAAAGTCCGGAAGAGTACGAGCGAGAATACGAAATTGAACAAATGTACAATGAAATGAAAGACCTGCAGCTGAAATATCTTTACATGAACAGCCAGCGCTAGCTTAAAGCGCGAAAAAAAATAAAGGAGGAGATAAAAATGATGCATAGAAGGGAACTGTTGGCACATTACACTCGGGAGAAGGACCAGGTTTAGCCGGGGCTGAAACGAGTTCCGCATCTCCGCTTTTCTGCATAATATGAAGCAAGCAATTCAAGGAATGCGGGTGAACAGCATGCAGAAAAACGGCAGAATGCCTTTTATCGGCCACGGGTATACATCAATGCCTCATTCTTTTAAGCACGGATACGGTAATCCGTACCGTCGCCAAAGAATGGAGATGGCGCGCCAATTCGGGTATTGGCCGCATTATTGGTATTATTGAGAAAGAGCAGAAAACGGTTTGTTTTCTGCTCTTTTTTATTTGGACAAACTGAATGGCAAAATAAAAAGAGGGGGCTTTAAATCCCCCTCCTGTTCATTTAGCAGACGTAACAAGCGCCGATGATAATTAAAAGAATGAATAGAACCACAACAAGCGCGAATCCGCCTCCATAGCCGTATCCGCCGCCGTATCCGCCAGGGTAGCCTCCCCAGCCGCCGCAGCATCCGCCGCCGTAACCAAAGCCCATAAATAGCACCACCTTTTAGTGAAAATTCCATATATACTATGCATGGGTTTAGGTTGTGGAAAGGGCGGATAGACCAAATTATTAAAAAAACAGTTTTCATAAAGCGAAACATTTTCAAAGCTGAAGCCGTCTAGTTATGGAATGTAACAAAAGAATGCAGTTATTTTTGCAAATCCTTATAATATTCGGTGCATTGACCGATATGAGTGGGGAAAGGCCCGTTTGAACGATTTGCGGGCTAATTAGAATTAAAGCAGGTGTTTGAACGTGTTTGAACAATGGCTTGGAAAACAATTGCGGAGCCCGAGCGGCATTTTGTCGAAATGGGTCGCGTCATATATGGAAAACGGAAATCATGATATAAACGAATTGACCATCAATTTAATGGATGTCTGTCCGCATGAGCGCATCCTTGAAATCGGAACGGGAAGCGGAGCGGCGCTTTATCGGGTCGCGGAGATGCTTGAAAGCGGCAAAGCCTGCGGCATAGACGCTTCAAAAAGCATGGTCAAGCAAGGGAAGCGGCGAATCCGTCATATGAAAGAAGAAGGAAAAGCCGAATTGAAGCTCGGCTATGCCGAAAACATTCCTTATCCGGACCGTTCTTTTCATAAAGTATATTCAGTCCACACCCTTTATTTTTGGACGGATTTCAAACAAGCATTAAAAGAAATTTACCGTGTTTTACAGGTTGACGGCACGCTGTTTCTCGCCGTGCATCTGGAAGGGCAAATGAAAAAATCGAAAAAAACTAAAGGCTTTTCCTTATACTCAGAAGAGCAAATCAAGCAACTGCTTGAAGAAAGCCATTTCAGAGACATCACGGTACATATGCACGAAAATTACTGCTGTATTTCTGCGGTAAAATCGTGAGCTTTGTACGAGCATCCCTTTCATACGAGAGGGATTTTTTATGTTTGATAGAGTTGAAACCGGATCTTAAATATCATATTTTTGATTTTTAAAGAAAAGTATTCCAATAACATAGCAAACATGGTTTAATATCAAAGTGAACGTTTTTACTATATTTTCCGGAGGTATTTATGAACAAAAGGATCGTGAAAAGTTCAATTGCTTTCTTTCTCCTTGTTGCATTGATTTTTGGCCAGCTGCCTTTAGCGAAGACAATGGCGGCCGAAGACAGCGTTCCGATTAACGAAACCACACTGACCGGCGCGACCCCTGTTGAAGCGTCATTTCAAAGCGATGATGAGGTGCATTGGTATAAAATCAATCCTTCAAATCAGGAGATCGCAAACGACACGCATTTCCGCGTTAAACTGAAATCAGCTGCAGAGCTGAACATTTCCGTCTACTCCAGCCTGGAAAACGCAGCTGAACAGCAAACGTTTGACAGATACAACGGCTACTCCTATGAAAATAATCCCGCTTTAATCGATTTTCCGATTGCCTGGAAAGGTCCTTACTACATAAAAGTAGAAAATCACCATGATGAAGAAAACGAATCCACTTCAATTACAGATATTTCTTACACCATCAGCTATGAAGGCGTCACCCTGCCTCCGGCAAATCAGGAGGCGGAAGAAGAGTGTCCGGCAGAATTAAGCGTCTCCGAAAGGGAAACCGGCAAGGGCATATTAAAACAGTTAAGAACGATCAGGGATGAAGTTCTTTCAAAAACTGAAAAAGGAAAAGAGCTGTCTTCCCTTTACTATAAAGCAGCTCCATTCATAAGCGCAAAAATGCTCTTTAACAAATCGATGAGAGACAGTGTCTACAAAGATTTGGTGCAGCTGAAGCCGCTGTTTGCCGATGTCGCAAAAAACGGACAAGAGAGCGCATACACCATGACGAATGATGATCAAAAAGCGATCAGCCGTCTGTACGAAACAGCAAGCGCGTCCGTTCCCGAATCGCTGAAAAAACAGCTGGATCAAGTCGCAAAAGACATCGGCATCGAACAATTAACAGGCAGCAAAGTATCGGCTGTGCTGGAGAAAGCGGGGATGGCGACAGCTACATCAAGCACGCCCGAAAAACGCTATATTGTAAAATTGAAAGACGGCAAAAAACTGGGTTCTTTCAAATCTAAAGCCCAATCTTCCGGCGTCAAGGCATTAGAACCCTTTGGTAAAAGTAAAACGGAATTTAAAGATATGTACGTTGTGGAAATGAAGGAAAGCCGTTCTGCCGGATTCAAAGCGGCGGCAAAGCAATATCAGGCGGCAGCCGCCAAGATCGCCAAAATGCCTGAAGTGGAATTCGTCGAACAGGTTCAGCAATATGAAGCACTGTCAGCGGACACCCAGTATCCATATCAATGGTCGCTCAAAAATAACGGCAAAAACCGCGCTGCGAATGCAGATATACAATTTGAACAGCTTCAAAAGCTGATGAAAGGCAAAAAGCTGAGAGATACAGTAATCGCCGTTGTCGATACGGGTGTTGATCATACGCTTGCCGATTTAAGCGGCAGCGTCAAAAAAGACGAAGGCTATAACTATATCGGCCGCAGCGCGGATGCGATGGATGACAATGGCCACGGCACACACGTGTCAGGCATCATCGCAGCTGCGCAAGACAACCATTTTTCAATGGCGGGAATCAATGCCTATGCCAAAATCCTGCCTGTCAAAGTGTTGGATTCCTCAGGCAGCGGAGATACGGAACAGATTGCCAACGGCATCATCTATGCTGCCGACCACGGTGCAAAAGTCATCAATTTGAGCCTTGGCGGACCGTACAGCCGGGTGATGGAATATGCGCTCAAATACGCGGCTTCCAAAAATGTGACGATCGTTGCCGCCACCGGCAATGACGGAGTGTCGGAGATTTCGTACCCGGCATCTTCGAAATATACGTTTTCAGTCGGGGCGACCAATAACCTCGATCTCGTCTCGGACTATTCCAATTATGGAAAAGGTCTCGATATGGTGGCGCCGGGAACCGATATTCCAAGCCTCGTTCCGGACGGCAATTTCACTTATATGAGCGGAACATCCATGGCGGCGCCGCATGTTGCAGCTGCAGCGGGACTTCTTTTGTCACAGAATCCGTCCTTGAAACCAAAGCAAGTCGCAAAGCTATTGACCGAGACGACAGCAGATGTGGCATTTGAAGAACAGGATAATCCAAATCCGGACTATGACCTGGATGTAGAACCGGCTGCTCAAATTCCCGGATATGATTTCGTTTCCGGGTGGGGGAGGCTGAATGTTTATCACGCAGCCAGCATTTTTGAGCTGAACATGAAGGTTCATCCCGTTTTAAACCGCCATACGGCAGTGACAGGCACAGCCAAAAGCGGTGTGGCGGTCAAAATCTTGCGAGGGAAGCAAGTATTGGGCACGGGAACAGCCGCAAAATCAGGCGCGTTTTCAGTGAAAATTCCGGCCCAGAATGCGGGGCAAGTTCTTCATGTCGCGGCTTCGGGTTATCAGGCGGAAGCCTCGCTCAGAACCGTCGTGGAAAAAGCGCCGAAAAACCCGTCCGTCAAACGCATCACGAACAAAGATACTGCCGTAACGGGGAAAACGGCTGCCGGCTACACGATCAAAGTGAAAAACGCGTCCAAAAAAGTGATCGCGCAAGGTACAGCGGATGCATCCGGAGCGTTTAAAGTGAAAATCAATAAGCAAAAAGAATATGCCGTTTTGTATATCTCCGCATCTGCTGATGACCACAGAGAAAGCGGCGATGTCAAAATGACGGTGGCTGACGTCATCCCGCCAGGCGCCCCGAAAGTTTATCCGGTTTTCGATAAAAGTACGGTGATTCACGGAAAAACAGAAGCAAACGCGCAAGTCAGCGCAAAAGTAAAAGGAAAGACGATCGCTTCCGGCAAAGCGAACGGCAAAGGTGAATACAAGCTGAACATCAGCAGGCAAAAAGCCGGAACGGTCATCAGTGTAACAGCAAAAGATAAAGCCGGGAATGCCAGCAAAGCGAAAGCCGTCACTGTGCTTGACAAAACTCCCCCGCCCGCGCCGAAAGTGAATACGGTGACAAACAAGAGCACGGCCGTTAAGGGGAAAGCAGAGGCAAACGCCGCTATCACCGTCAAAGCAGGAAAGAAAACGATTGGAACCGGCAAGGCCGATAAAAAAGGCGCGTTTTCCGTCAAAATAAAAAAACAAAAGGCAAACACCGTTGTAGCGGTCACTGCAAAAGATAAAGCCGGCAATACGAGCAAAGCGAGCAAATTTAAAGTCAAAAAAGCAAAATAATCCGATGGCAGAGGGAACTGATGACATATCAGTTCCTCTTTTTTAATCGTAATTAATATATAAGAATACTATTGAACAGCCGTGCTTCCTTCATTCGATTTATGAATTTCAGCTCATGTCAACAGTTGGGCCTATTCTCCCTTTTTTCGTTTTTCTTTAAAAAAATTTATATTAAAAAAGGAATTTTCGAGTGTTCTGTCAAAAAGTGAGTGTATTGGAAAAAGCGGAATGAACGTTCATTCCGCTGGCTTGGAGGGCAAAATTAATGGAATCGGAAAGCAAATATCAGAAGATTATCGAGGCTTCGCTCGTCCTTTTCGCAGACCGAGGCTTTGACGCCGCAACCATTCCGATGATTGCCGAGAAGGCAAACGTCGGTGCAGGCACCATCTACCGCTACTTTGACAGCAAGGAAGACCTTGTAAACATCTTGTTCCAAGATAGTGTGAAGAGATTTAAAGAAAAGATTGAGGAGAACTATCCTGAAGATTCAGCAGGGATAAAAAAACAATTTCAGCATATTTTCCGCTGCCTTTTCGAGTTTTCTCAGGAAAATGTCCATGCGCTCTATTTTTTGGAAATTGACAAAACCTCTCATTACCTGACAGAGAAAAGCCGTGAAGTCTTGAACGAACTGCTGGATTTCGTCTATTTATTTTTTGAAAAAGGGAAAGCGGCCGGCGCGATTCGCCCCTTGCCTTCTCACATCTTGTCGGCTGTGGTATTCGGGGCGTTCGTTCATATTCAGAAATTGGTAAGGGCCGGGGAAATCGAAGATCCTACCGGACTGATCAAAGAGATTGAAGAATGTTCCTGGCATGCTGTCAAACATCATGGATGAAAAGCTTTTTTCAAAACAGAAAGGATGATTTTCATGAACACGTTAAATGGAATTCCAATCCCTAAAACTTACGGACCGCTCGGCAACCTGCCTTTGCTTGACAAAAACAAGGTCTCCCAGTCTCTTTGGAAAATCGCGGATGAGATGGGGCCTATCTTTCAATTTAAGTTTGCGGATGCGATTGGGGTATTTGTGTCCAGCCATGAACTGGTTAAAGAAGTCTCTGACGAATCCCGGTTTGACAAAAACATGGGGAAGGGGCTATTGAAAGTTCGCGAGTTCAGCGGAGACGGGCTGTTTACGAGCTGGACGAAGGAACCCAATTGGCGGAAAGCCCACAATATCCTTCTGCCGAGCTTCAGCCAAAAAGCGATGAAGGGATACCATCCCATGATGCAGGACATCGCCGTCCAGCTCATCCAAAAGTGGTCCCGTCTCAATCAGGATGAAAGTATTGACGTACCGGATGATATGACGCGGCTGACGCTGGATACGATCGGCTTATGCGGATTTAACTACCGCTTTAACAGCTTTTACCGAGAAGGACAGCATCCGTTTATCGAGAGCATGGTCCGGGGTTTGAGCGAAGCGATGAGACAGACGAAGCGCTTTCCGCTGCAGGATAAGCTGATGGTCCAAACGAAGCTGCAGTTTGACAGCGATGTTGAGTCGATGTTTTCTCTTGTTGACCGGATCATCGCTGACCGGAAGCAGGCCGGCGGCGAAAGCGGAAATGACCTTTTATCGCTTATGCTTCATGCGAAAGACCCTGAGACCGGCGAAAAACTGGATGATGAGAATATCCGCTATCAAATCATTACGTTTTTGATCGCCGGGCACGAGACGACGAGCGGTTTATTATCGTTTGCGATCTATCTGCTCCTGAAGCATCCGGATAAGCTTAAGAAAGCGTATGAAGAAGCAGACCGCGTGCTGACCGATCCCGTTCCTTCCTACAAACAGGTTCAGCAGCTGAAATACATCCGAATGATTTTGAATGAATCGATAAGGCTTTGGCCGACGGCGCCGGCTTTCGCTCTTTACGCAAAAGAAGAAACGGTTATCGGAGGAAAATACTTGATTCCGAAAGGCCAGAGCGTCACAGTGCTCATCCCCAAACTGCACAGGGATCAAAGCGTCTGGGGAGAAGATGCCGAGGCGTTCCAGCCTGAACGGTTCGAGCAGATGGACAGCATTCCGGCGCACGCATACAAACCGTTTGGCAACGGCCAAAGGGCATGTATCGGCATGCAGTTCGCCCTTCACGAAGCGACGCTTGTGCTCGGCATGATTCTTCAGTACTTTGATCTTGAAGATCATGCAAACTATCAATTGAAAATCAAAGAATCGCTGACATTAAAACCGGATGGCTTCACAATCAAGGTAAGGCCGAGGAAAAAAGAAGCAATGATGGTGACGCCGGGTGCTCAACCTGAAGAGAACATGCGGCAGGAAGAAAAGCCTTCCGCACCGGCTGCGGAAAATACGCACGGAACTCCTCTTCTTGTGCTTTACGGTTCAAATTTCGGCACAGCCGAAGAGGTTGCAAAGGAGCTTGCTGAAGAAGCGCGTGAGCAAGGATATCGAAGCCGGACGGCGGAGCTTGATCAATATCCAGGCGCCCTCCCGGCAGAAGGGGCTGTTATCATTGTGACGGCTTCCTATAACGGAAACCCGCCCGATTGCGCAAGGGAATTTGTCAATTGGCTTGAGCATGATCAGACAGGCGATTTGCACGGTGTCAAATATGCGGTATTCGGCTGCGGCAACCGGAGCTGGGCCAGCACCTACCAGCGGATTCCGCGCCTGATTGACGGCGCATTGGAAAAAAGAGGCGCCCAAAGGCTGCACAAGCTCGGAGAAGGGGACGCAGGCGATGATTTTGAAGGACAGTTTGAATCATGGAAAAACGATCTGTGGCCGCTTTTAAGAACCGAATTTTCATTGTCCGAACCCGAACCGAATCAAACAGAAACAGACAGACAAGCCATATCTGTCGAGTTTGTAAGCGCACCTGCGGCTGCGCCGCTGGCTAAAGCTTATCAGGTGTTTACAGCGGAAATATCGGCAAACCGGGAACTGCAGTGTGAAGAGAGCGGGAGAAGCACGAGGCATATTGAAATATCGCTTCCTGAAGGTACCGCATATCAGGAGGGAGACCATCTCGGGGTGCTTCCGCAAAACAGCGGGGTGCTGATTGAACGCGTTTTTCAGCGGTTTGGGCTGAACGGAGATGAACAAATTCTGATCAGCGGCCGGAATCAAGCATCACATTTGCCTTTGGAGCGGCCTGTTCATGTCAAGGATATTTTTCAACATTGCGTCGAGCTCCAGGAACCGGCCGCAAGGACCCAGATTCGCGAGCTGGCGGCACATACTGTTTGTCCGCCTCATCAGCGCGAGCTTGAAGACCTGCTGAAAGATGACGTCTATAAGAATCAAGTGTTGAAAAAACGGCTGACAATGCTTGACCTGCTTGAGCAATACCCGGCCTGTGAACTGCCGTTCGCCCGCTTTCTGGCGCTTCTGCCTCCGCTAAAACCGAGGTATTACTCGATTTCCAGTTCGCCGCAGCTTAACCCGCGGCAAACAAGCATCACCGTCTCTGTCGTAAGCGGCCCGGCATTGAGCGGCCGCGGGCAATATAAGGGGGTCGCATCGAACTATCTCGCAGGCCTTGAACCGAAAGACGTGATTTCTTGTTTCATCAGGGAGCCCCAGTCAGGCTTCAGGCTTCCTGAAGATCCTGAAACACCGGTGATCATGGTCGGACCGGGCACCGGAATCGCACCTTACCGCGGGTTTCTTCAGGCGCGCCGCATCCAGCGCGCTGCCGGGATAAAGCTCGGGGAAGCGCATTTGTACTTCGGCTGCCGCCGTCCGAACGAAGATTTTCTGTATCGAGACGAATTGGAGCAAGCGGAAAAGGACGGAATCGTCCATTTGCATACAGCGTTTTCCAGGCTTGAAGGCCGTCCGAAAACATATGTGCAAGATTTGCTCAGAGAGGATGCAGACATGCTGATTCACTTGTTGAACGAAGGCGGCCGCCTGTATGTGTGCGGAGACGGAAGCCGCATGGCTCCCGCTGTTGAACAAGCTTTGTGCGAGGCATATCGGATTGTACAGGGAGCGAGCCAGGAAGAGTCGCAAAGCTGGCTGTCCGCACTTTTGGAAGAAGGGCGCTATGTAAAGGATGTGTGGGACGGCGGCGTTTCTCAACATAACGTGAATGCGGACAGCATCGCAAGTACGTAAAACAAAAAGAGGCATTCTGAACCGATCAGGATGCCTCTTTTTTAGAGTTTGTGATTTTTTCATTGATATGGATGTAAAGGTTTGATCCCAAGAACAAAACGAGCAAAATATACACCCATTTTGCCGGCGTTTCCCAGCCCTCGAAAAAAGGCAGAGCGGCAATGTATGTTTGCCCTTTTATGATGGCAAATGCCAATAATGCCACAGAGGTGACGAGAGCGAGCCCTTGTAAAATGAGCGTTTTTGCACTTCGTTTTTTCAAATCGTTCCATACGTACATCAGCACGAAAACCAGGGAGGCCACTGAGATGATATCATTCGCTGTGCCGTTGATCTTGAGTCCTGCCCGGAGAAAAAGATTCAAACCTACAGATGCCAAAAATCCGTAAAATCCGATTGTTTTAAGCAAGATGATTCCCCCTCAAACCATTATAGAGGGAGATAAAGGAAAAGCCAACATGACAGGCTGCATTTATTCATTCTAAAAACGGCTGATCTTCAGGAGGAATCGTCATGCTGGCTTTGGTTTAAATATCGGCATGCGGTGAAGAAAGTTTAGCTTTTATTTCGGATCTGTGTATCGTCTTGCCGCCTGTTCCTTTTGGCTTCGGCAAAGAAAATTGCCGGATAAGCGGCCAAAAGCAGCAAGGTAATGAAGGCGACGATTCCCGGCCATTTAAAATGAGTCCAGAAGAAGCCTCCGAAAGACCCTGCTAAGCTTGAGCCGAGATAATAGCTCAGCAAATAAAGAGAGGAAGCTTGAACGCGCTGTTCGCCGGCCGTCTGCCCAACCCATGAGCTTGCGATCGAATGCGACCCGAAAAATCCAAATGTAAAGACAGCGATTCCGGCGATTTTCAGAGAAAGCTGAGGCAGAAGCGTAAGCAATGCGCCTCCCGCGATAATGGCAATCCCGATTTTCAGCATCAGCGGGCTGCCAAAACGGTCGGCTTTCTTTCCCATATAAACGGAACTGATTGCCCCTGCCAAATAAACGATAAAGATGAACCCGATGACAGTTTGAGAGAGTCTGTACGGAGGTCCCATCAATTGAAATCCGATATAATTGAACAGCGTAACAAAGCTTCCCATTAATAGAAATCCGAGTGAAATAATCGACAGCAGCCGTTTGTTCATCAAGACGGCAGAGTAGGCGAGGCTAGCCTTTTTCATGCTCGTTTTTCGCTTAGCGGAGTGCTGTGGCCGGGGCAGCAAAATCCAAAACAAATAGCTTAATAGCACTGATAATCCCCCGATGATTCCAAGCGCTGCACGCCAGCTGAACAAGTCTGTCAAAAGGCCGGTCAAAAGCCTTCCGCTCATTCCTCCAAGGCTTGTGCCGCTAATGTATAACCCCATCATTTTCCCGAGCCCTCGCGGATCAAATTCCTCTCCGACATAAGTCATGGCGATCGCGGGTACGCCTGCAAGGAAAAAGCCAAGCAGCCCTCTCATCACCAAGAGCGCCGCGAAGTTCGGACTAAAGGCGGTCAAGAGGCCGAGCACAGATGTTGCAAACAGGGATATTGCCATAATCGTCTTCCGGCCGAATCCGTCAGATAAAGCTGCTGCCGTAAGCAGTGCAAAAGCCAATATACCTGTTGAAATGGATAAAGTTAAGCTTGCAGCTGCCGCCGATATGCCGAATTCCTCCGCAAACAGAGGCATGAGCGGCTGTGTGGTGTAAAGCGTGGCAAATGTCACAAAACCGCTGATGAATAAGGCGATGCTTGCTTTTTGATAATCTTTCGTATGCAGCTGTATGTAAGTCATGGTAGCTCCTCTTTTCCAGAATGACAATCTATGTTTCATGGTACGCTTTCATTTGTGATGTGTCTAATTTATAATATCTATCAACATCATGCATTCTAGTTATGAAGGAGCGGATGAGCATTGGAACTCTATCAAATTGACCATTTTATTGCCGTGAGCAGGCATAAACATTTTACAAAAGCCGCCCTGGAACAAAGGATTTCCCAGCCGGCTTTGAGCAGGTCGATCAAAAAGCTTGAAGAAGAATTGGGCGTCCCGCTGTTTATTCGAAAAACAAAATCGATCCGCCTAACAAAGTACGGCGAGCAGTTCCTCATCAAAGCGAAACAGGCCCGCCTTGCTCTTGACGAAGGCGTCCAGCAAATCAGGGAAAGCGTCAATCCGAATGCCGGGGAAATCTCGGTATCTTTTTTGCATACGCTTGGTTCACGCCTGATGCCGCAGCTGATTGCCGGTTTTAAAAAGAAATACCCGAATGTTGCGTTCCGTCTGTATCAGGCCGCAAATGAACATCTTCAGCATATGGTGGAGACGGGCGAGGCTGATATATGTCTCAGCTCACCACCCCTTCCAAACGAACTTCTTGAATGGACGGTGCTGGATACTGAACCGCTTTACCTGGTGCTTCCCGCCGACCACCCGCTCGCAGATCGGAAAGAAGTCGCGATCAGATCCATTGCCCATGAGGACTTTGTCGGTTTTAAGCCGGGTTATGGTCTTCGATATGTGTTTGATCAAATGTGCCGGGAACTGTCCATCAGCCCGAAGCTTGCGTTTGAAGGGGAAGAAGTGTCGACGATTTTGGGCCTTGTGTCAGCAGGGCTCGGTGCGGCGATCCTGCCGAAAACGGCGGAACACATCCATTCTCCGGTGGCATTTTGCCGAGTGTCAGACTACCGTTCTGAGAGGACGATCGGTCTCGCCGTTTTGAAAGACTATTATTTATCGCCGGCGGCACGCAACTTTAAAGAATTTGTCATCGAATACTATCGACGGAATGAGCGGCCTGATCAGCCGTAAATCAAATAAAGACTTCTCATGGTGACAATTATCCTTTATATTGATAATGATAATTATTATCAATTGGAGGGTTGAACATGACGAAAAAGCAGTATTCTTATATATTGACCGTTTTACTCGCATTTTCTGTTTTTCTTTCAGGCTGTCAAAGCGGCCAAAAACAGACGGCATCAAAGAACGAAGAGAAAACAAGAGTGGTGAAAACAATCAACGGAAATGTCACTGTACCGGCCAATCCGAAGCGCGTCGTTACGATAGGCTATGCCGGGACCATGCTTGCATTCGGGATCAAGCCGCTTGGAGAAACAGGGAAATATCTTGAAAGTCCCTATATTAAAGATCATATTTCAGAAATAAAGAATATCGGGGGAAAAGACGGTTTTTCAGTATCTGTGGAAAAGATTCTTAAGCTTAAACCCGATTTGATCGTATCGATGACAAATGACAAAAAAGAATATGAAAAGCTCTCAAAAATCGCTCCGACTGTCGTTTATCCGTTCGGCACGTTTAAAAATGCACGCGATGAAATGAAAACGTTTGGCACGCTGCTCGGCAAGGAAAAGGAGGCCCGGGAGTGGACGAAAATGTATAATCAAAAAATGAAAGTCGCCCGCGCGAAAATCAAAGATGCATCTGTTCAAGGCGAAACGTTCTCTTTAATCGGCGCATATGCAAAATCTGTGTAATGTCTACGGGGCCTACGGGTATCGGGGCGGAGAGGCGATCTATACGCAGCTGGGACTGACGCCGCCTGAATCTGTTAAAAAGGATGCCATTGATACAGCTGATGGATATAAAGCCATATCTTTCGAAGTTCTGTCGAAATATGCCGGAGACTACATATTTGTCGATGAATCATACAACGGAAAGCTTGATCAGGACAATCCGGTTTGGAAGTCGCTTGACGCGGTGAAAAAAGGCAAGGTCTTTTTCCTCGATCCGGACAGGTTCTGGCCGTATGATCCAAACGCTGTTCAGGCGCAGGCCGAAGAAATCGCGGACATGATTTCCAAGAAAGCGAAAAACGAATAGAAAAGCGGGGAGCCGAAAAGAATGATCCGGCTTCCCGCTTTTTCATTTTTCATAATGCTGAAATTGAATATCCAGTGTCCGGAGGTACGTTTGCAGGCCCGCATCTTGGATGGGGATGATATAGGCCGCTTCACCTGACTCATTATGGTGGGAATGCCATAATCCCGGCGGTGTAATGAAGGCTTTTCCGGTTACCCAGTCAATCCGTTTCGGATCGATGATTTCCTTTGTGTCCGGATCGATTTTGCTTCCGACTAATGTGTACGTGCCTGGTGCGGCATAGGCGACAAAATCGAGAGCCACCGACTTGTGGCTGTGGGGCGCTTGATTGGAGCCGGGAGGCACGATGCCGAACATCGCCCACAATACATGGGTGATCGTCAACGTTTGATCGAATATATCATTGTTTAAAAGAACGGAAATACGGTTTCGGAAACGGGCGTCAGGAGCGGCGGCCGCTTCAGCCAATTTTGCTTTTGCCTGTTCTGCGGTGTAGAGGGTTGGTTGAAAGCGGGATTCCGACGGCTTTACGCCCAAGTAATGCAGGAGAGGTGAATCGGTGATGTAATAAATGGCTGCATCTTCTGCTGCGGTATGCCGGCTGCTTGAACCGGCAGGCAAAGTCAAAAAATCGCCTTTCTGCCAGTGAATCGTATCTTCGCCCGCTTCGGTACGCCCTGCGCCGCTGACAATGTAATATAGTTCGCTTGTCGCGCGGGGGGCGGTGTGAATCGTGTCGCCTGAACGAATCTTGATGAAGTGGGCGAGAAGGGAAGGGCTTGAAGCGGGATATTCCGTCTTCAGTTCTTCAGAGATGTCCAGCGGGATGATCCGCGTTTCACCTGTCTCATACAATTCAGGCCCGAACTCTTTCACAGGAACCGGACTGATTATTCCGCTTCCAATCGGGTCAGAGGCAGTGGTATACTCGAAAAAACGGGCATGTTTCGTCAAATGCTCGGCTCGGGTTTCAAATTGAGAATGCATTGAAAAACCTCCTGTTATTTTTTTGATAATTCAATCATATCTCATTTGGAAGATGCTAGTAAACCATTACATTGATAGAAACAGATACGGAAAAGAGGGATTAGATTGGGAAAAGGATTGAACGGCAGAAGAATTGCCATCGGAGCATCGCGAAAAACGGATGAAATGAGCACATTAATTAAAAAGCAAGGCGGAGTTCCCGTCGTACGCTCCCTTCAGGGTACCGTGTTTTTGGCCGAAAAAGAAGTAGGTCCTGATTTGCGAGCCTTTGTTGAAACGGGAGCCGACTGGGTGATTTTTACGACCGGAATCGGGACGGATACGCTTGTCAGCCTAGCTGAGAAACTGGGGATCGGTGAGCGCTATTTGCAAGCGATCCGCGGGGCGAAGGCGGCATCGAGAGGCTACAAAACAATCGCCGCTTTAAAAAAGCTCGGCATTACGCCAGTTGCGGCGGATGAAGACGGCACTACCAAGGGACTGATCGACTCGCTTCAATCCCACGATTTTTCCGGGAAACGGGTGATGGTCCAGCTTCACGGCGAAAACGCACCGTCACTGCTTCAGTTTTTGGAAGAGAAAGGTGCAGCCGTTGTTCCGCTTCTGCCGTATCGCCATGTTGCCCCGGACCGGGAAACCGTCGCTTTATTGTGCAGCGAGATCATCAACCGTGAAGTGGATGCGGTTTGCTTTACAACAGCCGTCCAAGTCCGCTCGCTTTTTCATTTTGCGAAAGAAAACGGCTATGCGGAGAAAATTGTTCAATCTTTTCAAGACCGCGTGTTGGCGGCCGCTGTTGGAAAAGTGACGGCAGAAGCTTTAAGAGAAGAAGGAGTTGAACGCCTGCTCGCTCCCGGCCTCGAACGGATGGGAGCGATGATTGTGGAGCTGGCGCGGTTTTATGAAACGGAAGAGGAAATCAAAACTCAGTAAGTGCGAAGGAAATCAGCAGATTGGGGTGTGAGAGCCTCCTTGGGAGGCGCTGCCATGTATGCAGACCCAAAAGGAAAAAAGCCGCAGACGCAAGCTTGCCGTGAGCTTTCTTTTTCTGGGCCGTGATACTTTTTGTGAATCATGCTTTTGAATATGTTGATCGTGAGCCGTTGGTTTCAAATTTTTCTGTTTTGCTGGGTTTGAGTCTCGCCGTGTTTTTTCTGCCGTATCGCCTGGTCAAACGGCTTGCAGCCGCAAAAACAAGAGAAACGCTTCGCCGATGAGCCGAAGCGTTTTTTGCTTTATAAAACAAATCGATCTGAAACGAATACAGCGCCGTCTTCATTAAAAATCCGGGCGGGCTTTGTTCCGATGACCCGGATGTCTGAAGTGCTTGCGGCGATTCCCGTTTCTTCAGGCAAGGCGATGACGGGCGTGTCAAAAGCATGCCTATACCTTTCAATCAGCGGATCATGTTCAACCTTGTAGTGGCACCAAACCGCATAGTCTCCCAGGAGCTTTAAGCCGTTAAAATCGCGCAATCCGCAAGCGTTGCGATCCATATAAGAGCAAGTCATGATGTTCTTTCCGAGAATGATGGCGCCGGCGCTTCCGCCGTAAATGACGCCGCCGCTTTCGGCATAGCGCTTTAAAACCTCGATAAAGTGAGATTCAATGAATTGTTTGAGCAGACGAAACGTATTTCCTCCGCCGATATATACGGCAGAAAACGCGTCCAAATCGTGCCCGGTTTTGTCTTTGACATCCGTCCACATCACGATATTTTTAACGCCGAGCGGGTGAAAGAGCCGGCTGATCCAATCGAAGCCGTCACCATACCTGTCGGCGTCCATGGCAATCGGAATATACAACAAAGGCTTATGAGGGCAGAGGCTCCCGGCAAAATGCCGATCCAGCCGTTCGGTTTGGTGCGCATCCCCGCCTCCGGAAAGAAACCATTTTCCCATCCTGACCTCCATCCATTTATTATGTTTCCTTTAATTGTTCATTCAGCACGCTGTCCTCCAATACGGCAAATTTGTCTCCATACACTTTCGTAATATGTGTTTCGCCCCAGGCGCACAGTGAATCCAATATGTCTTTAAGCGTCCATCCGTATTCGCTGAGTTCGTATTCGACCTTCGGAGGCACCTGCTGGTACACGATCCGGTTGATGACGCCGTCCTCTTCCAGTTCGCGCAGCTGCTGGGTCAGCATTTTCTGCGTAATGTTCGGCATCAGCCGCTTCAGCTCGCTCGTGCGTTTTTTGCCGTGCGTCAAATGGCACAAAATCACACATTTCCATTTACCGCCAATTACTTCGAGTGTAGCTTCGACAGATATATTGTACTTTTTCTGCTTCATGTTCTCCTCCAAACCATAGGAACTGAAAAGTACCTATCTAACTTTTTGGTTCCTATCGCACTTAAAAGTACGTACTTTTTTTTATAGATGATATGTATCATAATATCATTTGCCGGCAGCCATTTGCTATACATTAAAAACGAAAGGGGGAAAAAGAATGACTTCTGTTCATGATAAAAAACGCAGTACATTAGCGCTTTTAGCCTTGGCGGCCAGCGCATTTGCCATCGGGACAACCGAATTCATCAGCGTGGGACTTCTGCCTTTAATTGCTGATGACATGAACATTTCAGTGACGACCGCAGGGCTGACTGTATCGTTATACGCTTTAGGCGTGACAGTCGGCGCCCCCGTATTGACATCTGTCACATCGAGTATGCCGAGAAAAGCGCTGCTGCTTGTGATTATGATTATTTTTATGATCGGCAACGGGCTTGCGGCATGTGCCGGAAGCATCGGTGTTTTATTAACCGCCCGCGTGATTTCCGCGTTTTCTCATGGCGTATTTATGTCAATCGGTTCAACGATTGCGGCAAGCCTGGTCCCGGCGGATAAAAGAGCCGGAGCGATATCGATTATGTTTACCGGTCTGACGATTGCGATGATTACCGGAGTTCCCATCGGCACGTTCCTCGGTCAGCTGTTCGGCTGGCGGATTGCTTTTGCGGTGATCGTCGCAGTCGGCACACTGGCGTTTATCGCCAACAGCTTGCTTGTTCCGGCCGATTTGCCAAAAGGCGTCCGAACATCTATCAAGAGCCAGTTGAAACTTGTAACCAATGGCCGTCTGCTGCTTTTATTCATCATTACGGCGCTTGGTTATGGAGGAACATTTGTTGTTTTTACGTATTTATCCCCGCTGCTTCAGCATGTGACGGGATTTAAACAGGAAGCTGTTGCCGTCATTTTGCTTGCTTACGGCATTGCCGTCGCGCTCGGAAATATCATCGGAGGTAAAGCGGCCAACCAAAAACCGCTTACTGCATTATTCTATATGTTCATCGCCCAAGCGGTTGTGCTTCTCATCTTAACGGCGGCTGCTCCTTATCAGGCAGCGGGCTTTATCGTCATCATGCTGATGGGATTTTTAGCATTTATGAATGTCCCCGGGCTCCAGTCCTATGTGGTAATTCTGGCTGAACGGTTTGTTCCGGGGGCGGTAGATGTCGCATCAGCTGTCAATATCGCTGCATTCAACGCCGGGATCGCGATCGGATCTTATACAGGAGGCGCCATCACACAGTCGATCGGTTTGATTCACACTCCATGGGCCGGAGCTTTGATGGTGCTCGGCGCCGTCGCGCTGACGGGCTGGAGCAGGGCGCTGGAACGACATGACCAAAAACAAAATCAAGCTTTAAAGAAAAACTGCGCATGATGTATACAAAAATATGAGGAGGCCAATTAGATGACGGCAAAAAATCTGCAAGATCGAATCACATTGAATAACGGGACGGACATGCCCTGGTTTGGACTAGGCGTGTTTAAAGTAGAGGAAGGGCCCGAACTGGTGCAAGCCGTAAAAACGGCAATCAAGCACGGCTACCGCAGTATCGATACGGCAGCCATCTACGGAAATGAAGAAGGGGTTGGCCAAGGAATTCGCGAAGGGTTGAAAGAAGCCGGAATTTCTAGAGAAGACTTGTTTGTTACGTCAAAGGTCTGGAATGACGATTTAGGCTATGACGAAACGATTGCAGCCTACGAAGCGAGTCTCGAAAAGCTCGGGCTCGATTACCTGGATTTATACCTGATCCACTGGCCGGTTGAAGGGCGCTATAAAGCGGCGTGGAAAGCCCTTGAAACTCTTTATGAACAAGGGCGCGTCAAAGCAATCGGCGTCAGCAATTTTCACGTTCACCATCTGGAAGACTTGCTGAAAGATGCCGCCGTCAAACCGGTCATCGACCAGGTCGAGTATCACCCGCGGCTCACGCAGAAAGAGCTGCAAGCGTTTTGCCGTTCGCACAGCATCCAGCTTCAAGCATGGTCGCCGCTGATGCAAGGCCAATTGCTCAGCCACCCGCTGCTGAAAGATATCGCGGACAAGCACGGCAAGACACCTGCTCAAGTCATTTTACGCTGGGATTTGCAAAACGGAGTCATCACCATTCCAAAGTCGACAAAAGCGGAGCGCATTGCCCAAAACGCGGACGTATTTGATTTTGAACTGACCTTCGAGGAAATGAAGCAAATTGACGGGCTGAATGAAAACACCCGTGTCGGTCCTGATCCTGATAACTTTGACTTTTAACAAAAAACGGCCCCGTTCGAATTTCCGAGCGGGGCTTCGACACATTTTTTATCCGCCGTTTTTCACAGGTAAAGGCCATAACATGAAAGAGAAAACGAGATATTAAGAGAAAATAGAAGGTAATAAGTCATAAAATGTGTAAAAAAGGTTATAAAATTGATAAACGAGGAAATTTGATCATTTATGAAACTTTACACGATGATTGAACGGGCGTAATATAAATCTCATCAAAAAACTGAATAAAATTTCCAATTAACGTAACCGCTGAATTCCAATTGGAAGCGGGGGAACCAATTTTTTGTGGCGCTGCCACTTGGGGTGAATCCTTTTCAAGGTAAGGTGACTCTTTGCACCTGAATCCGACAGCTAACCTCGCAAGCGTTTAAAGAGAACCAAAAAACGTGCATAAAGCACGGTTTCTTAACTGTGCCCAAAAAAGCCGTAAGAGGTTTGTTCTCTTGCGGCTTTTTTTCGTGCAAAAAACATGAAAGGAGGTGAGCGGAGTGCTGGATATCGTGATGCTGGCCATTGTCGCATTTTTAGCGGAGGTGATGTTTCTATTGCTAAGATGGGCGGGGAAAACCGCTGATCAATCATAAATGTGAAAGGAGTGATTGCCATGACGCTATTGGCAGCGGGAGCAGCCGCCATGTTTGTCTATTTGACTTATGCTTTATTGAATCCTGAGAAATTTTAATTGTACACAAATTGGGGGTATTGAAATGACGACGCTCATATCCATCTGTTTTATCCTGCTTGCCGCATTGCTGGCAGCCAAACCAATGGGGCTTTACATAGCGAAGGTATTTGACGGCGCCCCGTCCAAAATCGACCGGTTTTTCCTTCCGGCGGAACGCTTGCTGCTGGAGCTGGGCGGAGTAAAAGGAGAAAACCAATCGTGGAAGAAATACGCCGCCGCGCTGGTACTCACGAATACGGCGATGATTTTCATCGTTTATCTCGTTTTTCGTCTGCAGGGTGTACTGCCTTTAAATCCTGAAAAGGTCGCGGGAATGGAACCTACACTGGCTTTTAATACGGCAGTCAGTTTTATGACGAATACAAATTTGCAGCATTACAGCGGCGAAAGCGGTCTGTCCATGCTTTCGCAGATGATTGCGATCACCTTTTTAATGTTTGCCGCTCCCGCTACGGCGCTGGCAGCCGCGGTTGCGATGATTCGGGGGCTCGCCGGGAAACCGTTCGGCAACTTTTTTGTCGATTTGGTCCGTTCGATCACGCGGATTTTACTGCCGATCACAGTTGTGGTGTCGCTTGTTTTCGTCGCCCTAGGCGTACCGCAGACGCTTGACGGTTCCGTGACAGCCCATACGGTGAGCGGAGGTGAGCAGTCCATTGTTCGGGGGCCGGTGGCGTCCTTTTTATCCATCAAAGAGCTGGGGAACAACGGCGGGGGGTATTTTGGCGTCAACTCTTCTCATCCATTTGAAAATCCGAATGGATGGAGCAATGCGATTCAAATTTTATTAATGCTCTTGATTACCATCTCACTGCCGTTTACGTATGGGAAAATGGTTGGGAATCTGAAGCAAGGCCGCATTCTTTTTGTATCCGCAGGTCTTTTGTTTTTGCTTTCAGCCGGGGCAGCTTTCATGGCGGAATCGCAAGGCAATCCCGTCATCAATCAGCTCGGAATCGAGCACACAGAAGGCAGCATGGAGGGTAAGGAAGTGCGGTTTGGAACATTGAATTCAGCTTTTTATGCGATGGTTACCACCGCAAGCGAGACAGGGGCCGTCAATACGATGCACGACACGCTCACGCCACTAACGGGTCTTTTGGCATTGCTTAATATGATGCTGAACACGGTGTTTGGCGGAATAGGCGCCGGATTGATGAACATGCTTCTATACGCGATGGTTGCGGTTTTTCTGTCGGGCTTAATGGTCGGAAGAACGCCTGAGTTTTTAGGCAAAAAAATTGAAGGAAAAGAAATGAAGCTTTTAGCCGTTACTCTGCTGATTCATCCTTTGTTAATCTTAGGGGCGTCAGCGCTTGCCGTCATGACGCAAGCGGGTCAGGCTGCAATTTCAAATCCCGGATTTCACGGGATCAGCCAGATTTTATACGAATATACGTCTTCAGCCGCGAATAACGGTTCAGGATTTGAAGGGCTCGGAGACGCGTCGCCTTTTTGGAATATAACAACGGGAATTGTGATGTTTATCGGCCGTTATTTCTCAATTGTCACACTGCTCGCAGTTGCGGGGTCACTTTTGAAAAAGCAAACCGTTCCGGAAACAATCGGAACATTTCGCACCGATTCAAGCCTGTTCAGCGGGATTTTTATCGCTTCGATCCTGATCGTCGGGGCTTTAACATTCTTTCCGGTGCTTGTGTTAGGACCGGCCGCAGAATATTTAACATTACGATAAGGGGGCTTTACTCATGAACGATTTGCATCATTCCAGTCAACAGGCCACACCGGATGCCGTTCACACAACAAAGCAAACGATGAACGACACGATCATCAAAGATGCGGTCAAACATGCCTTTTTAAAATTAGATCCGCGAACTATGATCAAAAATCCGATTATGTTTGTCGTAGAAGTCGGATTTTTCATAACGGTTCTGCTTTCCGTGTTTCCCCGGTTTTTCGGCAGTACGGCGGCTCCCTGGTTCAATCCGGCGGTTTCTTTCATTTTGCTGATCACCGTGTTATTCGCGAATTTCGCGGAAGCGCTGGCTGAAGGAAGAGGAAAGGCGCAGGCCGATTCTTTAAAACAGACGAAAAAAGGGATTTCGGCCAATAAAGTAATGGATGACCGCATTGAGAAGGTAGCGTCTGCCGAGCTTAGAAAGGGGGACATCGTCATCGTCTCCCAGGGAGAAATGATACCTGGCGACGGTGAAGTCATCGCGGGTCTCGCATCAGTAGACGAATCGGCCATCACGGGAGAGTCTGCTCCGGTCATAAAGGAAGCAGGCGGTGATTTCAGCTCTGTTACGGGAGGCACCCGGGTCGTCAGCGATTCGATTAAAGTCAAGATCACGAGTGATCCGGGTGAAACGTTCCTCGATCAGATGATCGCTTTAGTCGAAGGGGCTGAAAGGCAAAAAACGCCGAATGAAATCGCGTTGAATACGGTTTTAACGAGCTTAACGCTGATTTTTCTGATCGTTGTTGCGACACTCCCGTTTTTCACGTCCTATCTCGGTTTTCAAATTGATCCCGCCGTCTTGATTGCCCTGCTTGTCTGTCTTATACCGACGACGATCGGCGGGCTCCTGTCAGCCATCGGGATTGCGGGAATGGATCGCGTGACCCGCTTCAACGTTCTGGCGATGTCGGGGAAAGCTGTCGAGGCTGCGGGCGACATTAACACGATTGTTCTTGATAAAACAGGGACGATCACTTTTGGAAACCGGATGGCCGGGGAATTTGTTCCTGTCGGAGATGAATCGCTTCAAACCGTTGGTGAATATGCGGCGCTTGGCTCCATCCATGACGAAACACCGGAAGGACGCTCAGTCATCGAACTCGCTGATAAACTCTCGATTCATTATGACTCGTCCGTTGCTGAAGCAGGAGAACCGATTGAATTCAAGGCGGAAACGAGAATGAGCGGCGTGAACCTGCCTGACGGAAGGCGTATTCGCAAAGGCGCTGTCGATGCCGTGAAAAAGTGGGTGATCAACAATGGCGGAACGATACCTTCGAATCTCGATCTGGAAAGCGAACGGATTTCAAAAGAAGGCGGAACACCGCTGGCAGTAGCGGCAGACGGAACAATCTTCGGTTTGATCTATTTAAAAGACACCGTTAAACCGGGCATGAAAGAGCGCTTTGCCGAGCTTCGCAAAATGGGATCAAAACGGTGATGTGCACAGGCGACAATCCGTTAACGGCCGCTACGATCGCAAGGGAAGCGGGCGTTGATGACTTTATTGCCGAAAGCAAGCCCGAAGACAAGATTAATGTGATCAAGCGCGAACAATCTGAAGGAAAGCTTGTCGCCATGACGGGCGACGGAACCAATGACGCGCCCGCACTTGCGCAGGCTGATGTCGGTCTTGCCATGAACAGCGGCACAACAGCTGCCAAGGAAGCAGCGAATATGGTGGACCTTGATTCGAATCCGACAAAAATCATTGAAGTCGTCTCGATCGGAAAGCAGCTGCTTATGACGCGCGGCGCTTTGACTACGTTCAGCATCGCAAACGATATCGCCAAATATTTTGCCATCATCCCGGCGATGTTTATGCTGGCGATTCCCGAGATGAACGCGCTGAACATCATGAGGCTTGGTTCGCCGATTTCAGCAATCTTATCTGCGCTGATATTTAATGCGCTGATCATCCCGCTTCTTGTGCCTTTAGCCATGAAAGGAATTGCTTATAAGCCGATGAGCTCAAATGCTTTGCTGGCCCGCAATTTATTGATCTATGGCCTCGGCGGCGTCATCGTCCCTTTCATCGGAATCAAGCTGATCGATATGCTGCTTCAGATTATGTTGTAAGGAGGAATCGTCATGAAAGAAATCGGAGTAATCTTCAGAATCAGCCTGCTGTTAATGCTGGTTTGCGGGCTTGGATATCCGCTCGCGTTGACAGGGATTTCACAGGCTGCCATGCCTGGAAAGTCAAATGGAAGTCTTGTGTATGACCGGCAGGGGAATGTGATCGGCTCTGAACTCATTGGCCAGCGGTTTAGAGACCCGCGGCTCTTTCAAGGAAGGGAATCCAGCATCAAGTATGATGCCGCAGGATCTGGATCCCCAAACGAAGCGCCGTCAAATCCCGATTTGCTGAAACGGCTGAAAGCTTCAATTGAAAAATGGAAGGAGGAAAACCCTGATGTTCCGATCAGTAAACTGCCGGTCGATTTAGTCACGAACTCCGCTTCGGGATTAGACCCTGATATCAGTCCCGACGGGGCGATGGCGCAAATTCCGAGAATCAGCCGTCTGACAGGACTGCCGGAGAAAGAGCTTGTGCAGCTTGTTCATCAGCATACCAAAAGCGACTTCTTAAGTGAACCGCGCGTCAACGTGCTGCTTCTCAATATCGATTTAAAAGAAAAACTGAAGTAGAATGCTGCCCGGTGTCTGATCATACGACACCGGGAAAAACAAACTTGATGAGAAAACGGAGATGCTGCAATGCGGACAAAAAACACCCGTGATTATCGAAGGAAGACGCCGGGAGAACTGCTGGCCGAAATTGAACAGCTGAAAAGAGGGCATTGGACCATTTATATCGGTTCTGCGCCGGGAGTCGGAAAAACGTATCGGATGCTCCAGGAAGCACACGATTTAAAGCGTGAAGGGATCGATGTCGTGATCGGCCTTGTCGAAACGCATCAACGAAAAGACACGGCCGCACTCGTCAAAGGTTTAGAAGTCATTCCAAAACGAAACATTTCATATAAAGGGATAACGATGGGGGAAATGGATGTCGATGCGATTATTGACCGGAAGCCGGACCTTGTGCTTGTCGATGAACTAGCACACACCAATGTGCCAGGTTCGAAAAATGAAAAGCGGTACATGGACGTTGAAGATATTTTACAGGAAGGCATCAACGTGCTGTCCGCCGTCAATATCCAGCATATTGAAAGCGTCCATGATATCGTTCAGCATGTCACCGGGGTGAAAGTGAGAGAACGGATCCCGGACCGCGTGTTGGAATTGGCGAATGAAGTCATCTTGATTGACGTCACTCCGGAAACATTGCAAAAGCGGCTGCAGGAAGGAAAGGTATATGAAAAGCATAAGATACAACAGGCTTTAACCCATTTTTTTACGAAAAATAATTTAGCTGCGTTGAGAGAGCTCGCCTTGCGTGAAGTTGCAGATGATGTGGATGATCGTCTGGAGCGGACGAACGGAAGCCTCCGGCCGAGGGGAACGAATGAAAAGATTTTGGTGTGCGTCCAGCACGGAAAAAATGCCGAAAAACTGATACGGCGCGGATGGAGAATCGCAAGCCGGCTGAAGGCCGATCTGCTCGTTTTAAACGTGTCGCGCACGTCAAAGGAGCAGTTGGCCCCGACAGAACGGGATAAAATCGGGCAATGGGAGACGCTCTGTGCACAATTCGGCGCCAAATTCATTTTTAAACACTCAAACAAAAGGCGCATTTCTGAAACGATCACTGATACAGCGAAACAGCACGGCATTACACAAATCGTGCTCGGCCAATCCGCCCGATCGCGATGGGAAGAAATCAGAAAAGGCTCGATTGTCAACAGCATTATGAGGCATACAGACGGAATCGACCTTCACATTGTCTCGGATGAGAAAGCTTGAGATCGGGATGCCGTTGTTAAAGGATGTTCAGCGGCGCCTGCGGCCTCCAGTATCAGCAGTTCTTTTTTCATCTCCAATCCGCCCCGGTATCCCGTGAGCTGTCCGTTTTTGCCGATAACCCGATGGCACGGCACTACCATTAACAGCGGATTTGCGCCGATCGCCGTACCTACGGCCCGGACAGCGTTCCGCTTTTGTATATGCCCGGCGATATCGGAATAGGAACGCGTGCTGCCGAAAGGAATTTCGGAGAGCGCCTGCCACACGGCTAGCTGAAAAGGCGTTCCGGCAAGGTCGACAGGAAAGCTGAAATGAGTCCGCTTGCCATCTAAATACGCCTGAATCTGCCCGGCGTATTCTGCCAATCCTTTGTCATCCCGAATGAAAACTGGCTGTGCGTACCTTTTTTCAGCCCAAGCGGCCAGCTCCCCGAAGCCTTGATTCCCTCCCCCTGTAAAACAGAGCCCGCGGGCAGTCGCCGCAATGTGAATCTGCGAGCGGCGGCAAGTCAGCGTACGCCAGTATACGATTTGATCTTCCATATGTTTACCTCCGTTTCATTTGCCGGTATGACGTCGGTGATTGCCCTGTTTTCTTTTTAAACAAAGCGGCAAAATAATCCGCATTCCCGATGCCTACCATTGAGGCGATTTCTGCGATCGTTCGTTCAGAATGGGCAAGCAAATCGAATGCTTTCTCAATCCTTTTCTGCAGGATATATTCTGCCGGCGAGACGCCTTTGATTCGTTTAAACGTCCGCTGCAGATGAAAAGGGCTGATATGGCACCTGTCAGCCAAAGCTTGCAGAGACAGCGGATCGCGATAAGATTCCTCGATGATTTGCACCGCCCGCTGTGCCAGCTCTTCATCCGGCAGCAGCACCCCGGCCGGATTGCAGCGTTTGCAGGGGCGGTATCCTTCTGATAAGGCATCTTTTGCATTGAAAAAGATTTGCACATTTTCGATTTGCGGAACTCTCGATTTGCAGGAAGGGCGGCAAAATATCCCGGTCGTTTTGACCGCGTAATAAAAAACTCCGTCATAGGCGGAATCGTTTTCCGTAATCGCCCGCCACCTTTCAGGCGTCAATCGTGATTTGCTGTTCATATCTTCACCCCGATCTATGTCAGTATAACCTAAATGAAGGCCGGAGGTGGAGAGGCGGAGAATGGCACAGCAAGAAGACAAAGAAGAAGAAGAGGGACTGTTGCTTGGACCTATGAAACGCGCCACAATTCATTTACAATACAGGATGAGGTGAGAATATTGCCGAAATCAGTGAAGCAGGCCTCCTAAAATAAAAATCTATATTTTAGGAGGCAAAACATGAATTTTCAAACAATCGAGCTCGACACTTGGTATAGAAAACCTTATTTTGACCATTACATGAAGGAAGCGAAATGTTCTTTCAGCATAACGGCAAACGTCAATGTGACAAATTTGCTCGCTGTACTCAAGAAAAAGAAGCTCAAGCTGTACCCGGCTTTTATTTATATCGTATCAAAGGCCATTCATTCGCGTCCCGAGTTTAGAACAACGTTTGATGACAAAGGACAGCTGGGCTATTGGGAACAAATACATCCGTGCTATACAATTTTTCATCAGGACGACCAAACGTTTTCCGCCCTCTGGACAGAATACTCAGATGATTTCTCACGGTTTTATCGTCAATATCTTCAGGATGCTGAGCGCTTTGGAGACAAAAAGGGCTTGTGGGCTAAGCCGGACATCCCGCCCAATACGTATTCAGTTTCTTCTATTCCATGGGTGCGCTTTACAAACTTTAATTTAAACCTAGATAACAGCGAACACTTGCTGCCGATAATTACAAACGGGAAATATTTTTCAGAAGGCAGTGAAACATTTTTGCCCGTTTCCCTGCAAGTTCACCATGCAGTGTGTGACGGCTATCATGCCGGCGCTTTTATGAACGAGTTGGAACGGCTTGCCGCCGATTGTGAGGAGTGGCTTGTGTGACAGAGGAAAGGCCGATAGGATTCGGCCTTTTTTTATGCACTTCTTAGCGGGTCTCTTAACATCTCTCCCTGCTGTTTGAATTTACTCACGGCATTTGGAACGCCGGCACTCAACAAACTTCCGGTAATGAAAATCATGAACCAAACGGATCGTCGGCCTGATTAACAGTTGAAAGCTGCCGATCACAAACATCCATATTCCCGCCGGCTTCAGTTCCTCGGAGAAAAAGCAGAAGCTCCCGACAAGAAATAAAAGACCGATGAGAAAATCGTTTAATGTATGAAGAACTTTGTATCTTTTTTTGAAAAAGAGTTCGTATCGATTGTTTTGGTTTTGCGGCATTGCTTGATCCCTCCAGTCCTTTTATTACCCTGCCGGAAGCAGGAATGAAACGTCGGTATGCATAGGATTTATGAATAAGGAAAAATATATGGAAAATAAACATCGAGGAGTGAAAAATATGCGGTTATTCATATGTGCATTGTGCCTGTTCGGCATGATTGTTCCGACATTTGAAACGAAAGCGCTGACGTTTGAAGAATTACCGGTTAAACAGGCTTCAAAACAATGGGAAGTTCAAATCGGTAAAGCCGAAGCCGGGAACGGAATGGCGAAGCCGGAAAAAGGAACGTTTCATACTTATGCTGTCGAAATCAAAAACATTGGACACGATGTAGCTTCGGCGGAAATTTATCTCTACCGGAATGAGCCCAATTCTTCGACGAAATTTTCGCTTTGGAACATTCCTCACGACAATGCGGTCTCTTTAGCCAAAAGCTTAAATGACGGAAGCCCTGTCAAGCACCGGAATTTGCTATTGGCAGAGAAAGCGACCGAATTGGAAGTGGACTTGATTTGGACGGAAAAAGGGAGAGAAGGCAGACTTTTAAAGGAATCGTTTATTTTCAAAGGGAGATGAATCATGAAGAAAGAGGCCGTTGAACCGTCAACGGCCTTTTTTGTGAAGATTAAGGCAGCCGGTCGTTCGGCCAACATGATATCGAAGTGAACGTTGATCAGCAGAGCTTTTCACAAAACATTTACATGTAGAGAAAAATACGGGATGTTTTCACCAATATTTTCTCAATAATGATACACTATTGACAAGCTGCTACTTTGGGAGGGGTGTTTCTATAGATGCTGATGAAGCAAAAACACCAAACTGTGTCATGAGAGCACGATCAAATCGATATAAAAGTAGGAGAGCTGGAGTTGTCAATCTGTAAAAGATCTTTTTTTATCCCGTGATTCGGCTTTAAAGTTCTGAATCTTCAAGAAAGTTTGCCGCCTTTTTGCTGATTAATCGAGAACAAAGGATGATACATATGAAAAGAATAGATAAAATCTACCATCAGCTGCTGGATAATTTTCGTGAAACGAATATCCATCAGCTTTTAAAGATACAAGGAAATTCGGCTCAAGAAATCGCCGGTCAGCTGCAAATGGAGCGTTCAAATGTCAGCTTTGAATTAAACAATCTCGTTCGTGCCAAAAAGGTGATCAAGATTAAAACGTTCCCCGTCCGCTACATCCCGGTGGAAATCGTTGAAAACATCTTGAACATCAAATGGAACTCAGAGTTGATGGAGGTTGAAGAACTGAAGCGGCTGGCTGACGGCCAAAAAAAGCCGGCGCGCAACATGTCCACCGATCCCCTCGAGCTCATGATCGGGGCTAAAGGGAGCCTGAAAAAGGCAATTTCTCAGGCGAAAGCGGCTGTCTTTTATCCACCGCACGGCTTGCACATGCTGCTGCTCGGGCCGACGGGTTCGGGGAAATCGCTGTTTGCGAACCGGATCTACCAGTTTGCCGTTTATTCGAACATATTGAAGCCCGATTCCCCGTTCATCACATTCAATTGTGCCGATTATTATAACAATCCTCAATTATTGCTCTCGCAATTGTTCGGACATAAAAAAGGGTCGTTTACAGGTGCCGGCGAAGACAAAGCAGGATTAGTCGAACAGGCGGACGGGGGCATTCTGTTTATGGATGAAATTCATCGTCTCCCGCCGGAGGGGCAGGAAATGCTGTTTTATTTCATTGACAGCGGCACATACAACAGGCTTGGTGAAACAGAGCATAAGCGAACGGCAAAAGTCCTGTTTATCTGCGCAACAACAGAAAACCCGAGTTCTGCCTTGCTGAAGACATTTTTACGGAGAATTCCGATGACCGTACATATCCCGTCGCTCGATGAACGGTCCCTTGGAGAAAGAGTGGAGCTGACAACGTTTTTATTGGGGAAAGAAGCAGAGCGGATCAAAAAAAACTTAAATGTGCATATCGATGTCTATAATGCATTGATTCATTCTGCAAAATTCGGAAATGTCGGGCAGCTGAAATCAAATGTGCAGCTCGTCTGTGCGCACGGATTTTTAAATAACCTTGACAAAGACGAGGTTGTTGAACTGACCGTCCGGGATCTTCCCGATGAGATCAAACAGGACTGGATGTCCAGCAGCAAAAATATCGAACGGAGCAAAATGATTTCTGAATACGTCAACATTACAACGATCATCTCTCCGATTGTGGAAGATGACACAACGAAAATCGATGACTCATTTAACTTATACCATCTCATAGAAGAAAAAGCGAAAATCCTGAATAAAGAAGGATTAACAAAAAAACAAATCAATCAATATATTTTAACGGATATTCATTTGCACGTCAGAAGCTTTTTTAATCAGAAAATGCTTCATAACCACAGTTTGCTCAAATTCATTGAAGACGACGTGATTCAGATGACGAAAGAATTAAAGGAAGTCGCGGAACATGAGTTAGACTGCAAATTCGACCGTAAATTCATCTATTTCCTGAGCATGCACATCGCCGCATTTTTAAAGCGCGGAAAGCAGGTTGATGTCTTAAACCCGCAGGAAACAGATGAAATCAGGGAAACCCATGTGAAAGAATATGAGGTCGCACTGATTTTCAAAGATAAAATTCAAGCGTATTTTAAAGTAACCGTTCCGGAAATCGAAGTGATCTACTTGACGATGCTGATTCAGTCGATTAAATCATGGAAAGAAAACAAAAGGACGGGCATTGTCGTGGCGGCCCATGGAAACAGCACGGCGAGCTCTATGGTTGAAGTAGCCACTGAACTGCTGGGGAGCACCCCGATTGCTGCGGTTGATATGCCTTTGACCGTTTCACCCGCGGAAATCGTCAGCAGTCTGGCGGAGAAAGTGAAGCAGGTTGATGAAGGTGAAGGCGTATTAATGCTTGTCGACATGGGATCGCTTGCGATGCTGGAAACAAGGCTCGAACAACAAACGGGCGTAAAAATAAAAACGATCAGCAATGTGACGACATCAATGGTGCTTGATGCCGTCCGCAAGGTGAATTATTTGAATTTGAATTTGCACGCCATCTACGATTCGGTTACAAAGGATTTCATCGATTTATGGGCCGATAAACCGCGGGTTTCAGGCAAAAAGAAGGCGATCGTCTCCATTTGCACGACAGGCGGCGGAACGGCGAAAAAGCTCGAAGAGATCTTAACATCAATCGTGAGCAGGACATCCGATGAACAAATCAGCATTTTGACGGTGTCATCGATCAAATTAGCAAGCCGCATAAAAGAGATTGAAAAAGCGTATGAGATCCTTGCCACGGTGGGCACGAAGAACCCTAAAATCGATGCTCCGCACGTGCCTTTAGAAGTATTGATTGAAGGCGAAGGAGAAAAAGTGATTCAGCAAGTGATCGGAAACGGCAATATCCCTGTGAGCGGCGGATTATCCGGTAAAAATGTGGTGGTGAAGGAGCTGTGCGAAGACAGCCTGAAGAAGTATCTTGTCTTTTTGAATCCCTATCATATGATAGACATGCTGTTGGAGTGGCTTCAGACGGTTCAAGACGAACTGCGCATCACATTCAGCAACGCGGTGCTGATCAAAGTCATCATGCATACCGCTTTTGCTTTTGAAAGGGTGATCAAACAAAATCCGATCGCTTTTCCTGAGGAAGAAGAAATGAATGATCAGCTTGTAAAAGTTCTTCACATCACAGAGAAAACATTAAAGCCTTACGAAGAAAAGCTTGGACTCGCGATCAGCGAAGATGAAAAAATATTTATCGCGTCCATCTTTTCTGAAGAGTTATAGCTGTTTTCCATGAGCGATTTATTCAGGTCAACCTGTATTAAGTGGAATCCCACTTTAATACAGGTTTATTTTTATGCTTGAATGTGTTTCAAACTTAAACATCATTCGTCTTGAAATACAGTGAAAGCGCTTAATACAACTTTGTTGGCACGATACTTGCATTATAAATAAGCGAACGAAAAAAGAAAGGAGCAATGTACATGATTACAGTCATTATCAGCGGCCATGGAAACTTTCCCACAGCATTAAAAGAATCTTCAGGGATGATATTCGGAGAAGAAGACAGCCTGATCGCGGTGCCGTTTCTGAAAGGGGAAGGCATTCAGACACTGCAAGAAAAATATCATCAGACGCTGAAGGACATTCCGGAGGAACACGAGGTGCTTTTTTTAGTGGATATTTTCGGCGGGACGCCATATAACGCAGCGACCCCTTACATCGCGAAGGAGCGGAGATTCGATATGGCAGCCGGCGTGAACCTGCCGATTTTGTTAGAGGCATTGAGCTTGAGGGAGCATATGCCGCTCAAACAACTGCTGAACCAGTTGAAAAAAATGAGCCGGGAATGCTTTCAAATCTGCAGCGAACAATTGGAAAAATTCAGTCAGTCCAATCAGCGAAGAGAGGATGAATTGTTATGAAAATCGTTTTAGCAAGAATTGATGACCGCTTTATTCACGGCCAAGTATTAACAAGATGGATCAAAATCCACGCCGCTGACCGGATTATCGTTGTCTCTGATGAGGTGGCGCAGGACGAGATGAGAAAAACGCTGATCCTTTCTGTCGCACCTTCAAATGTGAAAGCCAGCGCCGTTTCGATCTCCAAAATGGCCAAAGCGTTTCACAGTCCGCGGTACGAAGATACGACGGCAATGCTGTTATTCGAAAATCCGGGCGACATTGTTTCCTTAATCGAAGCAGGTGTTCCGATCGAAACAGTCAATGTCGGCGGGATGCGCTTCGAGAATAACCGCAGGCAAATCACGAAATCGGTCAGCGTGACTGAAAAGGACATCAAAGCGTTTGAACAATTGCACGGATTGGGCGTGAAGCTGGAACTGAGGCAGCTGCCGTCAGATTCGAGCGAAGACTTTATGCAGATTTTAAGAAACGCAACAAAATCCTAGAAGGAGGGTTCTAAAGCGATGTCAACAATTCAAATTATTTTGTTGCTCGTCATTGCAGCTATAACAGGTATCGGTAGTGTATTGGACGAAGGGCAGACACACCGTCCCCTGATTGCCTGCACGTTGGTCGGCCTTGTTCTCGGGGATCTGAAAACAGGCATCATTCTCGGCGGAACGCTGGAGCTGATGGCGCTTGGCTGGATGAACGTCGGTCTTGCAATGGCCCCTGATACGGCTATCGCTTCCGTGATTTCGACCATTTTAGTGATTACCGCCGATCAGGGAGTCGGCGAAGGGATTGCCGTCGCGGTTGCTTTGGCTGCTGCGGGTCAGGCGCTGACGATTTTCGTCAGGACGATCACCGTATTTTTAATTCACCGCGCCGACAAATACGCAAAGGATGGCAATTTTAAAGGAATTGAAATCATGCATATAACCGCCATGGCGTTTCAGGCGCTGCGCGTTATGATTCCGACATTGATTGTGGCTCTGATCAGTGTCAGCGCTGTTCAGGCGTTTTTAGGAAATATTCCGGACGTCATTACAAAAGGCTTGCAAATCGGCGGAGGCATTATCGTTGTTGTCGGGTACGCGATGGTCATCAACATGATGAACATTCCGTATTTGAAGCCGTTTTTCTATATCGGTTTTTTGCTGGCTGCGTTTACCGATTTCAATTTAGTCGGCTTCGGTGCCCTTGGGCTCTGTCTGGCATTTTTATATCAGCAAGTGATGCAAAAAAATCATGCACAGGGGGCGGTTGCCGCCGCCAGTGACAGCACCGTTGCCGCTTTTGATGATGACGATGATCTGGATGCTTAACAATTGAAGGAGGGACGAATAATGGGCACAGAAAAAAGGTTAACAAAAAGAGAGATTTTCAGTATGTTTATCCGCTCAAACTTTTTGCTCGGATCATTTAACTTTGAGCGTGTACAGGCGCTCGGCTACTGCTACGTCATGATTCCGGCGATCAAAAAATTGTACGGTCCGGGAGCGAAACGGAGCGAAGCGCTCCAGCGCCACTTGGAATGGTTTAATACGCATCCGTGGCTGACAGCGCCGATATTCGGCGTGACCGCTGCGATGGAAGAAGAAATGGCCAACAATAAAAAGATTGATGCCAAAGCGATTAATGGAATGAAAATCGGCTTAATGGGCCCGTTGGCAGGTGTGGGCGACCCGATTTTCTGGGGGACGTTGCGTCCCGTTCTGGCAGCCTTGGGAGCGTCGCTTGCTTTAAGCGGAAATATCGCCGGCCCGCTTTTGTTTTTCTTTTTAATCAACGCGATCAGGTTAAGTACAAAATACTACGGGTTAAAGTACGGCTATGTGAAAGGCATGGAAATTTTGCAGGACTTGGTCGGGAACCGCATTCAGAAACTGACGGAAGGCGCTTCAATACTCGGGCTGTTTGTAATGGGAGCGCTCGTTTCCAAGTGGACGACGATCAATATCCCGATCGTCGTGTCAAGAATTAAGGATGATGCAGGCAAAGTCGATGTGCAGACCGTGCAAAACATTTTAGACAGCATCATGCCGGGGGTACTGCCTTTAGGATTGACATTGCTCGCTGCCTGGATGCTTCGCAAAGGAGTGAATCCTCTTCTCATGATTTTCGGTATTTTTATTATCGGGATTGTCGGCTATTGGACTGGTTTTTTGGCATAAAATGACTTAGTTGTTCTTTTCTTGGCTTTTGGAGAGGCAGGTCCATTCGGCCGCAAAAAGGGGGCGGCTGTTTGGACCGTCACTAAAAACCGTGTGAAGAAGAGGGGAGAAAAGGGATGAAAAAGAGAATGATTCAGATGGGGATCATAGGGGCCATGATGTTTCCGGAAGCGTTTTCTGCAGCTGCGGCCGACCCGGACTACTATAACGAGGATCATCGGCCCAAGTATCATTTCACTCCGGAAGCAAACTGGATGAATGACCCGAACGGGATGGTGTATTACGCGGGGGAATATCATCTGTTTTATCAATATCATCCGTATGGCCTGCGCTGGGGGCCGATGCACTGGGGGCACGCAGTAAGCAAAGATTTGGTCAAGTGGGAGCATTTGCCGGTCGCGCTGTATCCGGATGAAAAAGGGACGATTTTTTCGGGCAGCGCTGTCGTCGATCGGCATAATACAACAGGGTTTCAAACAGGGACGGAGAAGCCGCTCGTTGCCATTTATACGCAGGACCGGGACGGGGAACAAGTACAAAGCATCGCCTACAGCAATGACAAAGGCAGGACGTGGACGAAGTACTCAGGCAACCCTGTCATTCCAAATCCGGGAAAAAGAGATTTCCGAGATCCGAAAGTCGTTTGGCACAAACAGACGAACAAGTGGGTGATGTTGCTTGCAGGTGGCGACCGAATTCTAATCTATACATCGCCTGACCTGAAGCAGTGGACATATGCGAGCGAATTTGGAAAAGGAGAAGGCAGCCATGGAGGCGTGTGGGAATGTCCGGATCTGTTTGAGCTTCCTGTAGAGGGCAGACCGAATGAAACGAAATGGGTGATGCAAGTCAGTGTTGGAGACGGCGCTGTCTCAGGAGGATCAGGCATGCAATATTTCGTCGGAAGCTTTGACGGAACAACCTTTAAAAATGAAAACCCGCCGAATCGCGTATTATGGACAGATTACGGCAAAGACTTTTACGCAGCTGTCAGCTGGTCTGATATCCCGCAGTCAGACGGACGAAGGCTTTGGTTAGGGTGGATGAGCAATTGGCAATACGCAAACGATGTTCCCACTTCCCCGTGGAGAAGCGCAATGTCTATCCCGAGAGAACTAAAATTGAAAGCGTTTTCCGAGGGGTTCAGAATTGTTCAGGCTCCGGTAGCGGAGCTGAAGTCGATCAGGGGTGCATCGCAAAGGTGGAAAGACAAGATCATTTCGCCTCGAAACAGAAATTTTTTGAAAGCGCTGTCAGGTGATGCGTACGAAATCAATGCGGAATTTCAAGTAAATACCGGAACTGCGGCCGAATTCGGCTTTAAAGTCCGAACAGGGGAAAACCAATATACGAAAATCGGATACAGCAAAAACAGCGCTTCCCTCTTCGTCGACCGAAGCCAATCCGGAAACGTCTCCTTTCATCCGAACTTTAACACCGGAAAGCATGCGGCCCCGCTGCAACCGGTCGGTGGGAAGGTGAAGATGCGCATTTATGTCGACCGCTCTTCAGTCGAAGTATTCGGCAACGACGGAAGGCAGGTGATCACCGACATTATTCTGCCGGACCGATCCAGCAAAGGGGTTGAAGCGTACGCATCAAACGGGTTTGTCAAGCTGAATTCGATGACGGTTCATCCTCTGAAAAAAGTATGGGGAACATCGCCCTTTCAATCGAATTTGACCGGCTGGACGACCGTAAACGGCGTATGGGCCGACACGATTGATGGAAAACAAGGACGCTCTGACGGGGATTCGTTCATTTTATCTTCAGCAAAAGGAACAGATTTCACATATGAAGCAGATGTCACGGTAAAGGATGGAAATGGCAGAGGGGCGGGTGCTCTCGTGTTTCGGGCCGACAAGGATGTTCAAAACGGATACCTTGCCAATGTGGATGCCAAGCATGATGTGGTGAAGTTTTTCAAATTTGAAAACGGCTCGGCCTCTGTTATTGCCGAACACCGCACACCGCTAGAAGCCGGCCGGAAATATCACCTGAAGGCGGTGGCCCGCGGTTCCAACTTTTATATTTACTTGGATGACCGATTGGTGATAAGCGCCCGGGATTCCACGTTTACCGAGGGAGTATTCGGCTTGAATGCATGGGATGCGACCGCAGTCTTCCAACATGTTTATGCTGATCGATAACGATGAAGCTGGAATGCCGGGCATTCCAGCCTTTCATTTAAAAGACGCTGCGGACCAATCCGCCGTCCGCCCGCAAGGCTGCACCATTGATCGGCGAGGAAAGCGGACTGCTTAAAAAGGTGACAAAGTGCGCGATTTCTTCCGGCCGAATCAGCCTTTGTATGATAGAGGTCGGCCGGTTTTCTTTCATAAACCGCCTTTCCGCTTCTTCGACCGTCAGGTTTTCATCCGGATAAAGAGTCTTCAGCATCGTTTCAACGCCTTCGGTTAAGGTTGAGCCCGGCATAACGGTATTGACAGTCACATTTGTACCCGTAGCAAGCTCTGCCAAGCTCCGGGAAATCGAAAGCTGCATCGTTTTTGTTGCGCTGTAATGCGCCATTTCCTGTGACGGCATAACCGCAGCTTCGCTCGCAATAAAAATGACCCGGCCTTCTTTTTTCTCGATCATGCTTTGCAAATATCTCCGCGAGAGCCTTACTCCGCTCATAATATTCACTTCGAAAAAGCGGAACCAATCCTCATCCGGAATCTCAAAATATTCCGCCGGCTCAAAAATTCCTAAATTATTAATGAGAATATCAACATGCGGGAACGCTGCTATTAGGTCTTGACACCCTTTCTCAGTGCCAAGATCATAAGGGGCTGGATGAAGAACAGCCTCGGGGAATTGGCCTTTCAATTCGTCTATTATTTGATTGACCTTGTCTTGTCGGCGTCCGTTAATGATGACAGACGCACCTTCTTTCGCAAGTGAAGCGGCAATCGCTTTGCCGATTCCGGACGTTGATCCGGTCACCAATGCTGTTTTTCCTCGTAAGTTCAGGTTCATCATGGATCCCTCCGTTTTCTTTTCAGTATAAACAGAACAATGTCATACAAAACATCATTCATGATTATGGAACAGAAGAACCCGAAACGGAAGTACGCACTTTAAAGTTATATAGGCACTTTTTTGTGCCCGTCAGTTTAAAGAGGGGACCGTTTGTTTGACCAGGCAAAAAAGCATCAAAAATCCGCCGTCTGTAAACGGCGGGCTTACTGTTTATGGGGAATTCAATCATAGCAAGTAACGGTGATGTATGTATCGTTCCCTTTAAACAGGACGAGTTCTGCTTTTTTATTCGCACCATCTGTAAAATCGCTGACATCGATCACCGGACTGTTGCTTTTTGGTCCGACGTAGATATTTTTTCTTGCGATTTCGGGCGTGCTTCCCGCCCCGTCAACTTCATACAGAGTAAAAGTAAAGCCATAAAAGCTGTTGTTGTGAAAATAAAATTTCCCTCCGCCTGATTTAATGATCGGAGTCTGCGATGTCATGCCGTATGTGCCGATATTATCCCATACACCGGCACCTGCTGCAGACGCAGAAGAAAAAGGCAAAAGCAAACACGCCAAAGTGAGCAGTAAGGCACCGATTTTGCTGAATTTCATGATTGGTCCTCCTTTTTAGTCACTACACTGGGGATTGTATCATTCATCACAGATGAAAGAATGAGGCATTGTTCCCTGAAAAATCGGGTTTATCTTTTTCATATGATGCACTTTTTGCGAACGGCATCTATAAATTGTGCTTTTATTAAGAAAAAAGGCCGATCATGGTGCTGCGGCGCTGTAACAAATGAAGCTGATATCCCATGAAGGCCTCCGCGGTTTTTCGAGTTTTTTTCTTTTGAAATTGAAATAGACACTGCTAATGATTGACAACATTTTCAAACTGACTTAAACTTAGTTTGATGATTAAACTAAGTGTGTGCATAAGGAGTGGATGAAAGAGGGAGATCATTTTTATGAGCTGATTATAAGCAACCTTTGAAATCTGATTTTTATGAAAATTTCAAAATGGAGGTGATAAGATCACATAAACCTACAATCTTGAAGAGAATTCGTGGTTGACGAGAGAAGCATCTGTCTCACTTCTGCTGAAAGCCGCTTGCCAGGTTTAATGTATACGCTTTCATGAAAACTTATTTTAAAGCCGCTTTGAAAGGCTGTGAAGGAGGTAAGAATCATGACGGGTGAACATGTAAAACAAGTTAGTATGTATGAGAAATCCGGTTATGCTTCTGGAGATTTAGCATGTAATTTAATTTACACCACGGTTTCTACATATCTTTTATTTTTCTATACGGATGTTTATGGTTTATCAGCCGCTGCCGCTGGAACAATGTTTCTGATTGTTCGAATCATTGATGCGCTTGCCGATCCTTTTATCGGAACATTAGTAGACCGAACAAACAGCAGATTCGGAAGGTTTAGGCCGTATCTGCTGTTCGGCGCGTTTCCGCTTTCTGTACTTGCCATCCTCTGTTTTACAACCCCGGATTTTTCAGATACCGGAAAATTAATCTACGCCTATATCACGTATGTCGGTTTATCGCTCACATATACAGCGATAAATGTTCCATACGGCGCATTAACCTCCGCGATGACGAGAGATAATCAAGAGGTCGTCAGCATTACTTCTGTTCGGATGGTCTTTGCCAATCTTGGCGGACTCATCGTATCTTTTTTTGTTCCTTTACTTTCTACTTATTTAGGTGATACGACAGGAAACACGGCTCTTGGCTGGCAACTGACGATGAGCATGCTGGGGATCATTGGCGCCTGTCTATTAATCTTTTGTTTTAAAAGTACAAAAGAACGGGTCGCTCTGCCAATGTCCGAAGAAAAAATTAAATTTTCTGATATATTCGAGCAATTTCGGGTGAATCGTCCGTTAGTCGTTTTAAGCATTTTCTTTATCATTATTTTTGGCGTCAACTCGATAAGCAATTCCGTCGGCATTTACTACATGACGTACAATGTAGGCAGAGCTGATCTTGTGAAATGGTACGGCTTGCTTGGAAGCCTTCCTGCATTGGCCATCCTGCCGTTTATCCCCCGAATCAATAAGTGGCTGGGAAAGAGAAAGCTATTAAATGCCGCTTTATTATTAAATATCATTGGACTTTTGGCCATTCTCATTGTTCCGCCAAGCAATGTGTTTCTGGTGCTCTTCTTTCGGGTCATTGCCGCAGTTGGAAGCGTGACGGCCGGGGGATATATGTGGGCGCTTATCCCTGAAACAATCGAATATGGCGAATATAAGACAGGGAAACGCTTGAGTGGATTGATTTATGCGATTATCGGCTTTTTTTTCAAGTTTGGCATGGCACTCGGCGGAATCGTTCCGGGACTCATACTGGAAAAGTTCGGCTATGCCGCAGGTCAGGTCCAAACTCCTGAAGCGTTGACAGGGATATTATTAACGACAACTGTAGTTCCGGTTATTTTCCTTATATTAGCTATGATCGACATTAATTTTTACAATTTAAGCGATGAAAAATATGCAAAAGTCGTCCGTGAATTAGAGAATAGAGACAAAGTGACTTGGACGATATGAATGAATTTGAGCGGGAATAGCCATTAGCCGGCTTATACTTTAAAACCGTTAGGAGGAATGAAGATGAAGATTATCAATCCGGTGCTTAATGGTTTTAACCCGGATCCATCCATATGCAGAGTAGGGGAGGATTATTATATCGCAGTATCCACCTTCGAATGGTTTCCAGGCGTGCAAATCCATCATTCAAAAGATTTGGTGAATTGGCGTTTAGTTGCACATCCGTTGCAGAGGGTTTCACAATTGGATATGAAAGGGAATCCCGACTCAGGCGGTGTATGGGCGCCTTGTCTAAGTTACAGTGAAGGAAGGTTTTGGCTTATATATACAGATGTAAAAGTTGTGGATGGAGCCTGGAAAGACTGTCATAACTATTTAGTTACTTGCGAAACCGTCGATGGGGATTGGGGGGAGCCGATTCAACTAAATAGTTCCGGCTTTGATGCTTCATTGTACCATGATGCAGACGGAAGAAAATATTTGTTAAATATGCTGTGGGATCACCGGACCGGCCGCCATTCATTCGGAGGCATTGTGATGCAGGAATTTTCCGTGCGCGAAAAAAGACTTATCCATCATCCGAAAATCATTTTTGAAGGCACAGATATTAAACTGACTGAAGCGCCGCACCTTTATCATATCGGGGATTATTACTATTTATTGACGGCGGAAGGCGGAACCCGTTTCGAGCATGCCGCTACAATTGCCCGTTCAAAACATATCGAAGGACCATATGAAATTCACCCCGATAATCCAATTTTAACGTCTTGGCACGAACCTCGGAATCCGTTGCAGAAATGCGGACATGCATCAATTGTGGAAACGCATACAGGCGAGTGGTATTTAGCTCATTTAACCGGGCGTCCGATTCATCCTGCTGATGACTCGGTTATTCACCAAAGAGGATATTGTCCTTTGGGAAGAGAAACCGCGATTCAAAAATTGGAGTGGAAAGACGGCTGGCCTTATGTTGTAGGCGGAAAAGAGGGGAGGGTGGAGGTGGAAGCGCCCCGCATATCTGAAACCAAGTTTCCATCGACATATGAGGAAGTCGATCAATTTGCTGATCGGACATTAAATATGAACTTTCAGACATTGCGGATTCCCTTTACGAAAGAATTAGGATCATTGACTGAAAGGCCGAATCATTTACGTTTATATGGACATGAATCACTAACCTCCACATTTACCCAGGCGTTTGTAGCCAGGCGTTGGCAAAGCCTCCGTTTTACAGCGGAAACTGCTGTTGATTTCAACCCGGAGACCTTTCAGCAAGCCGCGGGACTCGTGAATTACTACAACACCGAAAACTGGACGGCTCTTCAAGTGACTTATGATGAAGACCTTGGGCGCATTTTGGATGTAACGATATGCGATAATTTTACATTCTCACAGCCGATAAAAGACAAAATTGTCATCCCGCGGGACATACAATATGTTTATTTAAGAGTAAATGTCGAAAGGGAAACATATTATTACTCCTATTCTTTTAATAAAAAAGACTGGTATAAAATTGAGATCCCGTTGGAATCTAAAAAATTGTCAGATGATTATGTGCGCGGAGGAGGATTCTTCACCGGAGCTTTTGTGGGAATGCAATGCCAAGATACAAGCGGGGCACATCAACATGCCGATTTTGATTACTTTATGTACAAAGAGCTATGAGTCAAAAAAACAGCGCCCCCGACAATCGGGGGCGGTTCAAATTCGCTATCCTCCCTCCCCGTTTTAATGCCTCTTTCCTCCCTCGGTGCATTTAAAAGTTGTCATCCTCGCTCGCTTTACGGGTAAGTGAAACCCAAAAGGAGCAGATGCATGATGAAACCTTTCAAATTAAACTTCATTACTAAACAATGATTCCAGAAGGTGTTCATTAATGAACATCCATCGCTTAATTGCCGATTGAATTTGAAAGTTGCCCCAACTTATATTAAACACATGATCATTAGTTGATGAGTGTTCAGAATGGCGAAGGAGGTTTTGCGATGAAGCAATCCGTTTGATTTTTCCAGCGAGCCATCCTCAAAGCTCCATGTCGCTTTCTCTCGCGTGGAAACAACCAAAACATTTGATCAAACGGCAGGAAAACGAACTACTGCGCATGCTTGAACAGGGCTGAAAGCTTTATATTTACGGAGACGGGCTAGAAGAAAAGTTATGGCGAAAACGAGCTCCTCCAAAGGCAAAGCATAAATGGGAGAGGCCGTTCGGCCGAACCCTGTCGATCGAATTTAGCGGAATGAAGCTTTTGGCATCATGAAATCAATACAATGTGTGGTTTAATATGTTAATGTAGGTTTATATTAACAATTCTTGGAGATGGAGGTTGTAAAAATGTCATCAAAACATCAGAAAAGCTCTACCATATTATCTGAAGAAGAACTATCTTCTGCTGCATTTAAACATAATGCGTACGATTTTTACAAAAACACACGCGGCTCGCGTCCTGTTTATCCCGTATCCATGGGAGATCTGGGCGAAGGCTGGCTCATTACGAGGTACGATGATGCGGTCCGTATATTAAAGGATGCAAGAATGAAGAAAAATTACGAAAATGTGTTTACAGAAGAAGAATTAGAGAACTTCTCCGCTCTGGAAAATGAAGAACCTTTATCAAAGCATATGCTCAACGCAGATCCTCCCAACCACGGCCGTTTGCGGTCCCTTGTTCAGAAAGCATTTACTCCCCGAATGGTTTTACAGCTCGAAAACAGAATCCAAAAAATCGCCGATTCCTTATTGGATCAAGTAGAACCGAACCATTCTATGAATCTTGTAGACGACTTCGCTTTCCCGCTGCCGATCATTGTCATCAGCGAGATGCTTGGTATTCCGCTTGAAGATCGGCAAAAATTCAGAGTTTGGTCCCAGGCAATAATTGATTTTTCCGACACTCCTGAAAGCCTTGAGGAAAACAAGCATAAAATAGGCGAATTCGCTGAATACCTGGAATATTTGGTCCGCAAAAAAAGGGACGAGCCGGCTGAGGATTTAGTCAGTGCATTAATTCAGGCAGAAAGCGAAGGAACGAAATTAAGCATAGAAGAGCTGTATTCGACGATTATGCTTCTTATCGTTGCAGGCCATGAAACGACGGTAAACTTAATAACTAATATGACCTTTGCCTTGCTGAACCACACTGATCAGCTGGAAAAGCTTCGTCAACATCCTGATCTAATCGACTCAGCCATTGAAGAGGCGCTCAGATTTTACAGTCCAGTGGAATTAACGACCCTGCGCTGGGCGGCCGAACCGTTTACATTGCACGGGGAGGAGATTAAGCGAAAAGATGTGATCATCATTTCATTAGCTTCAGCCAACCGCGATGACACAGTCTTCCCGAATGCCGACCGCTTTGATATTGAAAGAAAGGATAACCGCCACCTTGCCTTTGGCCATGGCAGCCATTTTTGCCTCGGCGCACCGCTTGCCCGACTTGAAGCCAAAATCGCTATTCAAACCTTGCTGCGCCGCTTTGAACATATAGAGATCAAAGGTGAAAGGGAGCAGATCAAATGGAAAGGCAATTTTCTGATGAGAGCTTTAGAAGAACTGCCATTATGTTTTTAAATGGTTGGATTTGCCGTCAGCCGTGACTTGTTATCTGTCATTTCGGCCGAAGAAAAAGCAGACGTCCATCTATCACAGGGCTCATAAAAATCGTACTCCCCAATATGACGGGGAGTACTCTTCTTGCCGGCTTAATCGTCTATTTCTTTTTCAGTCGCTTTTGCGAATGCATCCTCTCATCTTTTCCACGCAGGTTTACAGCACCTCGACAATAAAAACCTTTAATTTTCTCATTGATTTTAATATTTGTAAATTTCTTGTTTCTGTTTATAATTAGAAACATATGTTCATGTTCCGCCGCCTTAAAACTGCTTAGCAGATGGGCATTCCCGGAATGTTCCATGAGACCGTTTTAAAATATACCGGCGAAAGAAGAAAGGTGTTTTTAAACTTGAGAGGATTCATCAAATGGACAGGGGTGGCGATTCTGTGTATCGGCTTGTTCGCCTGTACTTCCAACAAGAATGCTGAAAATGTTCATTACGCAAAAGACGACAGACAAACATTGGATATTTATACACCGCAAACAAACGAGGGTAAAAAACATCCTGTTCTCATCTACCTTCACGGCGGAGGATGGACAAGCGGAGACAAAAGCAGAGCGGCTTCGAAGCCGGCGTTTTTCACGGAAAACGGCTATGTTTTCGTATCTGTCAACTATCGGCTTCATCCCGATGTTCAGTATGATGAGATGGCTGATGATGCGGCTAAGGCCGTTAAATGGGTGATGGATCATGCTGATGAATATCAAATCGATCCGTCAAAAATCAACGTCATGGGACACTCGGCAGGGGGACACTTGGCCGGATTAATTGCCGCAGATTCAACATATTTAAATCGTGTCGGCCTCACGCCGGCCGCACTCAATTCGATTGTTGTTTTAGATGGCCCCTTGGATATGAAACGATTCATCGAAGCGATCCCGTCTTATAAAGAAGTGTTTGGCACAGACGAAAAGGTGTGGACAAAAGCATCGCCGCTTTCCTACATAAACAACTCAAAATTGCCCCCGGCCTATCTTGTGACCCGCTGGGAAGACCCTGCGGTCTACAAATTCGCGGAAACCGTAAACAAAGCGAAAGCAACGGATTTTGTTTATCAAGTCAACAGCTTATCTCACAGTGATTTAAATAAGATGTTCGGCTCTCCGGATGCGCCGGCAGAAGCACAGAATCTGACAAAAGCGGTTATGGCGTTTTTAGAGAAGGAAAATAAATAAGTGTAAATGGATTTCGGTCAAGTTCATAAGCGCTTAAAAGATTAGAAGAGAGAGGCTGGATTTTAGGATCTGTCCTCTCTATTGAATTTTCTTTTTTCTTTGCAATGTTTTCCGCCTTTAATTTTGATATTTACTTTTAAATGAGGGAGAGATAGAAAAATGAGCACGCGGAAAATTGGTGCAATTATAATTGGTATTGCTACTCTCATCGCAATAGCTTACACAACTTACAAAATGATGTCAGGAAAAGATGTGGGTTTCAATGAAATTATAACGATATCGATATTTTTCATGATGTTTTTTTCTGTAATGGCTAGGGAGGATAAGAAGGAAGAAGATCAAAGTGATGAACTTGATCAAAAAGTTCTCGAGAAAAGCTCGAAAATCAGTTATTTTATTCTGTTATTTGCGATATTGTTAGCTGTGTTTGCTGATCAATTAGTGAACGGAACCATTAATATATTTTTGTTAGCTGTGTTAAGCTTGGGAATGGTTATATTTCCTGTCGTTGAATATCTGGTTGCTAAGAAGCGTTAATTTATTAAACCAAAAGAGCTGTCAATACAGCTCTTTTTCATATTTAAGAGTTTACGGAAAGATTATATGATACCCATGCTATGATTGACCTGTCCATTTTTCGAAGTACTTGATAAGTAACACTTCTTTAGCCGGTTTTCCCGAAGTCTTTCGTGTCCTGCTAAGCCTCAGTCTACCTCACTAACTGAATTCAGAAAAATGATTGACAAACAATAAGGTAAATTTTATTATATCGTTAAATGATATATCTATTATTGATATAAGAAATGAGGTGGCCACTTGCCAAAACAACGTTCTCAGGAAATGGATCAGCTCACTGATCCGGCATATTATATTGTCTTAACATTGTTAGAGCCAAAACACGGCTATTCCATCATGCAGCAAATAGAGGAAATGACTGATCATTCCTTTGCTATCGGTCCGGCTACTTTATATACATTACTGAAGAAATTACTTCAAGAAAGGGTTATTGAACTTGTAGACAACGACAACCCGCGCCGTAAAGTGTACAAAACAACTCTGCATGGCCGAGAGTTATTAAAAAAAGAAATTCAACGCAGAAGAATGATGGCTGAACACGGTGAGCGTGCTTTTCAACAATTGAAAGGGGATTAATATGAAACAAACAAAATATATGATGTCTGAAGGATTGGCCTTTTCAGAAGAAAAAGATATGAAAAAGCTCAGTGAGATGGCCAGCAAAGGTTGGATGCTCGATTCATTTGCATTTATGGGATATAAACTGAAAAAAGCCGAGCCTAAGAATGTAACATATAGCATTGATTATCAGGAGATGGATGAAGACAGCTTTGAGGATTATATCGAAATGTTTGAAGCCGCAGGCTGGGAACATGTATGTTCTAACCATGGCATGCATGTCTTTGCCGCTCAGCCCGGGACTTCACCGATATATACTGATCGCTCGACTCTGATTGAAAAATATAAGAGAAGTGAAAAATCAGTTCGATATGTTGCGATTACCTTAATTTGCTTGACTTTCTTTACAACAATCCTTCATTATACAACAGCCATACCGAAGTGGGTGCCTTTAACATGCTTCGTCGTGACATTGCCATTTGTCCTTACATATGCTGCTGCAATAGGAAGGGTATTTGGAAAATGGGGAAAATCAGTTTGACTTTATCACAGCTAGGGTTTTATTCATCCTAGCTTCTTATTTTTTATTGCCTGTCATTATCTATTAGGCCAGTATGCCTCTCACTATAAACACGCCCGCTTCCAAGCATGACACAAAGCTCACTAAGATCCTTTGCGGCCTGCGTGATGCGCTTTTTCTCAGACAATGCCTTTAAACCAATGTTTGTGTATACACGATCTTTCAACTGTTTAGAGAGATCATTGAAAAATATAAACAAAACATTAATAAAATCAAGCCATTTGATTAACAAATTTACGATACGATCATATAGAACTTGATGGTTGGGAGATGAAGAGCAAGGGGGATATGATGTGAGAATGAAACGGTTAAGGATGAGGAAGCATTTACTGATAGCTGTCTGTTCTTTGGCACTTCTTCTAAGTTCTCCGGTTGTAGGCGATGCGAGCGCAGCCACTAAACCAACAACCGCAGCTTCGCCGCACTCTTCCGGATTTTTCGTAGATCATTACAAAAATAATATCTCTGCTAATATGACGGTGGAATCCAATCCTGTCATCGGGGTGCTTTCCGAATTTAATACACTTTGGAACCCCGGAAAGACGTGGAATACCGGTACTAAACTGAACAGCAGAGTGTTGGATGCCAACATCCAAAAAGTCGTGGATATTGCTGAACACCGCACGATGCTTGAGGAAAATGCTGCATATTTTGATGATCGGAGGGGCCAGAGCTACAGTGTTATTGACGGCCTCGGGAAGCTTGCTGACGTCTATCGAATGAACGCGGGAGCGACGACAACGATCATCAGTATCCCGGCAGATGCCTCGATAAAAAAATATCATGATGAAGGAACCAATTCAGGCAGCACCAGCTCGGAACTTGGACATGTCGTGAGTTTGGTCAATACTTTACGCGGCAACTTTTCTTCATCGAATCCGGCTAAAGGCTATTTCAATTATCCCCGTCCGTTTCGCTGGAAAGGCAATTCGATCATTGTTCCAACGCTTATTCCCGTCATCAATCCTGATCCGAACAAAGACGGAGGTTTTCCAAGCGGACATACGAACGCCGCATATCTCAGCGCTTTTGCTTATGCCTATGCGATACCAGAGCGTTATCAGGAGCTGCTGACTCGCGCTTCTGAACTCGGTCATAACCGGATTGTTGCCGGTATGCATTCCCCGCTGGACGTTATGGGGGGAAGGGTAATGGCAACAGCGTTGTCAGCTGCGATTCTGTCTGATCCCGACAATGAAAAATTGAAGAAAGCGGCTTATGATGAAGCGCATCGTAAACTATTAACGCAAACCGGTACAGGCGAAGACAGTTACAGCGATTATAAAACGAATAAAAAACAATATACGGAACGATTGACATATGGATTTCGTCGAATGAAGACAACCGCTAAACCAATGGCAGTTCCAAAGGGAGCCGAAGTCCTGCTGGAAACGCGTTTTCCTTACCTTGACAAAAAGCAGCGCCGTATGATTTTAGCCACTACCGGTCTTCCGGCCGGCTACCCTGTTCTTGATGATCGAGAAGGATGGGGAAGGCTTAATCTCTTTTCCGCCGCAGATGGATATGGTGCTTTTACCAAAGATGTTACCGTGAAGATGGATTCTGCCAAAGGCGGCTTCCATGCAACGGATCGCTGGCGCAATGACATCTCCGGCGCTGGTAAGCTGACCAAAAAGGGGACAGGCACTTTGAAGCTGGAAGGGAAAAATACATATTCCGGCGGCACACGGATTGATCAAGGGACACTTGAGGGCGGTTCGGAGACAGCTTTCGGGAGAGGTGATGTTACACTAAACGGAGGCATTTTTAAGGAAGATGTGCTAGGAAAACTGGTCATCGGAGGAGACTACAAACAATCTGCTAAAGGAATACTTGAACTTCAGCTCAGCGGCAAAAAAGATCAGCTGAAAATTAATGGCAAAGCAAAATTGAAAGGGATATTACGCCTCAATTTTACGGACAACTACGTACCGGTTGACGGATCGGCGATCATAACCTTCCACAAGCGTCATGGCTCATTTTCTTCTGTCGAGATCAGAGGATTGCCAAGCAAGTATAAAGTGAAGCTCATCTATAAGTCCAACAGTATTCAGTTGAAAGTTGATCAAAAGGGGAGAAGCTGATCTTCATCAAAAGCTGCAAGCTGGCACTTTACTGCCGCCAGCTTGTTTTTAGTTTTGACGAAGTCTATCTTGAACAGGGGATCTTAAAAAATAGTCGGCACCATTCCCCCGTCCATGCGGATCGGAGACCCTTTAAATGCGGATGCATAAGGACTGCATACAAATGCTGCCAGTCTCCCGATTTCAATAGGCTTGATAAATCGCTGTATTTCGGATTGAGGCAGGTTTGCCGTCATAAATTTCTTCTCTTTTTCCGAAAAAGTCATCCCTTCATCAGGATACATTCCCTCAATGATTTGCTTCACATTCTCAGAGAGCGTCGGCCCCGGCATGATCGTATTGACCGTCACTTCTGTTCCGATTGTTAATTTTGATAAGCTTTTTGCCAATGATAATAGCATTGATTTTGTCATACAATACTGAGGCATCTGTCCTGAAGGCATCATCGCTTCTTCACTCGCAATAAAGATGATGCGGCCAAAATCACTTTTCAGCATTTTCGGCAAATAAAATTTAGTTAAACCGTTTGCAGCCAGAACGTTGGTGCGGAAGTATTTTTCCCATACTTCATCGTCAACGTCTTCATATTCCATGATTTCATAAATGCCCATATTGTTTACTAAAATATCGATTTGAGGGTATTTGTTAAATAAAGCTTCCCTTTGCCTAATATCCACGATGTCAGCCGCGGCGTTTTGGGGAGAGGTGGCAGGAAAAGCTGATTTTATTTCATTGACTGTTCGTTCTGCCTCTTCCTCATTTCGGCCGTTAATGAGGACATGAACACCTTCTTTGGCAAGTTCAATAGCGATGGCTTTTCCTATCCCTTTCGTCGATCCTGTAACTAAAGCCGTTTTATTTTTTAATCCCATATCCATCAAACATTTCTCCTATTCTAGTTAAGTCCATTCAGCCGGGTTTGCTTACGCCAATTAGAAGGTGTCTCGCCTTCCCAGAGGCGGAAGGCCCGGTAGAATGAGTTCTGATCTTCATATCCGATCAGAAAGGCCACTTCTTTAATATCGAGCGAAGGGTCTGCCAAGTACTCCCGCGCCTGCTCATGTCTGACTTGGATCAACAGCTGCTTGAAGCTAGTGCCTTCGTCAGTAAGCCGGCGCTGCAAGGTGCGGCCGCTCATTCCCAATTCGCCCGCGACAGTCTGAATGTCTGGGTGCCCTCCTGAGAGCGTCCGTTTCATGATCCACTTGACCACTCCGGTAATTGAAAGGCTATTTTGCTGATCATTCAACGATTGATCCAGCACAGGAGTCAGAATCTCCAGCAACTCTGCATTATACGAGACAAAGGGGCGGTCCAGATCTCTGCGATGCAGCGTCAGCCGATTCCGAGCTGCACCGCTCCGGATACGGCAGCCGAAGTATGCTTCAAGCGCCTGCATGTCGCCCATTGGGTGTGCAAACTCGACCGACTTCGCTGTCAACGGCTGACCTGTGCCCCGGCGCCCGAGTTCGAGAAGAAATGCCAGTGTAATGCCAATCAAGAGCGGCGGACCAGGTTGCTTAGCATCCGACCATTCCAGTTCGATTGCGCAGTGCTCACTTTTCTCGGTGATACGCAAGCTTTCGGGAGGGCACAATTGTTTGTAGCGGGCCATTCGCTTTAGCGCGTCGCGGTAGTCACGAGCATGGTAAGCCGCTAATACGGCCGGAGGGTAATGTGCCGGCTCAAAGCCGGTCGCAAGCTTGATGATTCCTTTGGAAACATCATCAACGAGATCGGAATACGCCTGCCAGATCGCGAGGTATTGGGCGGCGGTGACAACTGGTTCAGTCATCATGGTGAGCGGCAGCCGGGCTTTTCGGAGCACGTCAGAGGCATTAATTCCTAAGTGACGCAATCCTGCCCAAAACCCTGCCGGGAATTTAATTCGATTATGAGACATCATACGTATGAGCACTCCTTTAACTTTCTGCACCTTCGCTCACTAGGTCGTCATTGCGTCCTGCCTTGTTGGCGGGACAGTTATAACTTTACCTATCCATTGTCGGACTGTAACTAGCAAAGGACGACATTTAACTTGCCGGTTACGCCGAACGCGTCAGCGTACGAAGATTGTGACAGGCGGGCGCCTGTATTCTATCATTACCTTCAAATAGGAGGGACAAGTATTATTGTTTGAATCTTCAATTGATGTATGCAGTCCTTAGATATAGGAAACAAGCCGGGAGGAAACTCCCGGCTGTAAAATCATCCCTTGCCAAACACGGGATTTCCTGTTTTCATCACATGTTTTCTCGTCATGAAAAAGAGGAGGGCGGCGACAAAAAACTCGGAAAGCGGCAAGGATAGCCAAACTCCCGTGACACCAATAAACTTAGGCAAAATCCAAAGCAGGATGAAAAGGGACACGAAGCTTCGCAATATGATGATCACAGCCGATGAACCGGCCCGGCCAATGGATTGAAAGTAACTCATATAGACAAAGTTATAGCCAAGGAAGATATACCCGATAAAAAATAGGCGGATTCCATCGATGGCCAGCTGCTGGATTTCGGTTGATTCTATTCCGAATAAGCCTACAAGGAACGGTGCAGCCACCCAGCCGATAACGAGCAAAAGAATCCCCAGGATAACAGAGGTCTTCTCCCCAATCTTCATGCTGCTTTTGATTCGTTCACTTTCTTCAGCACCATAATAATAGCTGATCATGGGCTGAAGTGCCATTTCAATGCCGAAGAAGGACAGGAACATGAACCCGTGAAGGTAGTTAATGACCGAGAAGGCAGCGACTCCTTCCGTGCCTGCCAGCCCGGCCATCGCTAAGTTATACCCTGTCACAAATGCGAGGAGCCCGGCCTCTGCCAGAAAACTTGGAAACCCGATGGAAAAGATATGCATAAGGGATTTCCAAGACCATTGAAACGCCAGCTTTCTCAGTTGCGCTTGACGGTTAAAGAAGTGCAGGGATAGTACAAGCAGTCCGGCGAATCCGCCAAGCACCGTTGAAATCGCAGCGCCTGTTACCCCCATGTTCAAAATCATGATTGTATAAAAATTTAGGATGATATTCACAATCGATGTTGTTGCAAGAGCGATCATCGAAAGCTTTGGACTGCCGTCATTCCTTACAAAAATACTTAACACCTGTTCTAATGCGATGACCCAGCCGAATAAAAACATGACGTTTAAGTACTCTATGACGTAAGAAGAGGTGTCGGAGTTAGCGCCAAGCCATAGCGAAATGGTTTGAATGTTGAGAATCCCGAATACTCCTAAAAGCAAGCTGATGATAAACGCCAAGAAGAGAGCCAATGAAAAAATGCTGCTGGCCTTCTGAGGGCGATTCTCGCCGATGCTGATGGAGTATTTTGTTGCTCCGCCTATCCCAATCCAAAGAGCGATGGCCATAATCAAAGAAATGACCGGATAGGAAAGGTTCACTCCAGCCAGTGCTGCGGTTCCAATGCCATTTCCCACGAATAGGCCATCAATTAAAATATTCGCTGACATCAAGAGTAATCCAAGCGTTGCAGGGATGAAATATTTAAAAAACACTTGATTAACTGGTAATTTCATGAGCTGCTGATGTGTTTCTGTCATCATGTATTCCTCCTATAATGAGCTACAGGAGTATTCTAAACCTTCAAGTTACTTGAAGGTCAATCAAAACTTTGTCACCGGAATTTGGATTAAAGTGACAAAATGATCGGGCTCCTTGATGACAGCCTCATCAAGAACGGAAATCTCAACGGGGATTCCTTCAAGTTTATATCCTTCCTCTTTCAGCTGACGTAAAACAAGCTGATAACTTTTCCTCATGTCATCGTAGGGGCCAATATGGGGATAGCTGGCATACAACCCTTCGTTTAAATATTCATCGCTGTCTTCGCCGTGCAGCAATTCAAATAAGCCGATGTATTTTACAGGTCCCTCTTGCTTCAAACTTTTCATATCCACGATCGTTCCGATGTCTCCGGTGAAGAAGCCGTTATTCTCGATCGACTGGCTCGAGAGCGTTTCTCTATCCTTTAAATAAATGTCGTCGCCTTCCTCTATCAGATCGACAGGTTTGTCAAAATACAGATAGGAAACAGCCCGTTTGGGGAAATACTGAAATGTTAAAGCGGGATGACCGGCAAGTTTTATCCCTTCTTCGATTGTGGAAATTTTGTTCTCGATCCGCGCCGCACTGCGTTGGAGCCGGAAAATTTCCGTCCTGACTTCCTCAAGCTTCTTCTTCAAAATGTCCATCGTCGTTTCCGGAGTCCTTTTATTTAACTGATGCTGAATGTCTTTTAACGAAAATCCATTTTTCCTTAAAAAAATAATCGTATCCAGAACCTGAAATTGTTCAACACCATAATATCGATAGGAGGTTTCAGGATCGGTATACTTTGGCTTGAACAGTCCGATTTCATCATAGTAACGCAGAGTCGATGCGGGCAGCTTGAAAAGTCGCGCTACTTCTCCCACGCGGAATCGATTGTTCATCATTTTTCACCTCATTTGTTCGTTTTAGTGATATCACCGAAATACAGAGCTATTCGGTTATCGGAATTATGTATTAAGTCTACTATTGACATTAGGTGAAAATGCATGCCTGGTCAACAAGGAACCGCAGCCTCTAAAAGAGGCATTACGCCGAAGCAATCTATTATCATGAAGCAGAAACGGAGATCACGAATGATAGATTTTCAAAAATAAATGAGGGCTTCATGATTGGAAGCCCTCATTTGCCATATTTATTTTTCAAAACCGTGAATACAGATTGGTTAAAGAAGCTTATTCAGGAAAAGCTCCCGGCAAATTCATTGCTGAGCCGCCCTTGTTCCGATCGAACGAAATCGCGGGTGTTCTGCCAGTATGGAACGCTTCATTTCTTTTACTACCGGGTGGTCTGACTTTAAAAACCGATCTTTCTCGTATAGCCCGGCCAATTGGCCGTGATCTAATACACCTAATGTATCACTTAATTGATAGGCGGCTTTTAAATCATGCGTGATAAAGAAATACGACATTCCGAAATCGTCTTTGAGCTCTTTTAATAAATCCAATATAAGCGTTTGAGTTACCATGTCCAGGCTGCTGACAGACTCGTCTAATACGATCAGCTTCGGCTTCAGCGATACGGCTCTTGCAATATTAATTCGCTGCAATTGGCCGCCGCTGAATTGATGCGGATATTTTGTTAAATCCTCTTCAGTTAAGCCTACTCGTTCCAACAGCTCGATAATGGTCCGTTTTTGCTCGGCGATTGTGAGCCTTTCATAGTTTTCCAGCGGTTCTGCTATAATTTGTTCCGCCGTCATTCGCGGGTTGACGGAAGAATATGAGTCTTGAAAAACAGCTTGAAGGTCGCGGCGGATTTTCCGCCGGATGGATTGATCGGCTTTATATAGATCATGACCTTGAAAAAAGATTTGGCCTGATTGCGGCCGTTCCAAACCGAGCATCACTTTTCCCAATGTGCTTTTCCCGGCTCCGCTTGGTCCAAGCATGCCTAGACATGCGCCTTCTTCAATTGAAAAACTGACATTGGAAAGGACTTGTTTCGATGGAGCTTTCCATTTAAACAATTTGCGCGCCGTATAATGATGAGTGACGTCTTTCACTTGTAATAAACTCACTTGTTCACCCCGTATCAAATGCAGGTCTTCTTCATACTGACTCAAGTGGCAAGTTGATCCATTGGCAATGTCAACCGTGCACTTAACAGCCTCTTTGTATAGTCATGTTTTGGTTCATCAAACAGCTGAAACACATCTCCATTTTCTACAATTCTCCCATTCTGCATCACAGCGACTTCATCGGCCAATTCAGCAATGACGCCCAGATCATGAGATATAAGCAAAATCGCCGTGCCGAATTCAGATCGCAAGCCGTCTAAATATTTCAGCACCGCCTTTTGATTAAACACGTCGAGCGCAGTTGTGGGTTCATCCGCAATAAGAACGGCCGGCTCCAGGCATGCCGCAATTGCAATCATGACCCGTTGAAGCATTCCGCCGCTTAATTGAAAAGGGTAAGAATGCAAAAGTTTAGCAGGGTGGGGGAGATTCACATGATGCAATGCTTCGGTCGCAAGCTCTTTCGCCTGTTTCTTGCTAAAAGATGTATGAGAGCGAATCGATTCGGTCATTTGCTGGCCGATCGTAAAAACGGGTGTAAAAGCGTTCATCGGATTTTGCATGATATAGGCAATATCTTTGCCGCGGATTTTGCGCATGTCCTGATCTGCTAATCCGTTCAATTCCCGGCCCAGCAATGCAATACTTCCTTCCACCTTGGTTGTTTTCGGATCAAGCGTCTGAAGAATAGACATGCTCGTTACCGTTTTTCCGCAGCCGCTCTCACCAATCAAACCAAGAACCTGTCCGCGCTTCAGTTCAAAATTAATATCTTGCACAAGGGTTGAATGTCCTTTTTGATTATGAACCTGTACATGCAAATCTCTGACTTGAAGCACTGTTGATTGTTCTGTTCCCAACTTCCTCATTCCTTTTTATCATCGACGTTTGACGCCGTATTGATCTGATAAGGCTTCGCCCAATAAATTGAACGTCACAACGACAACCATGATCATCACCCCTGGATAAATCATGATCTCGGGGTTCGTCCGAATATATGATTTACCTTCATGAATCATCGCTCCCCATTCAGCTGCCGGGGGCTGGACGCCTAATCCGAGAAAAGACATGGCGGAGATATCCATAATAGCCCAGCCCATTTCCAATGTGCCGATGACGACGAGGGGAGGGAGGACATTAGGGATAATATGCTGTTTAATAATTTTCCATTGTGAAGATCCATTGATTTTTGCCGCCGCAATAAAGTTCTCCTCTTTCAGACTAAGCACCATTCCTCTAAAAATCCTTGCATAATAGACCCATTGCACAAGCATGAGGGCCAGAATGACTTGGGGCAGCCCAGGACCGAATATGCCCACGAGGCCAAGAACTAAAATTAAGTTCGGAAAGGCCATCACACCATCGCAGCATCTCATTAACAGCTGATCAATCCAGCCGCCTTTATACCCTGAGATCGTCCCGATAATGAGGCCGATAACGAGTGAGGAAATGAAAATGAGCATCGCGAATCCAAGAGAAATCCGGGTGCCGTACAAAAGGCGGGATAAGTTGCATCTTCCCAGATGATCCGTTCCTAAAGGAAACGTCCAGGATGGAGGCTGCAGCTTATAGACCAAATGGACTTCAGCAGGATGATGCGGCGCAATCCAAGGGGCGAATACAGCGATGATAAAAAGGATGGTTAATATGATGGCGCATATTGTGATCACTTTTGAGCCTTTGAAAATCTTGCGTATACTTATCATCGATGCTGCCCTTCTTTCCTTGAAATGCGCGGGTCAATATACATTTGAATGAGGTCAACAATTAAGTTGCTCAATATAAAAAAGGTGGCGGCTAAGAACACATAGCATTGAATGACAGGGATGTCCCGATTGAAAATGGCCTCAATAAAATAACGGCCAAAGCCTGGCCAAGAAAAAACGACTTCAACAATGATTGTGCCGGTGAGCAGTTTGCCAAGGTTCATTCCCAGCCCTGTAATCATCGGAGAAATGGCCATTCGCAATACATGTTTGGCCATAATGTTCACCTTCGTCATTCCTCTTATGCGTGCAAATTGCACATATGGTTCTTGCAGGTTTTCGATGACACTTGCACGGAGCAGCCTTGTATACATCGCGATTAAAGGAAGCGCCAAAGTCATCGACGGCAGTACAAGATGCTGCCATGTCCCGATTCCCTCTACCGGGAAAAGGTCTAATTGAACAGAAAAGAAAAAAACCAGCATATACCCTAACCAAAAAGTCGGGATGGATGCCCCGAAAAAGGAAATGAAGCGGCTGATATGATCAACTGCACCGTTTCTTTTGATTCCGGCTAAGAAGCCGAGCGGCACACTGACAAGCACCGCAATCAATAAACTCCCAAGCGCGAGCTCGATCGTCGCCGGCATTCGGTGTGCAACTTCATCCCAAACCGGCTGATTTGAAACATAAGATATGCCAAAATCAAGTTGGCATATCTTCAATACAGAGTTTACATATTGAATAAAGAATGGCTGATCCAAGCCAAACTCATGTCTTTTTTGCGCTAAAATTTCATCGGTCGGCTGGATATGTGCTGCGGCTAAGTATGCTTCAGCTGGGTCAACCGGTGAGAGATGAATCATTCCAGTTGTCAGAAGTGCAGCTAAAAGAAACACTGGAATAATAGACATGATTCGTTTCAATATATAGTTGCCCATAAAAGCCTCCTAGTGCTGCTGTTTGATGCGAATCCCTGTAAATGGATGTTCGTCACGATTGGCAGGGAACGTAAAGTTGCTAATATTCTTTTGATATATCGCCGTCTTTTTAATATAAGAAACAGGAACGATGGCTCCCTGTTCTTGAAGGGATTTTAAAATAGATGAGTAAAGCTCCTGCCGCTCTTTTTCATCGGTCGTTTGAGGTACCTTTGCCATCTGCTTGATTAGCTCGTCCTTGTTTGGATAGGCTGAAATCGCTTCATTAAATCCGAATCCCTTGGAGGCGACAATGTTTAAAAATGTGTGCGGGTCATAAGGCGCACCATAGTTGCTAAAAAAGTTCATATCAAATTCATTCGCTTTAAACCGTTTGACTTGGGTTGCCAATTCTACGCCTTCAAGATTCAGCTTTACCCCGATCGCCGCCCATTCCGCCTGAAGCGTTTCGGCCATTGATTTTTGAATGGATTCCGCTGAATCATACATTAAACTAAATTCAAGAGGTTTTCCGTCTTTCTCGCGCACCGTCTTGCCATTCGGAAGCTTCCAGCCTGCCGCATCTAATAGCGCTTTTGCTTTCTCTGGATCATAGTTGATTTTCTTTACATCAATATCAGACGTGTAGGGGAAGTCTGTCGGTAAAATATGATCTGCTTTTTCTTCTAACCCGGAGGTGATGCCTTTCACCATGGCTTCTTTGTCAAAACCATAGTGCAGGGCTTGACGCACGCGCTCATCAGAAAGCTGTTCTTTTTTCGTATTCATGACAAGCTGTCTCGTCGCCACTGGTTCAGAAAGGCTTGTTTCATATTGACCTGTCGATTGCAGCTGCTTGAATGCATCCAAACTGATAACGCCTTCGCCGTAAATGAGGTCAAGCTCGCCTTTTTCAAATGCAAGCACCCTTGTTTCGGCGTCCGGGATGACTTTCACCTTGATTTTCTCGACTTTTGGCTTTTCACCCCAATAATGTTCATTGCGTTTAAAAACCGCATATTCATCAGCTTTATGCTCTTCCAATACCCATGGGCCCGTACCTACCGGTTTTGCGACACCCTTTGAAGTATCGCCGTCCTTAGGGAAGCCGGCTTCTCCCAAAAAACGGACCGGCCGTACAACGGCTAGTTCCTGAATGGTCGGGTAATATGGTTCAGTTAATGTCAATTTAAATGTATGATCATCGATCACTTCTGTTTGGGCTATTTTTGAAATAAACCCTAACCAGCTATGTAACTCAGTATGTTTTAAAATGGAATCAAAATTCTTTTTCACAATTTTCGCATTAAACTTCGTTCCATCTGAAAATGTTACATTCTTACGCAAATGAAACGTATATATTTTACCGTCACTTGATATATCCCAAGATTCGGCTAAATGCGGTTTAAGCTTTCCTCCCGCTTCATAGGTAACCAAAGGTTCATATACCATCGACTGGGCAAATAATTGGGAAGGATTATACACATGCGGATTCATTTCGCCAATATCTCTAGGCCAAGCCATTGTGACCATGTTTTCATGAGTTTTCTCTGTTGAATTTCCTGACGTTGTACATCCGGCTAATAAAATAGAAAAGACAAGCATTAATACAAAAGTAATTTTAATTTTCAAACTAATCCTTCCGCTCATCATGCTTTGTTTCCTCCTAAGTGAAGTTGATAATCATTTTCATTCTATGCAGGAAGCATATCCTTGTCAATGTAAGATATAGGAACTGCCTAAATGCTGCGGAATAGGGGAGCGGCGGCATCCCGTGAAGAACGAGCGCAAAGAGGGAGAGGCAAAATTGAAGTGGGCGAAGAATGAACTTTTTATTAAAATGGATTGTAAAAACGAAGCAATCAAAGTACACTTAATGATAATGATAATCATTTACGTTTGAGGTTGTAAACTCATGACATATACCGGGAGTGAAGAGCGATGAGCAGAAATGAAGTGTTTGACGTGACCGTGATCGGCGGAGGTCCGGCCGGGTTATATTCCGCCTTTTACAGCGGGCTGCGGGGAATGAAAACGAAGATTATCGAATATCAGCCGATGCTGGGCGGCAAGGTCCACGTTTATCCTGAAAAAATGATCTGGGATGTCGGGGGGCTAACACCGATTTCCGGAGCCAGGCTGATAGAACAGATCGTGCAGCAGGGGCTAACATTTCATCCTGAAGTGCTGCTGAATGAGAAAGTTGAATCGATTGCCCGCAATAAAGAAGGGTTGTTTGAATTACATACGGCTGCCTCAGGGGTGCATCTGTCCAAGACTGTCATCGTTGCCGTGGGCGGCGGCATCCTCAATCCGCAAAAGCTTCAGATCGAAGGAGCAGAGCGTTTTGAAGTGTCCAATCTGAATTATACGGTCAAATCGCTGCAGCATTTTAAAGATAAAACGGTCATAGTATCAGGCGGGGGCAATTCGGCTGTCGACTGGGCCAACGAGCTCGAACCTGTAGCAAAAAAGGTCTACCTCGCTTACCGCAAAGATGCGCTCAGCGGGCATGAGGCCCAGGTGGATCAGCTGCTGAACAGCTCGGTGAGCTGCTTCTTCCATACCCAGATTACGAAGCTGATCGCTTCAGATGATCATGAGGTGATCGAACGGGTTGAGCTCACGAACGCGCAAACCTGTGAGGTGATGGAGCTCCCTGTCGACGAAGTGGTCATCAACCACGGCTATGAACGCGACACCTCACTGCTGGAGAACAGCCGGCTTCATATTAACCGGGTTGATGACTATTATATTAAAGGTACCGCCAACTGCCAGTCTTCCGTGCCCGGACTGTATGCGGCGGGGGATATTGTGCATTATGAAGGCAAGCTGCACCTGATCGCCGGAGCGTTTCAGGATGCGGCAAACGCGGTCAACAGCGCCAAGCGCTTTATCGATCCCGAAGCGCACAAGAGTGCGATGGTGTCGTCACATAATGAGGTTTTCAAAGAGCGCAACCGCGAGTTTGTGAAGAAGATGTTCGTGTAGAAAAGGAACGTTTCCGCCTGAGGGAGCGGCTGATTCGTCGAGAGGATCTTGGAGATATGCCTAGATCCTCTTTTTATTTAAACCAGCCTTTTTCCTTTGAACGGGTAATGGCTTCGATCCGATTTTTCACCTCAAGCTTTTCAAGAATCATTGAGATATAATTTCGGACGGTTCCGCTTTTGATGCTGAGTTCTTGGGCGATTTCTTTTGTGTTTTTTCCGTCGGCCACAAGTTCGAGCACTTCTTTTTCTCTATCTGTGAGGGGATTGGCCTCACTGTACATGTCTTCCATCAATTCAGGCGCATAGATCCGCTTTCCTTTCATGACGCTGCGGATGGCGCTCACAAGTTCTTCGCTTGGGCTGTCCTTTAACAAATAGCCTTTAACACCTGCTTTAATAGCCCGCTGAAAGTAACCGGGGCGGGCAAAAGTGGTTAAGATAATAATGTTGCAGCCTGTATCCTTTAGTTCCTCAGCAGCTTCAAGCCCCGTCTTTCCCGGCATTTCAATGTCCATAATACATACATCAGGCCGATGTTTTTTTGTGAAATCAACGGCATCCTGTCCGGTTGTGCCTTTGCCGACGACTTCCATATCATCTTCTAAATTCAGTAGCGATCCTAAAGCGCCCAAGAGCATCTGCTGATCTTCCGCAATAAATATACTAATCATGCAAGCCATCCTTTTTTGTTTATTTTGAGTTATTAGGAATTGACATGGTAAGCTTAGTTCCGTTTTTTGTGTCAATGTGAAGGCTTCCGTTTGCAAATTCAAGCCGTTCCCTCATGCCAAGCAAGCCGTGTCCTTTTGAAAAGTACTTCTCTTCACCTTGAAACGTTCCATCGTCAGTCACTGTAATGACAACTTCCTTCCAGAGCTGCTGGATGTCAACGCGGCAGGTCTTAGCCTGACTGTGCTTGACGACATTCGTGACAGCTTCCTTTAAGCACATGCTCAATATGTTTTCATTAAGCAAGGAGATATTTTCCGGCAATTTATCTTCTTCATAGATAAACGCAATGTCGGCTGCTTCAAGAATTTGTTTGATGTTCATAATTTCATCCTTGAGCCGGATGCCCTTCATGGAGGATACGATTTTTCTGACTTCATTTAAAGAAGTTCTCGCAGTTTGCTGAACGCTTTTCAGTTCACGCGCGGCTTGATCGGGATCTTTGTAAATTAATTTTCTCGCCAAGTCGCTTTTTAAACCGATCAGAGACAGCTTTTGTCCAAGTGTATCGTGGAGGTCGCGGGCAATCCGCTGCCGCTCTTCTAATTTTACCAAATTGGCGATCCGTTCATTAGCATACTCGAGCTTTTCTTCGAGGCGTTCGCGCTCCTTGCGGCTTCTGATACTGAACGGCAATAAAATTGCGCTGATGAGAGTGATGACGACAAAAGGAATTTGTGTCAGAAAAAATTCCTTTTTTAAGACGAGACTGAAGTTGGCAGCGACGGATGCGCTTATTAAATGAACGTAATATAAAATGTGAAAAGGGGCTCGTTTTTTAATATTTCCTATAAAATACGCGATAAAAAAAGCAAAATAAATATAGCTGAACAGCATAATCGAGGCGGTTGAAATGCCGATTAAAATAAACGCCCACAAATAAACGTCCCAGCCTTTTGAGACAAAAGCAAATCTGTATACCGCAAAAAATAAAAGTGTCAAAATGATGCCGATGACGATGACAAGTGTAGATGATGATTGCATGATAAAGTAGAAGGGCAGGATGAAAAATATCGTCCATATATACGGCGAGATCCCGTTAAGTTTTTGAAATGCAAAATGCTTTTTGAACATGATATAACCTCTTTTTCAGCTTTTCATCTTTAGAGTAACTTTACCATTGCCTGAGCCGGATTGCATCATCCGACAATAAATAAAGAAGCCTTCTTGTTGATATAAGAAGACCTCCTCATCGTCAGGCGTTCTTCCGCAGCTTCTGTTTTTCCGTTGAATCCTGCGGAAGATGGGAAGATGTTTGTTTCATGTCCCGAAAGGTTACAAACTGCTTTTTTTCTTCATCCCAAAGCCGGAACGCGAGTGATTGCAGGCTTGTTTTTAAAGTGATGGTCGGGACGTTTTTTAGTGGTTCGTGCTGCTCATGGGCGATTTCAAGTTTATAGTTAGGCACCTTTGGGCTCAGATGGTGAACGTGGTGGTACCCGATATTGCCTGTAAGCCACTGAAGCAGTTTCGGGAGCTTATAAAATGAACTTCCTTCCACAGCGGCCTGAACGTAGCTCCAGTTTTCATCCGCTTCAAAATAAGAATCTTCAAATGTATGCTGAACATAAAACAGCCAAACGCCGATCGAACCCGAGATCAGAAAGATCGGACCCTGTACGAGCAAAAACGATTGCCAGCCAAAGATCAGGCAGCAGCCAGCAGCCAATGCCGCGATCGCAAGATTGGTGAGGTATGTGTTCACACGTTCCTTTCGTCTTGCGCCTTTTTTGTTAAAGCGGTTTGTGATCAGAAAGACATAAATCGGTCCGAGAATAAACATGATAAACGGATTTCTGTAAAGTCTGTATGCGATTTTTGTGCGTAAAGGTGCGGCTTTATATTCGTTTACCGTCAGCAGCCAGATATCGCCTGTTCCGCGTTTATCCAGGTTGCTGCTTGTCGCATGATGAATCGAATGGCTGTGCTGCCATTGAAGAAAAGGAAATAAAGTCAGAACGCCTGTCAAAAAGCCGAGAATATGGTTATGGCGTTTTTGTTTGAAAAAGGACAGATGGCAGCAGTCGTGAAAAATAATGAAAATTCTCGTCAAAAACCCTGCGGCAATCACCGTTATTCCTAAAGTAAGGAGATAGGAGACATCGAGGCTGAAATAGGCAAGAAACCAAAGTCCGAAAAAAGGAATAAACGTATTGAAGAGCTGAGTGAGACTGTTTTTGGTATCAGGCTGGGCAAACGCAGCAACCTGTTTTGTTAGCTGTTTTTGTTTATGGGCAATAGTTTGTTCAGTCATAGTAAAGTTATCCTCTCATAAATGGGTCTTAAATTAAGTTTACGGCACAGCGAGATGTCTTTGTAGTAGCACACATCATGCTTCAAACATGACACTTGTCATGTTTCCTTCATTCTAATGGATAAGAAGATTGACAATGTTATAATGGGGCAAATCCGCATGATGTTATGGCGAATAAAGGAATTTGTAAGAGCGCGATGATTGATTCGTTAAACAAAGTTCTTTTACAATGATGTAATTGATGATCATATTTTAGTCATTTAGATAAGGAGTGAATTCATATGTCACGAATGGAAAATAAAACATTTAATTGTGAGAAGGAGCTGACGCTCAACATTATCGGCGGAAAGTGGAAAATGCTGATTTTGTGGTTTTTAGGAAAAGAAGGTACGAAAAGGTTCGGAGAATTAAAAGCTTTGATGCCCGGCATTACGCAAAGAATGCTGGTGAATCAGCTGCGTGAATTAGAAGAAGATCATATTGTACATAGGGAAGTATATCCGGTTGTTCCCCCAAAAGTTGAATATTCCTTAACAAAACAAGGAGAAAGTTTAATGCCTATATTAGAGGCGATGTATGAATGGGGTAAAAATTATATAGAAACTAACTTTTCAAAAGATGATGAATAGAATGATTGACTTTAAGATACTGTTTTGGAGACAGTATCTTTTTCTATACCATATGAGTAAAAGTATAGTATGTAAAAAAAAAGTGCGTACTATTAAAGGAATTTTCCCCTTGTTATACTCTTCATGTAACAAAATATGAAAAGAACAATCCGCGGAATTCTTAATTTAAACAGGGGTGATTGCAAGTGGAATTACAGTTAGCATTAGATTTAGTCAACATACCGGAAGCCATCGAAGTAGTAAAAGAAGTAGAAGAATACATTGACATTGTAGAAATCGGTACGCCGGTTGTGATAAATGAAGGACTCCGTGCAGTGAAAGAGGTGAAAGCCGCTTTCCCGAATTTGAAAGTGCTGGCAGACCTTAAAATTATGGATGCGGCGGGGTATGAAGTGATGAAAGCATCAGAAGCAGGAGCTGACATCATCACCATTTTAGGGGCTGCTGAAGACATGTCTATTAAAGGCGCTGTAGAAGAGGCAAAAGCCCAAGGGAACAAAATCCTCGTGGATATGATTGGGATTAAAGACATCAAATCGCGCGCTAAAGAATTGGATGAACTTGGTGTCGATTATATTTGTGTGCATACCGGTTATGACCTTCAAGCCATTGGCCAAAATTCATTTGAAGACTTAATGACGATTAAAAATGTTGTGAAAAACGCTAAAACGGCTATTGCAGGCGGAATTAAATTAGACACATTGCCCGAAGTCGTTCAATTAAAACCTGATTTGATTATTGTCGGGGGCGGTATTGCAAATCAAGATGACAAAGCGGCGGCAGCCGCAAAAATGAAACAGATGATTCAACAATCATGAAGACTTATGATTATGTAAAAGCGATCATCGCAGAGCTTGATCATGCAACCTCTCAAAATCAAGCGGAAGGAATAGAAGACTTAATATCCACTATCATGTCTTCTGAAAAAGTGTTTGTTTCCGGTGCAGGCCGCTCTGGTTTAATGGGGAAATCATTTGCTATGAGATTAATGCACATGGGTATTGATGCATTTGTAACAGGAGAAACCGTAACACCGCCATTTACCGAAAAAGACTTGCTTATCGTGGGCACAGGATCAGGGAAAACAGAAAGTTTGCTTCATATGGCGGAAAAGGCAAAAGATATCGGAGGCACTGTAGCGACAGTTACGATCTCTCCAGATTCGCCGATAGCTGAAATATCTGACCTGATACTGAAGCTGCCCGGCTCCCCAAAAGATCAAACGACAGGCAATAAACAGACGATACAACCGATGGGCTCGCTTTTTGAACAGACTCTTTTATTGTATTATGACGCTATCATATTGCGAATCATGGAAATGAAAGGGCTGAATACTCATAACATGTATGGAAATCATGCCAACCTTGAATAATAGAAAATCGCCATCCGTAATCTTGGATGGTGATTTTTTTGTATACAAATCTGTTTTTAATATATCATTTACATCTATATTATATTTTTAAAATGTGGATAACGTAAACTGGAGCAGGGACTAAATGGATATATGAAGAAAGGAGCTTATTATGCTTACAAGTTTTAGCTTGGTTGGGTTTATCCCTTTATTTGTTTTTATTATTTTCATCATATTCGTGTTGAGAAAGCTTGTCCTTTTTTAAGAAATAAGTAGAGTGTTGATAAAGAAGGAGGCGGTCTTCGTAATTTCCGCCTTAACCGCATTCGATTTCATTTGACTGGAAGACAAAAAAAGTGTTTTCTGATTATATAATTGTCATGTTTTGATGAACTATTATGTACATACTCATCTCCTAAAGAACGGGTATCAACTAATTTTTAATAATACAGACCTTATATCTTCGATACTGATAAAGCAGATGAAAAGGTGATCAATTATTGAATATATTTTGGTTATGTGTTATGTTTTTATCAAGTTAACAGACATCATTTCTTGTTATTTTGCTAACGAAATTTAAAATGATCAAAAAGGGGATAAACAAATGCCATTATTACGTTTCGATCTAATAGAAGGCCGTGATGAACAAGCATTAAAAAAATTATTAGATACCGCACACGATGCGATGGTAGAAGCGTTTAACGTTCCGGAGAAAGACCGCTATCAAATTGTTCATCAGCATTCGGCGAATGAGCTTATTATCCAAGATACAGGCTTGGGATTGAATAGATCAAAGGATCTGGTTGTGATCAGCATCACCAGTAAAACAAGAACGGAAAGTCAAAAAGAGAAATTGTATGCTTTACTTGCTGAAAGGCTCGAAGCGGAATGCGGCATTTCACCTGAAGATGTCATGGTGTCCATCACAGAAAATGGAGATGCCGATTGGAGTTTCGGCCTCGGCGAGGCGCAGTTTTTAACTGGAAAGCTGTAAGCGGACAAAAGGAATGTTGACAGGGACATCTGAATCCCTTCAGAAAAGCTTGAGCTGCTGGCGAAACGATTGAAGACTCTTTTTTTAAGAGTCTTCTTTTTGTTGCAAATATCGGCGGCATTCGAATTTGACGCATGAAGAGAAAAGGCGGTCAAAAACAACCCCTTTCTGCTTGTTAAAATGTTTCATATAATAAACATAAATGATATGCAGAGGAAGTTTAGTTTTCATCAGATTTAGGAATCAAAACTGCCGCTAAAAAAGATGAGGATCATTCATGGCAACTGATCTTTTCATGCTGATGTACTGTTTATGAGAGCATTAAAACAAATAAAGTGGATTTGTAATGATTAGATGAAGTGAAAGAGCATGATAATGGAATAAAAGAAACGAATTTAATTTAAAGTAGGAAGTGAAAGCATGGATCTTGAAACGGTTATGAAGGAACTGGAAGCGTTGGGTACGGAAAACATGAAAAAAAGATACATAACGAATGGTGCACACGAACCGCTTTTTGGCGTGGCGACAAGCAAAATGAAGCCGCTCGCAAAGAAAATCAAAGTTAATCAGCCTTTGGCGGAGCAGCTTTACGCTACCGGGAACTACGATGCCATGTATTTTGCCGGCATTATTGCTGACCCAATGACAATGACTGAAGCGGATTTTGAGCGCTGGATCGATGCTATGTATTTTTATATGCTTTCTGATTATGTTGTTGCCGTAACTTTGGCAGAAACCGATTTTGCGCAAGCTGTCGCAGATAAATGGATTTCAAGCGGGGAAGAACTCAGAATGTCGGCAGGCTGGAGCTGTTATTGCTGGCTTTTAGGTAATCGGTCAGACGATGAATTTAATGTCACCAAGATGGCCGGTATGCTTGATCAGGTGGAACATGCGATTCACGATTCTCCGGATCGAACAAAATCGGCTATGAATAACTTTATCTACACAGTCGGGATTTCATATTTACCCCTCCATGAAAAGGCGGTTGAAACCGCAAAAGCAGTAGGCCCGGTCGAACTTCGGCGGGACAAGAAAAAAAGCAGTATCCTGAACGCTTCCAAAAATATTCAAATGGATATAGAGAGAGGCCGCCTTGGTTTCAAACGAAAATATGTAAGGTGTTAGCATAGTCTGCAGTGAAACTTCTAAAAATAACTGGGGAGCAGAGCATGGAAAATAACGTTTTTGAACAGATGGCAAATCGCTATGATACAGAAGAAAGAATTCAGTTAGCAAAAGTGATTGTTGATGAAGTAAGACCGGAATTGCGAAATAGTCAATCAAAATCTTTAATTGACTATGGGAGCGGTACGGGTCTCATTAGTTTAGAATTATCAGATTTAGTACAGTCTATTTTGTTGGTCGATTCGTCAAAACAAATGCTGGAGGTGGCGAAAGCTAAAATTTCTCGCAAAGGAATCGCCAACGCAAAAGTGCTTCATTCAGATTTTACCGAAGAAACTCCGGAATTAAAGGCAGACATCGTGTTAATGTCACTCGTCCTTCTTCATATTCCGGATACGAATAAAATTTTACAAGAATTGTTCGGTGCTTTAAATCATGGCGGAAAGCTCATGATTGTAGATTTTGACAAAAACGATAAAATTCAACATCCGAAAGTCCACAGCGGTTTTTCACACGAAGAATTGAAAAAAAGATTATCCGATGTTGGCTTTAAATCAACTGAAATGAAGACATTCTATCACGGTCATCGTATTTTTATGAATCAAGATGCCTCAATGTTTATATCCAGCAGCATAAAGTGATTTCTTGTTTTTTTGAAATGAAATAAAGGAAGCCGGAAAAACGATCCGGCTTCTCATACGGCACATCATCTCCTTCAGCTTCATATTCTCCGCCCGGTAAAATTCATGGAACATCCTCATCGATCCCGTTTTCCGGGTTCGGACACATGGCTCCATTGCATGTCGAGATCTTTTGCGATTTCCTTTCTGTGTTCTCTTTTTTTAAATCAAGACCGAAGCGTGTGGTGATGGATTCTTTTTGTCGGCCGTCCGAGACGTCGATGTGCACAAAGTTGATAAATCAGCTTGTTTCTTATTTTTAGGAGATAAGAAGTTAACTTTTGTGCTTGACAATATACCCTAAGGGGTATAAAATTACTTCGTAAGCGATAAAGAAAGTTAATAGGTGGTGTCAATAAAATTAATGATTTAGCTATATCATTTCTGCTTATCATCATTCGAACGTTATGATCCTATAACCGGATGAAAAAAAGCCGCAGATATGGCAATCATAGATATGCGCGATTAAACGATGTACCCGATCTATCAGAAGATTTTATTTTAAACATTCTCATACGCGTATCTAAAACGTTTTTATTTAGAGATTCCGCGTGATAAGATACACATAATAGCTCGTTACAGGGTAGAATTTAATTTAGGCGTTCGTTGTCTAAAGCGCAAAGGTATTCTTGTGAACAGTTATGAATTGGCAACTTGCAAAGCGGAAATTAATAAAAGAAAGGATCTTAGCGATATGGAGTATGATCAAAAGATTAAAAATCGTTTGCGCCGGATAGAAGGACAGATTAAAGGTGTATTGACGATGATGGAGCAAGGAAAAGACTGTAGAGAAGTCGTCACTCAATTGGCAGCATCTCGTAATGCAATGGATAGAGCATTAGGTGTTATTGTGAGTACAAACCTTGAACATTGTGTTCGTGAAAGCTTGGAACAGGGAGAAGACACATCCAGCTTAGTAAAAGAAGCAGTCGACTTATTGGTAAAGAGCCGATAAAAAATTCATCAACCTATAATTTTAGGGTTGACGAATTTTTATATGTTTTATAATATACCCCTACCGGTATTTAACGAGTTGGCTAATAGCAGATCTTCAGAAAAAAATTTTTAATCTCCATATACCCCTATAGGTATATGGATGATAGGAGGTTAAACATGACAGAACAAACAAAACGTACAACAATTGTTTTATTTAGCGGAGATTATGACAAAGCAATGGCGGCCTATATTATTGCAAATGGTGCTGCTGCCTACGATCATGAAGTGACGATTTTTCATACTTTTTGGGGATTAAACGCTTTGCGTAAAGAAGAACTTGTTCCAGTGAAAAAAGGGTTTCTTGAAAAAATGTTTGGACAAATGATGCCTCGCGGTGCTGAAAAGATGGGTTTATCTAAAATGAACTTTGCGGGTGTGGGTCCTAAAATGATTAAAAATGTTATGAAAAAGCATAACGCGCTGACATTGCCACAGTTAATCGAGATGGCTCAAGACCAGGATGTGAAGCTTGTAGCTTGTACGATGACAATGGATCTTCTTGGTTTGCAGGAAAAAGAACTATTAGATGATATCGACTATGCCGGAGTAGCAGCTTATTTAGCAGATGCTGAAGAAGGCAATGTCAACTTATTCATCTAATTTTAACCATTTCAAATTGAATAAATGAAGGGAGGTTATATAACAATATGGTTAGCGGCGTAATAATCAATACATTACTCATTTTATTTTTACTTTGGATCGTATTTCGACGTTTTTTACCATTGCAAGGTGTTAAACAAGTAACAATTGCTGATTTAAAGTCAGAGCTGAAAAATAAAGACAAACAGTTTATCGATGTACGAACTCCTTATGAGTTCCGGACAAGGCATATTAAAGGGTTCAAAAATATTCCCTTGTCTGACTTGCCTCATCAAACTAATCAGCTTTCGAAAGATAAAGCCGTATTTGTGATCTGTCAAAGTGGAATGAGAAGTTTAAAGGCAAGTAAAGTATTGAAAAAACAAGGATTTAAACGTATCACAAATATAAAAGGCGGCATGAATGCGTGGCATTAACACCGATTTTTTATCTGATGGTATACCCCCACCCCTATAAGAGAGAAGGAGGAAAAAAATGATGAAAGCAAATATTGTACTAGACGCTAAAGGCTTGGCTTGCCCAATGCCAATCGTAAAAACGAAGAAGAAAATGAAAGAATTAAAAGCTGGTGAAGTATTGGAAATTCAAGCGACAGACAAGGGCTCTACGGCAGATCTGGAAGCATGGGCAAAAAGTACAGGTCATGAATATCTAGGTACTGAAACAGAGGGAGAAGTCCTTCGTCATTTTCTTCGAAAAGGAGGAGAGCATTCATCAGAAAATGCATCTTCAATTCCTGAGATTTCATTAGAAGCTTTCAAACAGAAAGTGGATAGTGACGAGTCTCTTAACATTTTAGATGTACGGGAGATAGAGGAGTATGAAGAAGCTCATATCCCCGGAGTTGTGCATATCCCTCTTGGTGAAGTGGAAAAGCGCTCTAACGAATTAAACAAAAATGATGAAATTTATATTATCTGCCATTCGGGAAGAAGAAGTGAAATGGCAGCCCACACCATGAAAAAACAAGGTTTTAAAAAGGTTATTAATGTTGTCTCAGGTATGCGTGATTGGACAGGTAAAACAGAATAAATAAAAAGGGTGATGAACATATGAGTACAAGAGTAGCGATTATTGCGGCAAATGGTGGTCTATTTGATGCTTATAAAGTATTTAATATTGCAACTGCGGCAGCAGCAAGTGATCAAGAAGTATCTATCTTCTTTACATTCGAGGGATTAAATCTGATTCATAAGCAAGCACATCAAGAATTAGAAATGCCGCAAGGAAAAGAACACTTTGCGGAAGGATTTAAGAAAGCAAACGTGCCGTCTATTCCTGAACTGATTGAAATGGCACAAGAGATGGGTGTTAGATTTATTGGTTGTCAAATGACGATGGACGTTATGGGTTTAACTAAAGAAGATTTTATAGAAGGAATTGAAGTAGGCGGGGCTGTTACCTTCTTAGATTTTGCAAAAGACGCAGATGTATCTTTAACATTTTAGTCCTGCTTAATAAGATTTTGATATGGGAGGAAATTAAACATGACCGTGCAAGCACTTACCGCAAAAGAAGTGACACAAAAAATCTTTAACAAAGAACCTTTATTTATTTTGGATGTACGTAATGAAAGTGATTTTAACGATTGGAAGATTGAAGGGCACTATTTTGACCATTTGAATGTTCCTTATTTCGATCTTTTAGATGGCGTAGAAGATATTTTGGAGAAAATTCCTTCTGGAAAAGAAGTGCTGGTCGTATGTGCAAAAGAAGGTTCATCCGTCATGGTATCCGAAATGCTTTCTGAAGCAGGTCTTTCTGTATCCTATCTTAAAGGCGGAATGAAAGCATGGAGTGAACATTTAGAGCCGGTAAAAGTAGGGGGTTTAAAAGATGGCGGTGAGATGTATCAGTTTGTTCGAATTGGGAAAGGTTGCTTGTCTTACATGGTCATCTCCAATGGTGAAGCAGCGATCATTGATGCGACACGTATGGCAGAAGTATTTTTAGATTTTGCGAAGGAGAAAGGTGTAACGATTACTCACGTATTTGATACACATCTTCACGCAGACCATATTTCAGGCGGCAGAGTCATTGCTGAAAAAACAAATGCAACCTACTGGTTACCGCCTAAAGATGCTGAAGAAGTGGCATTCGATTATCAGCCGTTGGAAGAAGGAAATGATATTATCATTGGAAATACAAAGATTAAAATTCAACCGATTTATTCTCCGGGACATACCATTGGCTCCACTTCTTTCATTGTCGATGATCAGTATCTTCTCTCAGGTGATATCTTATTTATCGATTCAATTGGCAGACCAGACTTAGCCGGTATGGCAGAAGATTGGGTAGGAGATTTAAGAAAAACGCTTTATAGCCGCTACAAAGCGTTATCGAAGGATTTAATCGTATTACCGGCACACTTTATGATCATTGATGAGCTAAATGAGGATGGAAGTGTTGGTCAAAAACTAAGTACATTATTTACCGAGAACCATGGTTTGAATATTGCGGATGAAACAGAATTTAGACACTTAGTTACAGATCATTTGCCTCCGCAACCAAATGCATATCAAGAGATTCGAGAAACAAACATGGGGAAAATCAGCCCAGATGAAGAAAAACAGCGTGAAATGGAGATTGGTCCAAACCGCTGTGCAATAAGGTAACACAAGTTTCTATTAAAAAGAGGAGAGATGAACATGAAATCAGATAAAGTACTAGACGCAAAGGGCCTGGCATGCCCAATGCCAATCGTCAGAACAAAGAAAGCGATGAATGAACTGGAATCAGGTCAAATATTAGAAGTTCATGTAACAGATAAGGGAGCTAAAAATGATCTTGCTGCTTGGTCTAAATCTGGCGGACATGACCTTTTAGAGCAAACTGAAGAAGGCGATGTACTGAAATTCTGGATTAAAAAAGGCTAATGGATGTAAAAGGGTATCGAATCAAAAGATACCCTTTTCCTTTGAAAAGGGGGAAACCAAAATGGATATTGCCTTTATGATCACGATTTTCATGATAGGGTTTATTGGCGCTTTTATTTCCGGAATGATTGGTATTGGCGGATCTGTTATTAATTATCCTATGTTGTTGTACATTCCTTCTCTAGCGGGAGTGATGTCATTAACAGCCCATGAAGTTTCAGGGATAGGAGCGATTCAAGTGTTCTTTGCAACACTTGGCGGTGTTTGGGCTTATCGTAAGAGTGGTTTTTTAAATAAACCATTAATCACTTACATGGGAAGCAGTATCCTGATTGGGAGTGTATTGGGAAGTTACTTTTCTCATCGTTTATCTGAACAAGGAATGAATTTCATATACGGAATTTTGGCTATTATAGCTGTTATATTAATGTTTACACCTAAAAAAGGACAAGAACATAGGGAAGGCGAAGAAATCACATTTCAAAAATGGTTAGCTTCGTCCTTAGCCTTTATTATTGGCGGCGTATCAGGTGTTTTAGGAGCCGGCGGCGCTTTTATCTTAGTTCCTATTATGTTATCGATTTTAAATATTCCTGTAAGAATCACCGTTGCTTCATCTCTTGCGATTACGTTTATTTCCTCTATCGGCGCAACAATTGGAAAAGTAATGACCGGACAGGTGCTTTTTGGGCCGGCTCTGGTTCTTATGATCGCTAGTTTAATTGCATCTCCTCTTGGCGCAAAAGTTGGACAAAAGGTAAATACACAATTCCTGCAATGGGTTTTAGCTCTATTAATAGCAGCGACAGCCATTAAAATCTGGTTAGGATACCTTTGAAAATGAAAGACCCAACAGGTTCAATAGTCGATTGCTTTCATGTTAGGAAACTCGATCGCATTCAATCATCGTTTCAAGCGCTGGATGACATTCTTTTTAATAATAGCGATTTGCACAGGTTTAAATAGTTGTGAAAAAACTTATTGGTTTAATGGGTATTATGGGAGTTAAACAATTATGAGTCAATAAGATGAGCGCTTTCCCTTCTCTGGCCGGTAAACTCTTGATCGGTGCCCGTTTCTCACAAGGATTCTGATATTCGTTATTATGATGACAACAGTGAAAGTTTAGGTTGATATTTTAAATTCATATTTTAAGATAAACAGATCAGAGAAAATTTCATTTTAAAGGAGGAATTGGATGAAAGAGATGACAGATCTGACTTCGATGGTGGCAATTGAGAAGTTTATAACCGGTCATGAATTGAGTTTTCTATATATATCAAGGCCTCAATGCACAGTATGTCATGCTGTTCTGCCGCAGCTTAGAGTACTGTTGACTCGCTTTCCAAAGATTAAATTAGGGCATATCAACGCTGATATAGTGGAGGAGGTTGCCGGCAGGTTTTCAGTCTTCACAATTCCTGTGCTTCTTTTGTTTATTGAGGGAACCGAATGTCTAAGAGAAGCGCGTTTTGTTCATTTTCAGCAGCTTGAACAGAAGTTAAAAAGAGTCTATCAGTTGTACGAGGAATAGATAGCTGAGGGAGGGGCCATGATGTGTCAAAAATCGACTTTTTTTGAACGGTATAAAGAAGAAGGAAAGTCAATGGAAAGCGGCTATTTAAGGCAGATCTTCGACCATTTGCAGGATGGAATCATCATGATGGATCAGGAACGCAGAATTCTGGTGATGAATCCGTCCGCAGAGAAGATGACGGGATGGAAATTAGGGGACAAGGTTCCGTACTGTTCCTACTGCCAAACGAGAAAATTGGAAGCGGGAGAAGCGCGTTGTTATTTGCTGGCCAAGCGGGAAGTTCCTTATTTTCTTTCCTCGATGCCCACCTATGAGGGGCGATTCGTCGACATGGAGATGAGTACGGCCGTCATTTCTGAAAACGGCGATCAAATGGAAGTTCTTTTGGTCCTGAAAGATTTAACAATGAAGAAAAAGGAGGAAGAAGCGAAGATCTCCAAGCTGGTTTTGCAAAAAACGTTAGAAACCCAGGAAAACGAACACAAGCGGCTGGCCCAGGAACTACACGATGGCGTAGGGCAATCGCTTTATTCGGTTTCAGTAGGTATTCAAGCGATTCAATCGCGCATGGAGCTGGAAGAAACATTTACGGAGTACATGCAGGAAATCATCGATGAACTGGAAAAAGCGATCCAAGACGTCAAGCTCTACTCTCTTCAGCTGCGGCCGCACAGTCTCGATCAGCTGGGGCTGATTCCTGCTGTCAAACACCTTGTGTCCAGCTTAAACAAGACGCATCAGGATGTTTCTATTACGTTTGCCTCAAGCAATGTCAGCAATCGCTTGCTGCCGGTTTTGGAAATCAATTTATACCGCATCATTCAGGAGGCGCTGCATAATGCCCTGAAATATTCGCAGGCGACACATATTAAGGTCATATTGTACAAAGAAGATGGTGAGCTCGTTTTGATGATTCAGGACAATGGCATCGGTTTTGAACGTGGGCTGACAGAGGAAGGCTTGGGATTTAAACATATGGAAGAAAGAGTCGATCAGATGGAAGGAAGCCTTCGAATTCACTCCGCACTTCAGAAAGGAACGACAATTAAAGTGAAAGTACAGGACAAAGGAGGGGAGGGGGAGTGATCAAGGTATTGCTGGTCGATGACCACATGATGATCCGCAAGGGCATCCGTGTGCTTTTGGAAGGTTTTTCTGAAATCGAAATTGCGGGAGAAAGCAACAATGGCAACGAAGCCGTTTTTAAGGTCGGACAGCTGAAACCGGATGTCGTGCTGATGGACTTGTCGATGCCAAACGGGTTGGACGGATTCACAGCGAGTACTGCGATCCGAAAGATGAACCCTTCTGTTAAAATCGTGATTTTGACAATGCATGATGAAGAAATTTTTATCCAAAAAGCGATAGAGGCGGGGGCCCATGGATACGTCTTGAAAAACAGTCATTATCAGTTGCTTTATCAGGCGATTGTCGAAGTGTACAGGGGAAATCTCTATTACAAGACATCTGTATCGCAAGACATCATTGATCAATGGCTGAGTTCAGCGTCCCAAAAGCCGCCTTCTGTTTTAACTGTTCGCGAAAAGGAGATTCTCAGATTCATTGTGCTGGGTTATGCCAATAAGGAGATTGCCGATAAACTCTCAATCAGCGTCAAAACCGTCGAAAATCATAAAACAAATATGATGCAGAAATTAAAACTGGACTCGAAACACGAATTAATCCAATATGGGATCAAAAACAAATATCTCGATCTGACGTTCTAACATACAGCCTCTTAACCTTGTCAGCTTGGGAAGACGGGGCTCAAATAAAAGTAGGGGAGTTCCCCTATACAAAAAAAGGAAGATGGATGGTAACTTAAAAAACAAGAGACACATCTTTAAGAAAAACAGCAACTTTTTAAAACAAAAGGTGGTTGACTATGGCAAGACAAGCTCGTTATACCATTGTTATTGTAGGAGCTGGGACTGCTGGCATCTCTGTCGCCGCCCGTCTCGTCCGGGCTTCTAAAACACTCAAAGGACAAATTGCCATCATTGACCCGCAAACAAAGCACTACTACCAGCCTTTGTGGACATTAGTCGGAGGCGGCGCTGCGAAGAAGGAAGAGTCCGAGCGCGATTTAGCTTCCCTGATTCCTGCCGGGGTAGACTTGATCGGCGATGCTGTAACAGAGTTTCGCCCGAATCAGAACACACTTCTTACAAAACAAGGAACGATCGTTTCCTATGATTATCTCGTGGCAGCAGCCGGTTTGCAAATCGATTGGGACGGGGTCAAAGGTTTGAAAGATGCGGTTGGAAAAAACGGGGTTTGTAGCAACTATTCATACCATACGGTTGACAGCACTTGGGAAAATATCCGTAATTTCAAAGGCGGAACCGCCATTTTCACTCATCCTGATTCTCCTGTGAAATGCGGGGGAGCTCCGCAAAAAATTATGTACTTAGCAGACGACTATTTTCGCAAGTCAAATGTTCGCAATCAATCGGACATGATTTTTGCATCGGCGAAATCAACCATTTTTGATGCCCCCAAATACGCAAATGCGCTCGAAAAAGTCGTCAGGCGCAAGGATATCCAAACGATGTACAAGAGAAATCTAATCGAAATTCGGCCTGATTCAAAAGAAGCCTTGTTCGAAAACTTGGAGACGGGAGAGCAGGAAGTATTAGCATATGATCTTCTTCATGTGACGCCGCCGATGAAAGCACCTCTCTTCATCAAAGAAAGCGTATTGGCGGATGCCGGCGGCTGGGTCGATGTGGATCCGTACACTCTGCAGCACAAAAAGTTTGCCAATGTTTTTGGAATTGGTGACTGTGCCAACCTGCCGACGTCCAAAACGGGAGCTGCAGTTCGTAAACAGGCTCCGGTTGTGGTGCGAAATCTGATGTCCTTGATCAAAGGATCTTCATTAGAAGCAAAGTACGATGGATATACCTCGTGCCCCTTGGTTACAGGATACAACAAACTCGTGCTGGCAGAGTTTGACTATCATAAGGTGCCGCAAGAAACGTTTCCATTTGATCAGTCCAAGGAACGATTCAGCATGTACCTGTTAAAAAGAAGATTGCTTCCCATCATGTATTGGAATGGCATGTTAAAAGGACTGATGTGATGCGAACTCAAAAAAGGACATATTCCGATAAATGTTTCAAGAGGAGGAATACAACATGTTATTGCGCTATTTTTACGATGAAAAGCTGGCCCATGCATCCTATCTGGTTGGCTGCCAAAAAACAGGCGAGGCAATTGTCATTGATCCCGGCCGCAATCTAAAACCATATTTACAAGCAGCCGAAGATGAAGGGCTAAACATTACAGCGGCCGCAGAAACCCATATTCACGCCGACTTTGTTTCCGGCGCTCGCGAACTCGGCGCTACACATCAAGCGAAGCTGTATCTTTCCGATGAAGGGGACGCAGATTGGAAATACCAATATGTCGATGAATTGAAACGTCAACTTGTGAAAGACGGCGATCGCTTTTCTATCGGAAACCTGATGTTTGAGGTTATGCATACTCCCGGCCATACCCCGGAAAGCATTTCCTTTCTGTTGACGGACAGCGGAGGAAATGCGGATCGTCCAATCGGCATCTTTACAGGAGATTTCGTCTTTGTGGGCGACATCGGCAGACCCGATTTGCTCGAAAAAGCGGCGGGGATCAAAGGAACGTCAGAATCGGGGGCAAGAGAGATGTTCAAGTCCCTCGGAAAGTTTAAACAACTCCCGGATTACTTGCAGGTTTGGCCGGCTCATGGCGCAGGCAGCGCTTGCGGCAAGGCATTGGGAGCCATTCCAACTACGACTGTCGGTTACGAAAAGATGTTTAACTGGGCAATGGCATACACCGATGAAGAAACATTCGTTAAAGCCTTGCTTGACGGGCAACCAGAACCGCCAAAGTATTTCGCTGTGATGAAACGAGTAAATAAAGAAGGCCCTGCATTGCTTAAAGATCTTTCTCCTGTTCCAGAGATTACGTCGATTGAACAAGTGAAAGATTTGCAGGGAAAAGAGCAAATTGTGGATACCCGCTCTTCCCGGGAATTTGCTGAAGGGCATATCAAAGGCACAATCAACATTCCATTCAACAAGGCGTTTACGAACTGGGCAGGCTGGCTCATCGACTACACTCGTCCTGTGTACTTCATAACGAATCCGGCTGAAGTGAACGAACTCGTGGAAGCGCTGCGCTCTGTAGGCATTGACAATATTGCAGGGTTTATGGATCGTGACAAAATTCTGGCAAGCGGTGCTTTTTCACTTGAATCGTACGCGGAGATGACACCACCTGAGATCGAAAAATTAGTGGAAGACGGATTCGTGCACGTGCTTGATGTTCGCAATCTGACTGAATGGCAGGAAGGTCATATTCCAAATGCGCAACACATCATGTTGGGAACGCTCCAAGAACGTCTGGATGACATTAGAAAAGACTGTCCGATCCTTGTGCAATGTCATTCCGGAGCCCGATCTGCCATCGGAGCCAGCATCCTGCAGGCTAACGGCGGTTTCAAACAAGTATTGAGTTTGAGCGGGGGCATTGTCCAATGGCAGAAAGACGGTCTTGCCATTACAAGCGGATTGTAATGAAAGAAAATGTCTGCTCAAGCGCATGGAATAAAGAGTCAAGAGGCCGATATTGTCTTACTCCCGGCCTCTGACTGATATTATTTCCGCTTTTCCTTCTCCGTCCGATCACACTTCTGAAACATCTTCCGCAGCGCCCGCTTCTTCGCGTTTTCTCTTCCTTCAAATCAAGGTCGAAACGGCCGATGATGACTTTTTTCCGTCCAAGATGTCGATACATTCCTGTGACATACAAAAAGTGTTTTATTGACTTTAGGAAATTGGTATTGACAAAAGTATTGTGCAAAATAACCCCTTTTTATAAAATGTAAAGTAATTATTTGGATATTCAAGGGGGAGAGAAGTGTGAAAAAGAAAATGTATTTTTTAATAGTACTGCTTTTTGCAGGTGGTTCTTTTGTGACTCCATATGACTTTGTCTCGGCTGAAGGGTTTGTAGAACATAAAACTGCCATTGATGATCTATATTACTCAGGGAAAAAGACAAGGGAAATTGTAAAAGATGGGCAGATGCATTTTACGCTGGAAACAACATACCATGAAAATGGAATCGTTGAAGCCATCGTTACTGAAAATAAACATACGACTCATATTCAATATAACCCTGCAACGGGCATGACCTTATTAAACGGTGTAACATTAGAAACAAAGAAAGAATTTGAAATGGGTTTGTCAGCGTACAAAGAAGTATACATGGGAACTGTAACAAATAATGTTCCGGCAGGCACTTTGGTTGGAGCGGCAATTTCTTTGACAAGTATATGGACCAGGGTTCCTGCGAGCAGAGTAAAACAAACAGTTTTAACCCTAACTTCATTGGCTGTAGGAGAGACACTTGATAAATTAATAAAGGTGAAAATCAAGCAATACAGAACTTCGAAGCCTGTCAAAGATGGAAGCATGTGTTACAAACAATATAAATATAAGCATAAGTCCACATGGTATTATAAGAAAAAACAAAGCAAACAACAAAGCTCAAGCTGGTTTTTACAAAGTAAGCCCTGTTAAGGAGCGGGAAAATGAGCAAATGTCCGGTATGCAGGAAACCGTTTACTTTTAGAGAAAAATATAAACTTATTAGAACAAAGAAGCCAACTTGCCCCAAATGTAAAAGTCCGCTAAAGGAAACAACAGCTTCAAAATTGCTTTTTAGTTTGATTTTTATTTTGCCAATACTTTATTTTATGTCTTTTTGGAGCGGATGGGATTCACTATTAAAGTGGTTTTCTCTTTTTATTTGGATTGTGTTTTGTTTATTGATTTTGCAACCTGTACTTTATCGTTATGATAAGATAAAAAAGCTAAAGGGCTGAATTGAACAAGTATTCAGTCCTTTAGCATGTCAGGGAACTATGAATGTGCAAAAAATCCTCAGCGTATTCTTTTTTCATGTAAGAGTGCAGGTTTATCTCATCCTGAGTCTCTTCACTGAATATCACACTTCCTCTTCACCCATTTCTCAGATTCGGAATCATAGCTCCGCGAGATCCTGAGCTCCTTCTTCAAATCAAGGTCGAAACGGCCGATGATGACTTCCTTTTTTCTGACATCCAAGGTGTCGATATATCTTTTGGCTTTGATACCAATTAAGGCGGTAAAGATGATCATACACCATTTACTTGAAGCAAGTCATTACATACCTAGATAAGTAACAACTAAAACTTAACGTCTACTCATACCCGACTTACAAATTCCATATCTTCCCCTTAAAATGCAGCTATTCATGCCATTATATACACTCTATTGACTGTGAAATTGCTATAATGTGGTTAATTCTCATTCGCATTTTGATGATCAAAAGAACCATGAACCCATCATGAATCACTACATAAAGAAACAGAAGATGGAGTCAAAGCAATGAGACATATATCATGTCAATTTAACACGCACGAGTACACCATACCTGGATATTTGGTGGATTCTTTAATCATCTTCTGGCAGATACTCACCCCTTTCATAATCATTTTTAAAGCTGCGTAACAAATGAACGATCATTGCTTGATGGATATGTTGAACAAAGAACGAAAAAAGAAGATCGTCTTAAACAGGTTATTCTCAAGATCGTTCAGTTGATATCATCTTGAACTAACAAAGAAGAAAGGATGAGATTAATGAAGGAATATTTTTCAATTGGGGAAACAGCCCGTCTTAATAACATTTCCATTCAAACATTGCGCTATTATGATAAGATCGGAATTTTTAAGCCTCAATGTACAGACCGGGATAATGGCTATCGATATTACCATGTTAAACAGTTTTTTTATTTAGATATTATAAAATATCTCAAATCTATTAAAACACCGTTGGGAGAAATTAAGCGCATGATTTCACATACATCTACCCCTGAACTGATGCAAGCCTTTCTTGAGGAACAAGAAAGCGTGATTGAGCGTGAGATGGAAAGCCTCGAACGTGCCAGGCAATTTCTTCAAAGAAGAAAGCACCAGCTTAATGAACAATTGGAGATACGCACTAAAAAAGAAGAAGGTCTAGTTTATGTTCGACATATAGGAGGCCAAACCATTTTAAAAGCAGTGACACCTCAAGTGAATCCTCATGAACAATCAGATTTGTATTACCGAAAATTGGCTGAAGTTCTTGAAGAAAGAGGAGATATCGTTGATAACTATTATGGACTGATTTATGATTTAAAGCCCTATAAAGATTCCGGTGACATTTATTGCAACAGCGTTTATACGACGATTTATGATGGAGTAAAGATAGATACAGGGGAACAAAACATGAGGATAGATACAATCCCATCCGGCGAATATGTATGTATTTCATTTGATTGCACGGCAACAAATTATTTTTACTACTATCAAAAACTGTACGATTTTATTGAATCACATGGCATTCAAACGGATGGAAAAGTATATCAAGTTTCTTTTCCAAACAGCTATAACTCATTAAAAGAAGAAGACTTCCTCACAGAATTTAGAGTGCGGAAAAATTAACAATCCCCTTGACCCTATAGTTGCTATAGGGTTTATGATTTATGCATCGTTCTGATGAATATTGAAAGGAAGGATGTATAAGATGGCAGAAAATAAGACGCTTCGGTTACTCATGCCGCAAAGCCTGCTGGAAGCCCATTTATTAAATTCTAAACGAATGGTTTATTTGAAGAAGTACTTGGCGATTTAGATGTGTGCCTCTCAAATTTAAATAAAAAATGAATCTAAAACAAAAGGAGCGATGAAGATGAGAGCACCGATAGATGAACCCATTTGGTACGCCTACCCTGGAATGGTAGCTGTCGTTACGGCTCAATATGAAGGTGAAAAAAACGCCATGGCTTCCGGGTGGCATACGTATATTGGATCTTCTCCCGGGATGTATGGGATATCGATAAATAAAGAGACATATACTTACAAATTGATTGAGAAAAGCGACGTTTTCGGTGTGAATTTTCTTCCGGGGAGATGTTCGGAACTCATTCAAGCATTAGGCACCCATAGCGGCAGAGATTTAAATAAGTTTGAAGCATTTCATATTCAATACGAAGAAGGACTAAAAGCTGAGATACCGATTTTAACTGATGCGTATTTCGCTTATGAGTGTAAAGTACACAGTATTTCCACTTTGGGCGATCAAGAGTGGATTGCGGGAGAAGTTTTACAGAGATATCAAGATAAAGAGCTTTTCTTAAAAAATGGTATGCCGAATTTAGAAAAATTGGATGTTCCGCTTCATATTGGAGGGTCCAGCTATCGAATATTAAATAGTCAAGCAGAGGAGCGTCAACACGTTTTTTATCCCAAAACTGATTGAAACATTCCAGGTTCCTCCGCATTCATTGTTGCGTGAAAGTGCTGAGGTATGATGAGGAGCAAAAAAAAGCGAGGAAAGACCCGGTATTTAATCCGGAAAAACCGGGTATAAAAAATGCTCATTTTTGGGAGAAAGAGTATCAATTGATGAAAAAATAAGATAAAGAAAATAAAGTGAAGGTGCTCTGATTTTAAGGAGTATACGAAGAAGAGAGAGGCCGGCTTCTATTACCGGCCTCTTTTTATTTCCCATTCCATCGCTTCTCCTTCTCAGGTCAGGGTACATAGCAGCGCGAGATCCCGGACTCCTTTACGATTTCGCGCTTCGTTTTCTTTCTCTCGTCCTGAGGATGTCGATATGTTTTTTGACTTTGAATGGTGTCGATGACGTTTTCGTTTTCCGATTCATAAGTTGTCCATCTTGTTAAGCCAATCTTTAAAATCGATTAATATTAGCTTAATACTTTATAAATATAATAGGTTTGTCAATTATGTTAGGAGGTTATCGAGTTGAAAAAATTCCCTAAGAAATTACTGCCTATCGCGGTTTTGTCATCTATTGCGTTCAGCAGCTTAGCCGGCGGCGGTGTATCTGAAGCCAGCGCTCAAGAAAAGAAAAAGGGGAAGCAAAATGAAATCAAAAATGTCATCGTTTTGATTGGTGATGGTATGGGTGTGTCCTATACGTCCGCTTACCGCTACTTAAAGGATAATAAAAAGACAAAGGCTGTGGAGCCTACCGCTTTTGATCAATATCTTGTCGGCCAGCAAACGACTTACCCCGATGACCCTGAGCAAAATGTGACGGATTCTGCAGCTGCGGCAACGGCCATGTCAGCGGGAATTAAAACATACAATAATGCGATTGCGGTGGATAACGACGGTTCAGAGGCCAAAACCGTACTTGAAGCGGCAAAAGAAAAAGGAAAATCAACAGGACTTGTGGCCACTTCAGAAATTACACACGCCACTCCGGCTTCTTTCGGTTCACATGACCACAGCCGGAAAAATATGAACTCGATTGCCGATGATTATTTTGATGAAATGGTAAACGGCAAGCACAAAATTGATGTCCTTCTAGGCGGAGGAAAAAGCAATTTTGACCGTAAGGACCGTAATTTGATCAAGGAATTCAAAAAAGCGGGATACAGCTATGTGGATAACCGTAAGGACATGCTGAAAAATAAAGACAGCCAAGTTCTCGGTCTATTCGCTGACGGCGGCCTGCCTAAAAAGCTTGACCGCACGAAGGATATTCCTTCATTAAAAGATATGACAGACACAGCCATTAAAAAATTAAGCAAGGATAAAGACGGATTCTTCCTGATGGTTGAAGGAAGCCAGATTGACTGGGCCGGACATGACAATGATATTGTCGGCGCGATGAGTGAAATGGATGACTTCGAACAAGCCTATAAGGCAGCCATTAAGTTTGCCAAAAAAGACAAGCATACATTGGTTGTTGCAACGGCTGACCACTCAACCGGCGGATACTCTATCGGTGCAGACGGCATCTACAACTGGTTCAGTGAACCGATTCAAGCAGCAAAGCGCACGCCTGACTTTATGGCAGAAAAAATCGCCGGCGGTGCGGATGTTGAAAAAACATTAAAGAAATATATTGATCAAAAGAAGTTAGCATTAACGGCAGGAGACATTCAATCAGTAGAAGAAGCAGCCAAAACGAAGAAAGTGCTTGATATCGACAATGCGATTGAAGACATTTTCAACAAACGCTCTCACACCGGTTGGACAACGGGCGGACATACAGGTGAAGATGTTCCTGTATACGCATACGGACCGTCAAGCGAGACATTTGCCGGACAAATCGATAATACCGAAATCGCAAAAAATGTTTTCGATGCCCTACAATACAAAATCAAGATTAAAGATAAGTAAGAGAATACAAGGTGTCCCGTTGCTTGTATGAAGTAACGGGATCTCTATTTGAATGGAGGCCATTAAGATGAGAAAGGCGCTTTTCATCTTATTTTCAATCATGATGCTTGCCGGCTGCTCATCAAACGCCAGCAAAAACAATACAGGCGGCCAAACAGCAGAAGTCAAAACGCAGAACGCTTCCGCTCAAGCAGACAGTAAAATAAATGAGTATCAGCCTAATCCGCAAGTTACAGATGACAGGTCATTGCAAAAGGTCAATCAAACATTTTCTGATGACAAAGGTGAAGCCGTTTTAAAAAATATCAAAAACGTAGGCAAAACATATGACATAGGCTCAATTGAATTAACCGTAAGACACGTGAAGCTGATTCACTTGCGCCCGGATTACAGCATGATTGATTATTTTCACGTATTGACACATGATGAAGAGTTTGATTTTGTTAAGATTTTCGTTGAAATTAAAAACAAGTCTTCTGAGAAAGTGAATTTTGCACCAATTGCTTTACTGAAAACAAACACAGGTGAAACCTTTGATTGGAAAAAGGATATTTACCTTGAGGAGTTAAATGGAGAATTGGATGGCGGCGCTGCAAAAGCCGGAAACCTAGGTTTTATCGTTAACGCAGCAAGCGGACATGCGCATAACAAGGAAGCAGAAGACAGTAAGAAAACAAAGGATATGAAGTGGATCGAGATCACAACGAGCGACGTTTTTGATCAAAACCACAAGAAAATCAGGGATTCTCAAAAAATTAAAATTGAGTTTTAATGGCGGCCTCCTGTGTATGTAACAGGAGGTTATTTTGGCTGTACGGAGAGAGGAAGAACGTGTTAAAAATAAATGTAACTAGTGTGTTGATTCCTTAATCAGATTTAATGCACTTCTTTGTTAAACAATGGTTCAAAAGTAAATGACGGTTTCTTTTTTATGCTTCATTAACAAAAGAGGAATTTCTGAGGAACGTTATTAACATTATAGCTAAACAAATAAAGTCAGAGGAAATACGACATTCGATTAAAAAGTAACTTCTTTAACTTGATATAAGGGCTCAAAATAAAATTCAATGAAAATGAGTTTAATTAATGACATCTACTTGAGATAACAGGCTTCTGTATTTGACAATAAGCTTCCATTTTATTGAGGGACTCGATTTGGATGGAGATACCAAATTATATTGGTATTTTTTTTAGAGTGATTGATCTTCTTTATCGAGAACATGGCATCAAGTGCAAGTCCTTGAACCATATGAAAATCATGTTCTCTTAAAAACCGTCCAAATGAAAAAGCAGACAATTAAATTGTCTGCGTCGACAAGCTGAGTCGCATACAATCTGTATGCGACTTCTGATGTGCTAATATCAATGAACAAATATAATAATAACTTATAATACTAAAGCATGACAAAGAGCATTGTCAGGATTGCGTGGAAGCTTGTTTTTCATGTGCTGAGGCTTTTAAACAGGCAGCTTAACAATGAGAGTATTTCATGGACTTGAAACAGTTAGAGAAGACTGGTTCAAGCCTTTTTTTATTCAGGTGTAGAATCCTCTTTTTTATCAATATACAGAGTGCCGTCTGTTTGAACTTCTGCATAAAAGACTTCTTTAGGATGCTGGACACCGGTTTCTTTTAACCGATCCATCAGCCATTGTTTGCTCAGATTCAATTTTTTCAGGTTGTCTTCTCTCACTTTCCCATCAGTTATGACTGAAGCAGGATGAGATACTTTCGGATTTGCATTTTCTCCTTGAACGTTCATATCCTTTTTCGTCACGTTTTGTTTTGCTTCCTTTTTCAGTACGGATAGACTGCCGTCCGTTTCAAAAATGGCATAATCGACATCGGCCAAGGAAAATATATTTTTTTTGCGTAGTAAGGTTTGTAAAGCATCGAGATCAAGACGGACGCTTCTCAACTGCTTATCCATTATTTTGCCTTTTCTAATCAAGATGACCGGCTGCCCTTCAACCGCATACCGAATAGCAGGGAACTTAATATCCAAAAATCCGACGATGATTGTAAAAGCGCTCCAGGCAAACAGGGCGATTAACCCATTTCTGATGCTAAGGGTTGAGTCAATGGCAAGCGAGGCCCCAATGGTTCCAATGGAAATTGCTGAAACAAAGTTGAAAAAGGTCAGCTGGGCGATTTCTTTTCTGCCCATCAGTCTTGTTAACACCAACAAGGTGATAAAGGCGATGAAGAGTCTAATGATCAGTTGAGGAATAGGCATTGGCGAAAGCTCCTTTTATATAGATTCATTCATATGTCTTTTATTTTCATCATTCTTGGGGAAAACAATGCACCATTTTTTCAATCGTTCATAGCCTATATAGACAATAAAGGAGGGATGTTCATATGAAACTTCCTGCCGCAGATCTGGGGATAATGGCAGAGCATTTGAGCACCCATGAAGGTGTGATTTCTAAGCTGAAAGCATACGGATCTGCTGTTCGGCATCGCGATTTGAGGGATTTACTCCACCTGCATGCGAATCTTTTAAGAACTCATGTCACGGCGATGCTGGCACTGATCAATCCGGATCAAACGAGTGAGGTGCATTTGCCTGAAATGCCGTACGTTCATTTTCACCAGCATTCAGGGGCTCTTTCGGCTGCTGAAAAAGATATCGCTCTTGAGGCTAGATCGACCGCAAAACTCATGGGAAGCGATAATTTTAATTCTGCATTAATGATGAAACATCCTAACGTGAGAAATATTCATCTTCAAATGTCTTTCCAAGATGCCGCGCTGCAAATGCTCTACACCCGTCTTATCAGAAGAGGAAATGGTGAATTTGTTCCGATGGCCAGTGAACAAATGCAGCGGCTGACGCTGCAACACTATCAGCATGTCGGGAATGAGTGAACCATAGGTGAAAGCTTTTCCAAAAAATAAATGGAAAGGCTTTCTTGAGTGAAAGATACATAAAAAGGGAACACCAAATGATGTATTTTATTTCAGGAGGTGCTTTTGCTTGGACATGCTTCAGAAAGAAATTCAGGTTGGGGAGCACAGATTATTTTACCGGACTGCAGGTGTCGGCAGCCAAACGATTTTGCTGTTACATGGAATTCCGACAAACTCTTTTTTGTGGATGAATGTGATTCCGCAGCTGGCCAAGCAGTACACTGTTATTGCTCCTGATATGCTTGGGTACGGACTTTCAGGCAGGGCGGCAAAAGAAGAGTTGACCCTCCCGATGCAGGCGCAGTACATAATATCGCTGCTAGATATGCTTGGCATTCAGAAAGTAAACGTTGTCGGGCATGATCTGGGCGGAGGAGTCGCACAAATATTAGCTGTCCAGTATCCGGACCGGGTAGAGAGTTTTGTTGTCATTGATGGCGTGACCTTCAGCAACTGGCCGCTGCCTAAAGTTGTATCGCTGCGGTATCCGACAGCGCCTGAGTTTGAGCCGTCTCCATATTTCATTGAGCGGATGATCAGTGAAGGGGTCTTTCATCAGCAGATGGTTACACCCGAGATTCTTCAAGCTTTTATCGCGCCGTTTGACCATGAAAACGGACTGGGGGAATTACAGGAAGCTTCCTTCGCGCTTGATCATCATCAAACAGAGGATGTGGTTCCTGGGCTTCAGGAAGTGCGCGTACCGGCTACTTTTTTGTATGGGCAATATGATCGGTACCTTCCTTCATACTGGGGATTAAAGCTGCAAGAAACTGTTCCGAATTCAACGTTTAAAGTGCTTCCGGAATGCAGCCATTATTCCATGCTGGACAATCCTTTATTGGTGTCTCAAGAGATTGCAGCCCATATGAATCAAATAAATGGATAACACGTATGCCTGACAGCAGATTCTGGTACGGTGGCCTCTGTCAGGCATGTATTGTTTGGAGAAAAACAAATTGACAGGATGAAAAAACAGTTTCTTCTTATTGTCTTGTTTTCAACAGGGTTATGAATGACTTTAAATGTTGAAAAATAACAGGCTTTTATAATGGATGATAAGCTTCTGCTTAATTGAGGAACTCGAACTTATAAGGAGGATACCAAATGATACTGTTATCTTTTTTTGGAGTTGTTAAATCTCCTTTCGGAGTTCATGACTTGGCACCAAATACAAGTGGTAACTTTGATGTTATATCGATGAAGAAAATATTAAAAAATAGAAAATTTCTATCTGGTTACACAAGTTTTAGGGGCTTTAACGATTAATCAAAAAAAATTGATTTATTTGGTTGCATTTATTTAAAAAATCTGAGTATAATAAATACATCAAAAAAATTTGATTAAAGAAGGCGATATGATGGTTGAGACGAAATCAGCACTACTTCAGAAATATGAACAAAAATTTAAAGCTCTTGCTGATCAGAAACGATTAGAGATCATGTATGAACTTTGTCAAAGGGGAAAAACCTGTGTTTGTGATCTGACTAAGATTTTTGAGGTGACACAATCTAAACTTTCTTATCATCTTAAAATTTTATTGGATGCCAACTTAATAACGAAAGAGACAAAGGGAACATGGAGTTATTATGATCTAAATGATGAGGAAGTAAATGGGTTATTATCAGAAGAGCTTTGTTGTGTATTTAGAAAAAAAGGTGAAGGAGATTGTTGCTAAAAAATTTTTGGGCATTAAATCAAAAATTTTTGATTAATATATAAGAGGGGGAATTAAAATGAAATATGTTCATGTAGGGGTTAACGTTGTCAGTTTAGAGAAATCGATCAATTTTTATGAAAAAGTTTTTGGAGTGAAGGCTGTAAAAGTAAAAACAGACTATGCAAAGTTTTTATTAGAGACTCCTGGACTGAACTTCACTTTAAATGTCGCAGATGAGGTGAAGGGAAATCAAGTGAATCATTTTGGATTCCAAGTAGATAGTTTGGAAGAAGTTTTGAAACACAAGGAAAGGCTTGAAAAAGAAGGGTTTTTTGCACGTGAAGAAATGGATACGACTTGTTGTTATGCAGTCCAAGATAAATTTTGGATTACTGATCCAGATGGGAACGAGTGGGAATTTTTCTATACCAAATCGAACAGCGAGGTTCAAAAACAAGATTCCTCCTCTTGTTGTGTAACACCGCCAAGTGATAGTACAACGAACTCTTGCTGTTAATAAAAAGGTGAGGATAAAGTAATGAAACGTTTATCTTTTTTAGACCGTTATTTAACCATCTGGATTTTTCTTGCGATGTCATTGGGGATAGGATTAGGTTTTATATTTCCGAGTTTTGTTGGTGGACTAAACAAATTACAAGTTGGAACTACATCTATCCCTTTAGCTATTGGATTAGTATTAATGATGTATCCACCACTAGCAAGGGTCGCTATGAAGAAATTGGACGGGTATTTAAAGATATTAAAGTATTAATGTTGTCTTTAGTGCAAAACTGGATCATCGGACCGACTCTCATGTTTATTTTGGCTATCATCTTTTTGCCAGATAAACCGGAGTATATGATTGGGCTTATTATGATTGGATTGGCTATTGCGATGGTTATTGTTTGGAATGACTTATCAAAAGGTGATACAGAATACGCGGCAGGGTTAGTTGCTTTCAACTCAATTTTCCAAATGCTTTTTTTTCGGTCTATGCTTACATTTTTGTAACAGTTATTCCGCAATGGTTAGAGATGGAAGGAGCAGTAGTGAATATTACGATGGCAGAAGTCGCAAAATCAGTATTCATTTACCTTGGAGTTCCTTTTATTGCAGGAATGGTGACACGTTATATTTTTCTAAAAGTAAAGGGCAAAGAATGGTATGAAAAAGTGTTCATTCCTAAAATTAGCCCAATTACGTTAATTGCTTTGCTATTTACAATTATCGTCATGTTTTCCTTAAAAGGTGATGTAATTGTTAGCTTGCCGTTAGATGTTGTTCGAGTTGCGATTCCATTATTGATTTACTTTGTTTTAATGTTCTTTGTTTCCTTCTTTTTAGGAAAGAAAATCGGGGCAAACTACGCTGTAACCACTACTTTAGCTTTTACAGCAGGAAGCAATAACTTTGAATTAGCGATTGCTGTAGCTGTTGGTGTGTTTGGAATTCATTCGGGTGCAGCATTTGCCGCCGTAATTGGTCCGCTTGTAGAAGTACCGGTCATGATTGCACTCGTTAAGGTTGCTTTATGGTTTCAACGAAAATACTTTCGAAGTCACTCGATGTAGAGGTGGAATATATGAAGAATAAAATTATTTACTTTTTGTGTACAGGGAACTCTTGCCGAAGTCAAATGGCTGAGGGATGGGCTAAACAATATTTAGGTGATGAGTGGAAAGTATATAGCGCGGGGATAGAGGCACATGGATTAAATCCGAATGCTGTTAAAACGATGAATGAAGTTGGTATAGATATCTCTAATCAAACGTCAGATATCATCGACTCTGATATTCTGAACAATGCTGATTTAGTTGTTACGCTTTGTGGTGATGCTGCTGATAAATGCCCGATGACGCCTCCACATGTAAAACGTGAGCATTGGGGTTTTGATGATCCGGCAAAAGCAGAAGGAACCGAAAAGCAAAAATGGAGTACTTTTCAACGAGTTCGTGATGAAATTGGAGAACGAATAAAACGATTTGCTGAAACAGGTGAATAAAATTTAAATAGCCGAGAGGGAAACTCTTGGCTATTGCTTTTATCTAACATAAAGAAGATGTAGATTTTTTAATGGTGATTCTAACAGACATGGCATCAATTTCAGGTCTTGAACCACATTTTTGGCTCTCCATTTTTTAACCATAATTCATATAAACATATAGAAATGGTGCAAAGTGAATATACGAGTGTAATGAGAATAAGCTTTCATAACCAATGATATGGATTCACTATGTTGAGGGCCTAATGGAATGAAAAGAAGCCGGAGTTTTAGACCGGCTTCTATGACATTACTTCCCCTTCGCCTTCTTCCGCTTCTCCTTCTCCGCCCGGTAAAACTCATGAAACATCTTCATCAGCGCGCGCTTTTCAATCCGCGACACATAGCTCCGCGAGATCCCAAGCTCTTTCGCAATTTCGCGCTGCGTTTTCTCTTTCTTCAAATCATGGCCGAAGCGGCCGACGATGACTTCTTTTTCTCTGCCGTCCAGGATGTCGATGTATTTTTTGACTTTTTCAAGCTCCATGTTGAGCTGGATGGTGTCGATGACGTCTTCGTTTTCCGATTTGAGGACATCGATGAGGCTGATTTCGTTGACTCCTAGAGGTTATCCGTTTTTGTTGTATTAAAGTAATAAAGAATTTTTAAGTTTAACGTTATTTAAAAAAGAAACATACATACGTATTTGGTATGTCCCCCATGATGCTATTCACACGTATGAAAGTAACGGTCTTGAAAATATGTGGGGAGACGCACAAACAATTGCAATGAAAATTAAAGATGACATGAAAAGATAATTTGGTTTGCCATGAACTGTTGGAATTGAACCGAATACGCTGCTGGCAAAACTTTGTCTTGACACGAGTTTTTGGGCATGCCGAGATGTGAAAACAAAGAAATTTCAGTTTCTCTTTCCAATATTCGGGAGACAATTTAATCTAGCTCAATCTATTTCGCCCTGATCAAGAAAAAAGCGAATACTTGGGTACGTTATGGACGGTTTCAGAGAACGGTACGGCTCGTCAGCACTTCTACACGAAGTTTCTTATACAAACGCCGGAACCGCACGATTGAGATTAAAGCTAGAAAGGAAAATTGTGTATGCTGCGGGACAGAGGAAGTATCAAATGGGTGTCAATGATGTTACCGGAACACGTTGAATTGCTCAAAGAATATCATGAAAGTCTTGATAAAGTGAAAAAGCCGGTTGGTTGTCATATCATTTTTAATGACCTTTCTAAAATGGAGTCGTGTAGTTTATACGGTCACTGATACTCCTTCGTCTATATCCACTTACATTCTTCTGCTGAATGATAATGTCCATTACTCTATCTAAATTGCTCCCAGCTCTTTTGATGTTGTAGATGATGCACCAAAGAGCTTTTTCTACACACCTGCAGCCTTTCCTTGTGCAAGAGGGGAAGTGTCTACACCTAGCCCCACATGCACTACTTACCCCATTTTCTTCTCCCTACTGAAAAATTCTGATCTCTCCTTCTCTAAAAATTTAAATAGACACAGTATTTTTTACTGTGCCTATCCTAACTTTTCCCTTGATATCTCATCTAGGTTAGAAAAAAGAATGTCACACCCTAAGAATAGAAATGTAATAAAAAAGGATAAAAGTAACTCTCCACCTTGAAATATGGATACATTACTTAGATGGCTATTTGTAACATACTCTATGGAGAAATAAACGGCTATCCACGCAACAGCAAATTCAAATATATAAGTTATCCACTTAGGAATTCTGAGAAATATTGAGAGTCCTTTTATAACTGCCATAAGTATAAGCATGTAAACAAGTGCTAATGCGCTTACTGATAAAGAAAATATGTATAAATCAGATCTAGAGCTATAATTTACATAGTCGCCTAAGAAATGATTAACACCTAAAGAAACAAAATAAATAATTAGGCTAGGAACAGCCATGGCAAAGAATAAACAAAAGCCTATGAGGAGGATAAAAGATATGAACGCCAAGGTGTTTGGGGGATTATCTATAACCCCCTTTTTAATCAAAAGTAAAAACAAAACACAGGAAATAACCAAACATGAAAGTATAGCTAGAGTTATTGCTGTAAAGATTGTCATCTTTGACCTCCATTAGAAAAGTGCCATTAGTGGGGAACTAACAGCACTTTCTTAAATTTTTTATTCGTTAAATCAGCGTAATAATGAATTTTGCCAATGCTCTTGCCACATCAGGCGGACAGCCAATACCTCTCAGTCCATTATAAAACTGATTCTCTGTCCATTTTTCGCCTTTATCCATCAACTTAGCTACTTTAGCAGAGTTTTTTCTAACCCATGCGGCGGTCTTTGGAGACAAAGGTCTAAGCATTTGCGATAAAACCCAACCTCCTGAGCGGAGAGCTAATTTAAAGGCTTTATAAGTCCATGACACTGCGCCTTGAGTTTGAAAATTCCCATTAGCAGTAGCTACTGTTTTAACAGGTACATTCTGTGACTTGATAGCGTTTTGTACCCCTTTATGAACAGTCACTTTCATAGCAACAGGAGTAGATGACGCTGTTTTTTCAGATGCTAATGCACCTGATGTGCCTAAGAAAGATGTAAGAAGCGTGGCGCTTAGAACCACTGAAGCTATTCTCTTTTTATTTTTCATATATATTTATCTCCTATTATATTATGAATAATTTTAAAACGATTTAATTGCAATGGTTGTCCAATATGCTAAAACTTTGGCATTTATGTTAGAAAGTCCTGATTTTTTAAGCGAATTATATAGCTTATTAATGAGAAATGGATTCTTTCTGGTGCAGTAAATATGAACAATCAAAAACATTTTTAGAGTGGGCTTCTTTATATGATAATGCTGGAATGGAAATTAGAAGTAAAGCTTTACACGAACATTGGATGGCAGATTTATCATGTCCAGTGTTAATAATTGAAGGCGATCACTCAGTCAATGAAAGAGTTGACCGTGTCTTGGATTATATGAATTCTAATTAAACTAACGGATAACGACAGCTGCATAAGGAAATTAAAAACTCGAAGACAGTTCCAGTAAACAGGCAATGGACATTTAAAATCAATAGATCTTTATAAGTAACAATTAGATCGGCAATGATAGGCTACTTAGCTCGGCTTACTACAATCTCGGAAAGAATTACGCACATTTAGGAATAAATGATAAAGTAGATTATTTCTTAAATGAGGCTGCCAGGGTATCAGAAAGTGCTAAGTTGAGCAATTTACCACATTCTCTGTCTACATACGCTAAATTTCTTTTTAAGCAGGGGAAAACAAGTGAAGAAATAAAAATGAGTAAAAAAGGTTTATCCGCTGCGATATCCCAAGGTGATATACTTTTTGTGTCACTGCAAAAGTACTTGGAAGCACTTTATATTAATGCAGTAGAACAAGCGGGAATCAAAAAAACGATTGATTACTTAGAAAGAAATAAGAATTATGCGTATGTGGAGAATATCACAATTGATATGGCTGAAGTTTTTGCAAAATCAAAGGAATATGAAATATCTTATGTTTACCATCAAAAAATGCTTGAAACGCAAAAACAAATTCAGAGGCGAGAATGCCTGTATGGATTTTAAAAAAGGCGTAATCATTATACTTAGTGCAGTTATTTTAGGTCTCGGTATTACTTTTACTGTAGAGCAAAGTGAAGCATATCATCAACTTTCTGACCGAAATCAAACATGAAAACTGATTAAACCCTCTTAATAGAGGTTTTTTATTTATGTATTGGATTAGTTTAAAATTGACAATTGAGTTAAAAGGAGAAAAAGCTCTATCCTATTTCTAGGATAAAGCTTTTTTTATTGTTAGACAGCATTAATACATTTCTCTAAAAAAGTTACCAGCAACTCTCTGCGGCATCTCGCCGTGTTCAATTGTTTAGTCTTTTTTTCATAATCTTTACAAATCTGAAAAAGTCATCATCATCCGGCAGGGGCTTGTCATCTTCGCGTCCATTGCGATGCATATGCGGATCAGAGTGATGTTCATTGTAAAACTCTACGATATGGAATCCACACTTATTCACATAGAAGTTGATATTTCGCTTTTCGAAATAAGGTGTCACGGTTTCCCAAAGCACAGTATCCGGATACTGTGCTTCAATGGCTTTCCAAGCAGAAAGACCAATCCCTTGGCTGTGATATTCTGGAGATACATAGAATAAATCTAGCGAATTATGATGTGTTTGGCTGTTGATACGTACTACTGCACCACCGACCTTCTTACCATCCTGAAGAATATGATATACCACTGCTCCGGGAGCATTGAAAGACTCCTGAACATCATTGTCCGATGGAATCGGTCCATCTTCGCAATCACCGAATGTTTCAATCACGGCGATCGCAAATGCTTCTTGTAATTTTTTTTGGAATTCTGGCAGATCAGACTCCTTTGCTAGTTCCAGAATAACTTTTGGTTCCTTTTTTGTTTTCATGATTGCTCACTCCTTCATTTGCTGAAATATCGAGTCCAGTCGTTCAGTAGAAACATTCCAGCTGTTCTACGAGCCCTTTTCACAAAAAGTGATCCCGTCGCTTTTTCTTCCGCAGTAAATTTGGCGTTAAAATACTTGCTGCAAAAGCTTGTTCCTGTCTTTTTGTACTATTTTTTTCTTTGTTTCCTTGGAAAACAAGCTGCAAGTAACCCTTATTTACTATCGTTCACTAGCGTATTAAGTGTCTTACGCGGGATTAGTCATTATTTTCAAATTTTTCCAATCGCAAATCACATAAAATAGTCGAATGTATTGCCCTTGACTATAGGCATGCGCAAAAGATTCATTTTAGATTCGATCACGAGCTATGCACATTGAGTAAACTCTGGCGAATTTTCTGTCTGGGTTAGCCCAAAGAAGCACTAAATGATATAAAAATAACCAATCCATACTAATCAAATCTGTCCGTTTAATACCCACTTCCGTCAACAACTAATTTGAAGTCCGTGCAATCTGGGAAAAGGGGTTATTTCTGAATTGATTTTGCCGCATGTGGAGTTGCATTGGAGCGCTCGTTTAATTTGCCATACGTCAGCTTGCGCCATATCAATTCCATCGGACCGTACTTAAACCGTCTCAACCACAATGTACTAAAGATCATAAGCACGAAATAGACGGCCAGGCTGAACATGAACGTGCCGGCAGATTGAATATGATCCGCAAGCCCGAATCCGTACCTGAGGAACAGAACTGTTCCAATGATAGAGTGAAGCAGATAACAGGTCAATGACATCCGTCCGACTTTGGTGAATATCATCATAGGGCCTCGCAGCTGAGGAACGTACAGAAACAGCATTGCAAAAGTGCTCATATAAAACATACTTCCGGTTAAGCCGCCATTTTGACCCAAGACAGAGGAAATGTCCGAAAAATTAAACATGTCTAGCAATATACTGCTTTGTGTTATTAGAAAAGCGATTGTGCTAATGATCCAGATACGCTTCCATATAGGCTTTTTCGCTTCCATGTCTTTGAAAAATTCCATCTTAACAAAGTACACGCCCAGCAGAAACATGAGAAACATGGAATAGATCATAGAGAAAGAGCTAGCAGCCATCGTGACCATATCTGTCCACCGAGTGCTGATGGATTCCATGTAGGTAAGGCTGCTGTGGCTAAACAAAGTAAACTCTGAAAAATTCGGGTTTTTTGACCCTGCAGTATTGATGACATTGTACAACATTGTGAAAACAGGAGTCAGGAATTGAAACACGATAAGTGCGATAATCCATCTAAGCACCGTTTTGGCTGTGCGTTTATAGAAGGCGAGTAACAGGAAGCCGCTTACGGCATAAAAGGTCAATATGTCACCGACCCAAACAAATGTGATGTGCAAAATGCCAAATCCCAACAGGATAGATAACCTACGGGCAAACAGCTTATTGGGACTATCTACCTTCTGCGCGGCTCGATCCATAAAGATCATAAACCCAACCCCGAACAGGAAGGAGAATAGCGTAACGAATTTCCCTTCGGCAAACCAGGAAACCAGATTGTGCAGTACGTCATCGTAGGTCATTTCGAATCCCTTTACTGAATCTACGATCAGAAAATAATTGACAATAATAATGCCCAGTAAGGCAAATCCGCGTACGATGTCCAGAAAATGAACCCGTTCCCGCAGACTCACCGGTTGCCCGTGTCCTTCTTTTTGTACAGTCATATCAATGCTCCTTTTCCATTTATCATCGCAATGTGTGGCTCGGATCTGAAAAACCTGAGCCTTACAATGGATAAATATAAAGACCGAATCTTAACAATTTATGAAGAGTCATCATTTTTTTAGAAAATGTGACAAATTTGTGGCGGGCATCAGCTTTCATAAATTGTTAAGATTTACGTAGTATCTTATAACGTACTTAACTATGAACTATAGTAAGGACACACGAGAAATAACATCAAGAATCATGAGGTGAGAGAGACATGACCCATCGAATATTAGTCGTAGAGGATGATCAGGATATTGGTGATCTTTTGGAGGAATCCCTTACGCGTGCAGGCTACGAGGTGCTAAGAGCCAAGGATGGAAAGCGAGCATTGCAACTTGTGAATGACTCGCTTGATTTGGTTATTTTGGATATTATGATGCCAGGCATTTCGGGAATTGAAACATGTCAGCACATCAGGAAATCCTCTAACGTCCCGATTCTGTTTCTGACGGCCAGATCGAGTACATTCGATAAAACTGAGGGATTACTCGCCGGCGGCGATGATTATATGACTAAACCATTCTCGGAAGAGGAACTTTATGCTAGAGTGATTGCTCAATTACGCAGATATACTATCTATCAGGAAAAGAAGGAACAGGAAGAAACATTTCTTATCGGGGGCAAACTAAGAGTGAGCGAAGAATTTAATGAGGTCTGGAAAGAGGAGCAGCAAATCAAGTTGTCAGATCTGGAATATCGTATCCTGAAACTTCTGATGAGCAAACGCAACAAAATATTTTCTGCCCAAAATATATATGAGAGTGTGTGGGGACAGCCTTACTTTTACTGTTCCAACAATACGGTGATGGTGCATATTCGGAAGCTGCGCTCTAAAATTGAGGATGATCCGGCACGTCCGGTTTATATAAGAACTGAATGGGGAAGAGGATATCGTTTTGGCGCATCGTAAATTTACGCTAACCAAAAAACTGGCTTTGCTGATCATGGTTGCTGCGATTGTGAGTGGTGTGATCTTTCTAACGTTGCAAAAGATCACAGATGATCTGATCGAGGGATATCTGAGTTCGGATGAGTATTATCACGAGGAGTCAGCAAGATACATTCAAAAATTCAGCAAGTACGTTTCAGAAAATGAGTTGTCTACATCAGATAGAAAAGCGTTTGGTGAGTGGGTCAAAAAAGAAAATTACATTAACCTCACCATATTCAAGGATCAGGAGCTGCAATATGATTCCATTTATTCCGAATCGGATTATGGAAAGGAAAAGCTGACTCAGTACGCTCAAAATCATTCACATCCTGTCAAGTTTAGCGATGGTGAAGGACGAGTTATTATCGACGGTTTCTACTCTTCCCGATATTATAGCCTGGCCTTTACATTGGATTTGCTCGGGGCAACCCTCGTCTTTTTAATCATTGTTCTCTTCGGCATTCGCCAAAGTCTTCGCTACCTTAAAACGATTCACCAAGAGATTCATATTCTTGAAGGGGGCGAACTGGACTACGAGATGACGATAAAAGGGCATGATGAATTAGCGATGATTGCAAAGAGCCTTGAGGATCTGCGGAAAGCTTTCCTGGACAAACTTAAAGCTATCGAGGAATTGCAAGCTGAGAGCCGCAGCCTGGTTACCGAAATGTCGCACGATATGCGCACACCGCTGACGTCGCTGATCATGAATCTGGAGTTTGCCAAAAAAGCGGGAGGCGAAGCGGGTACCAGCAAAGATCGGTATGTAGCCAATGCTTATGGTAAAGCACTGCAATTAAAAAGCTTGTCTGACAATCTGTTTGCGTATTTCCTGCTGGACAAGGAATATGAGGCCGATCTGGAGACCGTTGCAGTGAAAGAAGTGATCTACGATCTAATATCAGATCAGGTTGCTATCCTTCATCAGAAGCATTTTCAGGTCCGTATTTCAGGCGAGCTGCCGGAAACCTATATTAACGTGAATTTGGAGGATCTTGGTCGTGTATTTGATAATGTGATGTCAAACTTATTTAAATACGCAGATCCGGAAGAAGAAATCAGCATCACGTTTGTATCGGATCAAGAGATATTTGAGATCCATGTTAGCAATACGATTAAACTTGCGGATATAACACCGGAAAGCAATGGACTCGGTGAAAGGAGCATTGCGCGAATGATGTCCCGCATGCAGGGACAGTTTCACAGTATACAAAAGAATTCTAAGTACTACATTGTGCTACGATTTTGGAACACCAAGATGTAGGCTGAGAATAAAAACCACGAATATATTGAAATAGGAGACAACATGATGAGATTTTCCAACAAATTCCAAAAGGTACCTTACCTGTTACAAGCGCTTCTCAATATCTGTTTGTTCTTCCTGGCGATAGCCTTAAGCGCACTTCTGATCAGCGAGACATGGTACATTGTGCAATTCGTATACAAGTCACTGTTCAACAAAGTGGACAGCTATTATGGGATGCTTGGAGAACTGCTTATATTCTTCATGTACTTTGAGTTCATTGCTTTGATTATCAAATACTTCAAATCAGACTTTCATTTCCCGCTTCGCTACTTCATTTATATTGGCATCACAGCTGTCATTCGTTTGATTATCATCGATCATGATCAGGCGATCTCAACGTTCTGGTGGGCGATGGCCATTCTTGCAATGATTTGTGGATTCTTTATTGCCAATAGACGAAATTCTGTTGTTGAACATTAATAAATTAGTTCACTTTATGCCGATACGCCGCCGAAATGTCCTAATTGTGAATGGGAACTGGAACAGAATAAAAAAAATTGATAATCGGTATTTATAAGTCTAGCTGTTTAATGTCAGTTCAGAAATCTATAGTGGATCAAAGTGGATTGTGGTTGTAAGTGGATATCTGAATGTACTTTTTGGCTACTTTAACAGACATATCCCGATGACATAGCATTAACTGTCTGGAAATGAAAATCGCTTCTTTATTTTAAAAATGAGATAGATTTACTATATTGAGGGCCTAGTAATATAGAATACAGATCGATGGTTCAAGCCATCGGTTTTTTATTTGTTTTTCATACTGAAAATGACCTTATTAGGACAAACAGTTATTACATAGCATTACCCAAGGTGTGATGCATTTATGAAGGTGATGCTCATCGAGGGATCGCAAGCTGACAAATGCATGAACGATTCCTCTCATTTTTAATAAAACTTGATAGGAAGTAGATCCAGAGTGATGGCAATGTATATAAGGGTATGGATCGAGCAACCACACCCAGATCGAGGCCTGTATAAAGAAAGCAGGGACGATGCGATTAAAGAACTCATAATCAAGTTATCTGCTATGATCCAGATTGTCTTTCTCATAGAGCTTAAATGTCCGATCCGGCCTTTGCTAAATTATTTCCCCTTCGCCTTCTTCCGCTTCTCCTTCTCAGCCCGGTAAAACTCATGAAACATCTTCATCAGCGTCCGCTTCTCAAATCCGGGACACATAACTCCGCGAAATCCCAAGCTCCTTCGCGATCTCGCGCTGCGTTTTCTCTTTCTTCAAATCAAGGCCAAACCTGCCGACGATGACTTCTTTTTCTCTGCCGTCAAGGATATCGATGTATTTTTTGACTTTTTCAAGCTCCATGTTGAGCTGGATGGTGTCGATGACGTCTTCGTTTTCTGATTTTAAGACATCGATGAGCGAAATTTCATTGACTCCCAGAGGTTATCCGTTTTTTTGTGTTAAAGCGATAAAGGATTAACTGGTTTGGAGCTTACTGTTACCGGTTAGGTTTATTAGTTAATATGTTTTTACTTGATGGGAAACTCAACTAATTAAAAAAATCGGACTTTTTAAGAAGCAACTCGTGAAGGTTTTCCAGGGAAGAAGGAGAGGCGACGAAGCATCAAGTTATGGACAGCAATACCTAAGGAAACAACGGATTGGCGCTCAGATTCCGAAGCACTGTCGTGTAAGGAAATGATAAGACATGTATTAAAGGAGAATTTCATTATCATCAAATTTTAATAAAACATATGAATGAGCCTTCAGAGGAATCTCGTAACCCTTATGAATCAAAAACTTTTACCACAGTAACCGAAGAATTAGAATTTGCAAAACCATTTCGAGCAAAGTTCTTGGAATCCATAAAATCTTTAAACGAAACTGATTTAACAAATATAAAGATAGACAGGGCTGAGGTTGGATATGTTCGCGAACTAGGGGACATGTTATTAAGAATCGCTTATCATGAGTCAGTACATACTGGTCAACTTATAGACTATTTTAGAAATGCTGGAGTTGATAGGCCTTTAATTTGGGACTAGTCAAAATCGGGATAAAGAAGGGACTTACTCCCTTCTTTAAACTTTAATAACTCTAGATTGGGGATTCTAACAAATGGTACCAGTTGCAAGTGATAGTTTTATGTTCACGATTTATTTCCAATACTCGTTCCTTATGAAATCTTCCTTTTTACTTTGTTAAACTTTATTGATGTTCCAATAAATGTATTAGGGTGGGTTTTATGGTCAAAATGCTGGTGGCACTCGTCTTCACCACTAGTCGAATCCTAAAGTCGAGACTGAAAAAAAGCTGTCAGTTCTCCAGCTATCACTTCTGGTTGCTCTTCAGGGAGGAAGTGTCCACAGAAGCTTATACTGCCACCCTGTACATCTTGCACAAAGGCTTTGAGAGGAGTGACCATATCTGTGATGGAACCTTGATCAGCGCCCAGAGCAAGAACGGGTGTCCTAAGTTTCCCCTTGGTGATTAATTTGCGGTTTTGTTGAGCGGACAAGGATGCCTCACGGTAATAGGCGAGACCAGCACGCAACCCACCGGCTTTTTTGAAAACCCGCAGGTATTCCTCGATGTCTACCTCTGAAAACACTTCCGGATTTGCAGCTTTTCGGCGCAGGAACCATTCCAGATATTCACGTTCTCGTCCGGCGATCAGTATTTCCGGCAGGTCCGAGACTGTGTGAAATGCGAAATGCCAGGTACGCCATGCTTGCTCGGGAGCGGTTGGCAGTGCGTCCGGCAATGTGATGCCTGGTATTCCTGCGTCCATAAGAACTAAACGCTGAACCTCGTGGCTGAACAATGCTGTATAGGGAAAGGCGACCCACGCACCAACATCGTGAGCAGCGAGATAATATCGTTTTATGCCGAGCTGTTCAAGGAATTTGTGCACAGTGATTGCTAGGGTCTTCGTGTCATATCCGACCGCTGGCCGATCGGAATCCCCCTGTCCAGGCAGATCCAGTGCAATGAGTTTGTAGGTTGGAGCGAGAAGCGGCATCACCTTACGCCATGCGTACCAACTCTCCGGAAATCCAGCGAGGAGAACAATTATTTCACCGTCCTCCTTCCCCCCGACTACGTAATGAAGTCTTACGCCGTCTACAGTCTGAAATTGGTGACTAAATCCAATCAATGCAGGATCGAGTCGAAGTGTTGGAGAGGCGTCAATCGTCCTATTCCCAGCCTCAGTTTTAGCAGGCTCATACTCTGCAATTTGCTTATTCTCATTTTTTTGATTTTCAATTGAACTCATCGTTAGCCCTCCTGTTTTTATCTAGTAAGCCATTATTGTTAGAACGAACGTACCGATAATTTTTAATAACGTTTATCATGTCATATAGTTATATTTTTGTCGTTCTGCACCTTGGATACTATATCCATTTACGATTATAATTTAGCAATAGATTGGACAAAGCATTAACATCTTTGTGCAGTCAAATTTTCCGTCTTGTCCTTATGCATTTCCACTTTTGTGGTCATTTAATATTGGACTGTTCAGTTCAAAAATAGTAAAAAAATAAACGTGAAACCCTTTAGTTTATTGAGCTGTCTTATAAAGTACGTTTGGCAATATTTTTGGACTTATCAGTCCGGAAATATTGCAAGGAACCACCTGTTAAGTTAATAGGTGGGGTATGCTCTCTGAAATATCCTTCATGATGCAAGAATTTCCTTTGACGCGCGAGAGCACGTTCATGCCATGATTCATTGCTAACAGTAGACGGGCCGTTTTCCTACTATTCACTGTAGATGCAAGTTCACCGTTTTCCTTTCCTTTCTCGAGGAGGTTGTAAAAGGCCTCTTCCAGCGTCTCAATTCTTTCCTCTATAAGTGTCTTGGTCTCATCACCCAAGTAATCATAGAAGATGGATAAATTTGTAATCAAACAGCCGCCTGGGCCGTTTTCCGCCAAACCTGCTTCCATGTGATAACGGAAATAGTCAGTTAATCCCTGCTTAGCGGATTTAGCGTTCGCCAAAATGCCCCGTTTTTTCTCACCAATTAATTCAGAATAGTATTTTACGGCTTCATTCAGCAATGATTGTTTATCTCCAAAGGTCTCATAGAGGCTCGACCGGCTAATACACATGCTGTGCATCAAATCGGGAATACTGGTACCATCATACCCTTTACTCCAAAAGGTCCTCATCGCAGATCTGAGCGCTTCTTCGCGAACGAACTCCTTTCTACGTCCCAATGCAATCCCTCCTTTTTATAAAATGAGAATAACATTTTCGGACCGACAAGTCCAAAATTTTTTGATATATTAGTAACGATCGAGTAACCCTTATTGTACTAGTGCTGTTCAATAGACCTTATTTTGTATTTTATTTTGAATGCATCTTCTAATATTTTTAGTTATATTAAGGTCTAATAAACATGCCACCATCTAGATGTAAGAAATCAGGTGATTTGAAATTTATAAATATTAAAAATAAAGAATTGATGAGGTAATTATATCTTTATGCGAATAGCCGGTATGATCTTAAATTTGTATACCATAATTTAGGGAAACGTCTTCATAAAATAATAAACACAAGAATCTTAAAATGGTTTTACATAAGGGTATAACGTTATATCATGGTTGAAAAGAGGTTATGAAAATGAAAAAGTAGTAATTTTGAGGAAAGTAAAAAACAAAGTTTTATGGGCAGCCAAGTGAACGTGGCAAATGAAAAGAAGCCGGAATTTTAGACCGGCTTCTAATGACTTACTTCCCCTTCGCCTTCTTCCGCTTCTCCTTCTCAGCCCGGTAAAACTCATGAAACATCTTCATCAGCGCCCGCTTCTCAATCCGGGACACATAACTCCGCGAAATCCCGAGTTCTTTCGCAATCTCGCGCTGCGTTTTCTCTTTCTTCAAATCAAGGCCAAACCTGCCGACGATGACTTCTTTTTCTCTGCCGTCAAGGATATCGATGTATTTTTTGACTTTTTCAAGCTCCATGTTGAGCTGGATGGTGTCGATGACGTCTTCGTTTTCCGATTTGAGGACATCGATGAGCGAAATTTCAATGCCACTCACAGGTTATCCGTTTTTTACTGAGCCTTCTTTCATTAATAAAAGTAATTATTGTTCGTTTTTGTTATAATTTTGGAATATGAGACTGTGTTAGTTAAAGGTTTGATATAGGATAGATAGGAGGAAGGTTATGTTTCCTACTTTAGAAACAGAAAGGCTAATTTTAAGAGAAATAACTTATGATGATGCAGAGGAGATTTTTGCTTGTTTTTCGAATCATAATGTCACACGTTTTTATGGCCAAGACTCGTTGGGAACTATTGATCAAGCAAGAGGTTTTGTGGATTTTTTCGCTAAAAACTTTGAAGAGAAAAAAGGAATTCGTTGGGGAATTGAAAGAAAAGGCGAAAGAGGGTTGATTGGGACAATTGGATTAAACGCGTGGTCTCCAAAACACAAACGTGCTGAAATAGGTTATGAAATTCACCCGAATTACTGGAGAAAGGGATATATGTCTGAGGCATTATCCAAAATCCTTTCACATGCCTCTGAAACTTTAGGTTTAACAAGAATAGGTGCGGTTGTGTTTACTGAAAATACAGCTTCAAACAAGTTATTGACAAAGATGGGATTTCAAAAAGAGGGTATTTTAAAAAGATATATGTATCAAAACGGAAAGGTATATGATACATATGTTTATTCTTTTCTTCCACAAAAGTAATTAACATAGTTAAATAAAATAGTTTTTTTGTATTAGTAATCGGATTTATTCAATCCATAAAAAGAGGCCGGATTTTATTCTCCGGCCTTTTCTTCGGCATCACTTCCCCTTCCCCTTCGCCTTCTTCCGCTTCTCCTTCTCCGCCCGATAAAACTCATGAAACATCTTCATCAGCGCGCGCTTCTCAATCCGCGACACATAGCTCCGCGAAATCCCAAGCTCCTTCGCAATCTCCCGCTGCGTCTTTTCTTTCTTCAAATCAAGGCCGAAGCGGCCGACGATGACTTCTTTTTCTCTGCCGTCCAGGATGTCGATGTATTTTTTCACTTTTTCAAGCTCCATGTTGAGCTGGATGGTGTCGATGACGTCTTCGTTTTCCGATTTGAGGACATCAATCAAACTGATTTCAATGCCACTCGTAGGTTATCTATTTTTGTTGCATTAAAGTGTTAAAGAATCGACTGTTTTTGCTAAGGTTAATCATCAGCAGACAATAAATCAAGTAGACGTGTTCCTTTTTATGTTTTATCATTATCCATTCTATCCTCCAAATAACGATATAAAGTTGTTTTGCTGATTCCTGTCTCTGCAGTAATTTGGGCAATGCTGTATTTTTTGCTTTGATACATGTCCAAGGCACGTCTGACATTATGATCCGGTTTTCTCGGCCGGCCCCCGGTCTTTCCCTTCAGTTTTGCTTCGGAGATCCCTGTTTTGGTACTTTCACTTAGTACATCATGCTGAAAATCCCCAACCCTCTCCATCAGTTTAAAAAATATTTTTCCTTTGTCTGTTGAAGTATCTACCTGGTCAATAATTGAGATAAAATCAACATTTTTTCGCTTCATCAAATGAACCAAGTCAATTAAATGCCGAGTTGAGTCAGCTATGCTATACAGCTTGTAAACGATCACTTGATCACCACTATTAAGGGTATTAAGCATGCGTTCTAGTTCCGGTCGATTTTTTGCGGAACTTGTCTGTTCTTTATAGATTTTGACACAGCCATGTTTTTCAATGGCGTTGATCTGTAGCTTAAGATCCGTGTCTTGACTAAATGGACGTACATAACCAAATATCACTTTATCATCTCCAAGAAGTGTCCTTTAGGCCATTATACCAAAATATCGTTAGAGCCTTTGTCATACCTAATGCCTGTTCCAAAAAAGATCGTTTTTGGAACAAAAAATCGTAGACATTTGATTGATGGTCTGTTAAATTTAAATATGTTGCAAACGGCCCTGACTTCTATGAGAGTTAGAAGTCACTCAAATAAATATAGAGAGGTGTTTTTGGTTTGATATTAACAAAACTAAATAATGAATGGTTTTCGAATGTGAAAGGGGACATTTTAGCCGGAATAGTCGTTGCCCTCGCCCTCATCCCAGAGGCCATTGCTTTCTCGGTGATAGCGGGTGTCGATCCGATGGTCGGTCTATATGCTTCATTTTGTATTGCAGTCGTCATTTCGTTTATAGGAGGCCGTCCCGCGATGATATCTGCCGCGACCGGAGCGATGGCTCTTTTAATGGTTACTTTGGTGAAGGATCACGGTATCCAGTATTTATTTGCGGCGACGATTTTAACTGGGATTCTCCAATTCATATTTGGGGTACTGAAAATAGCGCGATTTATGAAATTTATTCCGCGGTCGGTTATGGTAGGTTTCGTAAATGCGCTGGCCATTTTAATCTTTATGGCTCAGGTTCCTCATTTTGTTGGAATTTCCAATATGACGTATGTTGTGGTCGGTATTACTTTGTTGATTATTTATATCCTTCCTCGTTTTATTAAGGCTGTTCCCGCTCCACTTATCGCAATTGTGTCGATGACCGTTCTGGCAATATTCGGCCATCTTGATCTTCGCACTGTTGGAGATTTGGGCCAAATTACAAGTTCTTTGCCTGCATTTATGGTGCCAGATATTCCTTTTAATTTTGAAACCTTGTCGATTATTTTTCCGACAGCATTGGCTCTGTCTATTGTCGGGCTATTAGAATCTTTGTTAACGGCTTCTATCGTAGACGATATGACAGATACGGAAAGTGATAAAAACAAGGAAAGTCGCGGACAGGGAATCGCCAACATCGTTGCCGGATTTTTCGGTGGTATGGCGGGATGTGCAATGATCGGCCAGTCTGTGATCAATGTGAAATCTGGAGGAAGAGGCCGATTATCAACTCTTGTCGCTGGCGTTTTCCTGATGTTTTTGATCATGGTGCTGGGCGACTGGGTCGTGCAGATTCCGATGGCAGCCTTAGTCGGCGTCATGATTATGGTGTCGATCGGAACATTTGACTGGTCTTCGCTTCGAACGCTCACAAAAGTGCCGCTGTCAGATTCGATCGTTATGATTGTAACAGTTGTGACGGTGGTGGCAACTCACGATTTATCAAAAGGTGTGTTCGCTGGAATTATTTTGAGCGCTATTTTCTTTGTCGCGAAGATATCAAAAGTAAGGGTAGAGGCTTCAGAGGCCGCTTCGGAAAGGGAAACCGTTTATGATATAAAAGGACAAATTTTCTTTGCTTCAGTGCAAGAATTTGTTCAATCATTTTCTTTCCACGAGGCAAAAGAAAAAGTGGTATTGAATTTTGCAGACGCACATATTTGGGATGATTCAGCCGTGGCTGCTATCGACAAAGTGGTGTTAAAATTCAAAGAAAAAAATGCAGATGTCAAGCTGGCTGGTTTAAATGAGTCAAGCCGCCGGCTGATTCAAAGGCTGGCTACTTACGATCAGTCGAATGCAAAAGTACCAGAACACTAAAATTGGAGGGGAGAATGATGTACAAGAAAATCCTGCTCGCTGTTGACGGATCAGCTCACTCGGAAAGATCAGCTGATCATGCCATTAATATGGCTAAACTTGTGCCGGAAGCCGAAGTGGAGCTCATTTATGTGTTGGACTATTCCAAATCAAAAAGCGAAGTTTTGCATAGTGCGAGTTTAGAAGAATTAGAAAACGTCCGACGGAATAAACTTAAAAATATAGAAGAAAAATTTAAAACTGCGGGCGTATCTTATCAGGTTTCAATGAAACATGGTGAACCGGGGCCAACCATCGTTTCCTATGCCAATGACCACGGCTTTGACATGGTAATTGTAGGGAGCAGAGGATTGAATTCTTTGCAGGAAATGGTGCTGGGAAGCGTCAGCCACAAAGTAGCCAAACGTGTGAACTGCCCGGTTATGATTATCAAGTAGAGCCTATAGCCAGAGCCGATTTTCCTCCAAAAGTGAGGAAATCGGTTTTTTATATTAATAAACGCGGAGGAATCTGACATGAAAGAGAAAATCCAGCGATTGCCGTTTTATTACGGGTGGACGATTGTGTTGATTTCAGCCTTGGCTGTTTTTTTCTCAGGCCCCGGTCAAACCTATTCTAACTCTATTTTCATTGACGAATATATTCAACATTTTGGATGGTCGCGGTCTGAAGTATCCGGTATATATTCTGCTGCCACTTTATGTGCGGGGATCTTGATGATGTTTGTCGGCAGGTTTGTAGATAAACTGGGTCAGCGGAAAATGATGGTGGTTGTCGGTTTAGTGCTGGGGGCGGCTTGTTTTTTTAACAGCTTTGCGGTGAATATTTGGATGGTTGCCGCAGGGTTCTTTCTGATCCGCTTATTCGGGCAGGGGAGTATGACACTTCTTCCCAATACACTAGTTCCGCAATGGTTTATTAAAAAAAGAGGCAGAGCAATGAGCTTTATGGCTGTCGGCAGTTTTGCGAGTGCAGCCTTATTCCCTGTGTTGAATGCCTGGATGATTGAAAAATGGAATTGGCAATTTACATGGCAGGTGTGGGGGTGGCTGTTAGTGTTTTTCTTCGTCCCTCTAGCATTTTTCTGTGTCAGAAACCGACCAGAGGATATCGGGCTGCTGCCTGATGGTGAAAAGGGTGATGGAGAGGCAAATCAAAATATTTCAATACGTCCAAGTCAGCCCATTTCTGAAGTGGATTGGACATTAAAAGAAGCAACAAAAACGGCTTCCTTCTGGTATGTTCTGATATGTGTGGGCATTCCTGCGTTAGTCAATACAGGCATCACCTTTCACCTCCTATCTATTTTAGGAGAAAACAATCTGTCTTCTCAAGTTGCAGCCACCGTCCTAAGCTTGATGGCCATAATCGGATTTCCGATTACCATGGTTTCTGGATTTATATTAGAAAAAATAAAAACAAACTTGTTGCTTGCATTTATTTTTATGATGGAAATGATTTTACTGTTGCTTCTTTTGGTGACAAAAAGCATAGAGACCGCCATTCTGTTCGGCGTTGTATGGGGAATGGCAAGCGGCTTGGAACGGATTACACTGAATATTATTTGGCCAAACTACTTTGGCCGCCGTCATATCGGCAGTATAAACGGGGTGGCAATGGCTGTTATGGTTGCGGGCTCCGCATTTGGCCCGCTGCCGCTTGGTATGGGATACGACATGTTCCACAGCTACACACAAGTTTTGCTACTAATGCTGATATTGCCTGGTGCAGGTTTTATTTGTGCCCTGCTTGCAAAAAAACCTGTAAAACAAAAAAGCTTGTCAACAAAGTCATAAAATACGTCTTAATCGATAAGCTTTACTGTTAAAAGTGAAACTGGCTAATCATCTTCTACATACGAAGTAGAATAAACAAATCTACACCAAACGTAAAGAAGCGATCGAACGGTTTTTTGCAGATTTAAAATACAAGCATGGTCTGCGGTGGACACCCCCGCGGGATAAGAAAAAATTGCCCAAGCAGAGGCCAGGCTTGTTTTTGCTGCCATGAATCTGAAAAAGCTGGCGAATTGGACTTGGAAAAGTGCCTCATCGTCTGCTTTTTCATCAAAAATACAGAATAAATTGACAATCGGATTTTTATCTTCCGTCCTATTTTTCCCAACGGTTTTTTGTCTATAGCAATTTCTCCATTGCCATCACATCAACATATTGTTCATCTAAAATTCCTTGATTTTTAAAGGTGCCAACTTTTCTGTATCCCATTTTTTTGTATAAACTCTGTCCAAGTTCATTAAAGGGAAACGTATACAGAACGATTTTATAAAATTCATTTTCTTTAGCTGTTTTTTCAAGACTTTGAAGAAGAAAACTGCCTACTCCTTTACTACGAAATGAACGATCAACATAGACCGAAAGATCAGCAACGCCTTGATAAGCACAGCGATGTGAGTAAGGGTTTAAGGAAGCCCAACCCGCAATTTTTCCTTTTGATTCAGCCACAAGGACAGAATAGCGCCCTTGATGTTCCTGAAACCATATTTCAATTTCGTTCATTGTTTTTAAATCTTGGTCCAGAGTCGCAATCCGATCTTCAATGCCCTGATTATAAATGTTCAAGATAAATGGCAAATCGTTATGAGCAGCTTTTCGAATGTCTATGTTATCCATGAGCTTCCCCCATAAAAGTACTTATTTTTGAGTGCGGCAAGTATCGTTGTTTTCTTTAACTTCCTCATAAGTAATATTGCAACAGTCTTTTTTATCAGCTTTTACCTCGTTAATTTTCACGCCGCAGCAAGAATTGTCTTTTTTAAATATTTTATCGAACAACCCCATTATTTTCACCTCCTTTCAAGTTTAAATGATGTAGAAGAGAAAGCCTGAAATCGTGGACATTGCAATTACGGAAATGACGAAGGCCATCACTAACCGTTTTTGAAAAATACTGTTTAATAACGTTAACTCCGGCAGACTCGCCCCGGCAGAACTGATCATTAATGCCATTACTGGAGCAATTGCCATGCCTTTAACCATTAGAATTTGTGAAAGTGGAATCATGGTGGAAAGCCGGATATATAGCGGTATCCCGATAATAGCTGCAATCGGTACTAACCACCATTGATTGCCGCCAAAGGTTGATGAAATCCATTCAGTTGGCACAAATCCATGAATAACAGAGCCAATGGCTGCCCCAATGATTAAGAAAGGATAGACAGATTTCATAAGTGCAAGTGTTTCTCGCAAGGCAGCTTTAATGCTGAATGTTGTTTGTTTTTCTTCGTACCCGCTCATAACGACATGTTTTACAGCTTTCACAAACCCCATTTTCTCCAGGGTCAATCCAATGACTACAGACAGTACTGATGTAATCACTGTATAGGCTGCGGCTACTTTAACACCTAATAATGCTCCCATTAATGTGATGATGGTTGGATCCAATACTGGAGAAGAAAACAAGAACACCATCACGATTCCGAATCGGATCTTTTTATTTAACAAGTTAACGACAACCGGAATGGTGGAACATGAGCAGAATGGAGTTACAAATGCGATAACAAGTGCAATCGCAGCTCCAACAAAAACATTTTTGCCTTCCAGGTATTTATTTAATTTGTCGTATGGGATAAACCCTTGAATGAGACTGACAAGAAAAGAAATTCCAATAAATAAAACCGTTAATTCTAACGCAATTGAAAAAAAGCTCTTTAAAACATCAACTATCAATTTTATCACCTCGATAATAATTTGCAATTTGCAAGTATTTGACCGGGAAAAACATTTCGTACTTGCTTAAAGCGGTCGAGAACAAATGACCGTTATTAAAGTAGTTCGGGTTTTAGATGATGCAATAGTTTTCGAACCGCAAGTTGTGCATCAGTTCACCTCTCAACGGATAATGATCAGGTGATCCAGGGAATTTCATGCCGGGTAACGACGAAAAGCGTGCTAGAGAGAATAATTTTAGGCTGTCATAATACTAAGGTATAAACCGAGTGCTTGATTGTTTGCTTCCAAGATCAAAAATTGCAAATCTTTCTTTTGCAAATGATAGCCTAGGGCAAGATCGGCCTGACCTCGACCAATGACTATAGCATCCCAGCCCTTTGTTATAGGAAACCTCCTTATTATTTGTTTGCATTTTGCAAGTAATGAAAGAAAGGGAACTACCCCAAAGGAGTTGTACAGCAATTTTTCGACTTTGCCATAGCGTCATTCAACAGCTTAATTGAACGAATGACCGTTTCTTTTTCTGCATCGTTCATATGTGAGAAGACCTCGTTCAAAAAAGTATTCATTTGTTGATCAATCATTGTCGCAACATATTTTCCTTCTGTTGTTAAGGAAAGAATATGGATTCGTCGATCATCTGGGTCTGGTGTTTTCTTTACCATATTCATTTTCACCAGTGATTGAACCTGGCGGCTAAACGTTGTTATGTCTGTCCCTAATGTTCCCGCAATCTGCTGTATTGAAGGTTTATGATGACGATCAATCTCATATAAGATATGGCTTTGAATGAGAGAAATTTCATAACTGCCCGCAGTGCAGCAGTTCTTATTTAAAAAACCAAAGCGTCTTGTCATAACCTGAAATAGTTCTCGAAGATTTTCCATTGTCATTCACCTCTGATTTATTTATACCTTATTTATTTGCAAAATGCAAATGATTTTTTATGAAAATTTTGCTGTTTCAACTTTGTCTGTCTTTGGAACGTATTCGGTGTGTGTGGGAGTAAGCAGAGCAGTTTTGTTGTTCAGTACCATACTTGAAGCCTATTCATTATCAATAAGAAACAAGAAAAAATTAACGAAGGAGAATAGCAGCCTGATGTAATGACTTGAAAATAAGTTATTGATTATATAAATAAATAATTATATAATGACGTTGTAATATAATTCGATGAAGTAATTGTTATGATCTGTGTGTAACTATGCCGTGAAGAAGGCATGGACAGTGGCTCAGATTTGTTTTTCTTATACTTGTTTAAAGTTAGGGAAGACTTGAAATTGTAATATAACTAAAAACTTATTTATGGGATTAGCTCGACTCATAAAGGAGGCTTATTTAAAAATGAAAATGATAATAATTGGTTCGGTTGCAGCAGGTACTTCAGCTGCAGCTAAAGCACGTAGAAATGACGAAAATATCGATATTACAGTCTATAATGCTGACTATGACATTTCTTACTCTATTTGTGGCATCCCTTACTTTTTAGGGGGGGAGGTAGAGAACCTAAGTTCCTTAACACCAAGAAGTGCTGCATGGTTTAAAGGTCGCTATAACGTTGACATTTTCACTCGTCATGAGGTTACTCAGATAAATACTGATCAAAAAGAAATAGCTGTTAAGGATCTTGAAACTGGAAAAACAAAAATTGATACTTATGATGTTTTAGTTTTGGCAACCGGGGCTTCTCCGGCTACCCCAAATATTCCCGGCGTCAACAAAGAGCATGTATTTCAAGTAAGAACCATACAAAATACGTCTAAAATTGATCAATATATGAAGAAAGAAAATCCTCAAAAAGCAACGATAATCGGCGCAGGTTATATTGGTCTTGAAATAGCCGAACAGCTTACTCATAAAGGCTTGGAAGTAACAATGATTCAACGCGGCAATCAAGTGATGCCGAACTTGGATAAAGATATGGCATTCAGAGTTGAAGAAGAACTTCGAAGACAGGGGGTTCAATTATTATTAAATGAAGAAGCAACATCGATAGAAGATAGGTCAGTAACGACAAAGTCTGGACAGTCGATTCAATCAGATATTGTGATCTTAGCAACTGGAGTTCGCCCAAATACAAATTTAGCTGAAGAAGCAGGTATTAAGCTGGGGCCCACAGGAGCTATAGCTGTCAATGCCAAAATGCAGACAAATTTACATGATATATATGCAGTTGGTGATGTGGCCGAAAGTTTTTCAATCATTACAGGTAAACCTTTATACAGACCGTTGGGATCAACAGCAAATAAAATGGGGCGTATCGCCGGGGATGTCATTACCGGTGGCGATTTGGCCCACCGCGGGATTTTAGGAACAGGCATTTTAAGAGTGTTTAACTTAGCTGTAGGTCAAACCGGCCTTACCGAAAAAGAGGCGAAAGAATACGGCTATAATACGGAAATTTTATATAACATTAAACCTGCCAAAGCAGAGTATTTAGGCGGAAAAGAATTAGTGATAAAGGCTGTTGCTGATAGAGATTCAGGAAGTATTCTAGGTGTGCAAATTGTCGGAGAAGAAGGTGTCGATAAGCGCATTGATGTTTTTGCTACAGCCATCACGTTTAAAGCCAAGGCTGAAGATTTATTCCATTTGGATTTAGCTTATGCTCCGCCGTTTAGTACAACTAAAGATCCTGTAATGTATACCGGTATGGCCCTTCATAACTCAATTCAAAATAAAAATCGATTAATAACGCCAAGGGAATTAATTGAAAGAATGGAAAACGGAGAAGAATTGCAAATCATAGATACTAGGGTTGAAAAGCAATTTAAAGTATCACACGTACCTGGTGCCTTGAATATTCCTTTGTCGGAACTTAGAGGAAGTGCCAAGAATCTTAATCCCGATCTCCCGACCATAACCTATTGCAATAGTGGGGTAACAGGAAATGCAGCTCAAAATATTTTGATCAATATGGGAGTAAAAGAAGTTTACAACCTTTCTGGTGGGAATAAAAACTTTCAAAGTTATATAAAGAATTAATATTTGCAACAAGCTCTAAGTCATATGCACATATATAAAATTTCACTTATATACTGTAATGAAAGGAGGGATTAAATTGACTGTAGGAACTAAATTAGGGGGCGCTGCCATGTTGCGCTGCTTAAAAACACTTAGCGATCAAACAAGACTGATGATGATGAAGCTGTTTCTTGATAAAGAATATTGTGTATGTCAATTGGTAGATATGTTTGAAATGAGCCAACCTTCAATCAGCCAGCATTTACGAAAATTGAAACACGCAGGTTTTCTAAAGGAGGACAGGAAAGGCCAGTGGCGTTTTTATTCGATCAACAGATCATGTCCTGAATTTGAGACAATCGAGCATATCTTAAATAAAATTGATGAGGAGGATGAACTTTTAAAAAGCATCAAACAAAAAGAAACTCAAGTTTCTTGTTAGCAGGAGGGTATTCAATTGGTTTCAGCTATTTTAGCGTGCGTGATTTTTTTATTAACTTTAGTATTGGTGATATGGCAGCCAAAGAATTTATCGATTGGCTGGTCAGCCTGTGGAGGAGCCGTTTTAGCTTTAATTGCAGGAGTTGTGAATTTTCAGGATGTCATTACAGTTACAGGGATCGTCTGGAATGCTACCCTAGCTTTCGTAGCGATCATCATCATTTCCCTTATCCTTGATAAGATAGGCTTCTTCGAATGGGCGGCTCTTCATATGGCAAAGGCTGCAAAAGGAAACGGTATTCTTATGTTTGTCTATGTATCTGTATTAGGAGCAATCGTTGCTGCTCTGTTTGCCAACGATGGGGCAGCTTTGATTTTAACGCCGATCGTGCTCGCAATGGTGCGTGCTTTAAATTTTCAAGAAAAACTTGTTTTCCCTTTTATTATAGCGAGTGGATTTATTGCTGATACCACCTCATTGCCGTTGGTTGTCAGTAACCTGGTAAACATCGTATCAGCAGATTTCTTTAACATTGGATTTATTGAGTATGCTTCCAGAATGATTGTTCCTAACCTGTTCTCTCTAGCTGCGAGCATCATCGTTCTTTATCTTTTCTTTAGAAAAAGCATTCCTCGGCATTATGATATGACAGATGTTAAAAGGCCTGCTGAAGCAATTAAAGATCACAAGATGTTTCGGATGTCTTGGGTCGTTTTAGGAGTACTTTTGGTTGGATATTTTATAAGTGAGCTATTCTCAATACCTGTATCTATTATAGCCGGTATCATCGCAATCTTTTTTCTCATCATGGCTCAAAAGAGCTCTGCAGTTCAAACAAAGCAGGTGCTTAAAGGGGCTCCATGGGCGATTGTGTTCTTTTCCATCGGAATGTATGTTGTCGTTTACGGATTAAGGAATGCCGGATTAACAGATATCCTCTCAAATGTCATTCAAACAGTAGCAGATCAAGGGCTGTTTGCCGGTACCGTAGGGATGGGATTTATCGCAGCCATTCTATCTTCGGTGATGAACAATATGCCGACAGTTATGATTGATGCATTGGCAATTGCGGGTACTGATGCTCAAGGCATCATGAAAGAAGCACTGATCTATGCGAATGTTATTGGCTCTGATTTGGGTCCGAAAATTACTCCGATTGGATCACTTGCAACACTTTTATGGCTGCACGTTCTTTCTCAAAAGGGTGTGAAGATTTCTTGGGGAACATATTTTAAAACGGGTATCATATTGACGATTCCAACCCTTTTCATTACGCTTGCCGGTCTTTATATTTGGCTGCTGATTATTCATTAAATTTGTTTAAAGGAGAAGATGGAAATGGCGAAGAAAACAATTTACTTTTTATGTACCGGAAACTCTTGCCGCAGTCAGATTGCTGAAGGTTGGGCTAAAAAATATCTTGGAGAGGAGTGGAATGTTTATAGCGCCGGAATAGAAGCGCATGGATTAAACCCGAATGCCGTTAAAGCCATGAAGGAAACTGGTATTGATATCTCCGCTCAAACATCAGACATCATCGATTCTGCTATTCTAAACCATGCAGATTTAGTCGTTACTCTTTGCGGCGATGCTGCGGATAAATGTCCAATGACTCCTCCGCATGTAAAGCGCGAGCATTGGGGCTTTGATGATCCTGCCAAAGCACAAGGAACAGAGGAAGAAAAATGGGCGTTTTTTCAAAGGGTGCGCGACGAAATCGGAGAAAGGATCAAGAGATTTGCAGAGAACGGAAAGTAAAATAACATGAGCTGAGGCAGGGAAAACTCAGCTTTGCTTTAAGTTTATATATAAGAGTCTGATTATATAACAGGAGTGAAATATAATGAAAAAAGTTGAAATTTATGATCCTGCTATGTGCTGTTCGACTGGTGTTTGCGGCCCAAGTGTAGATCCCGAATTAACAAAGGTAGCATCAGCCATTTATACATTAGAAAAAAAGGGGCTGCCTATTAAAAGATATAACTTGGCAAACGACCCAGCTGCCTTTGCAGAAAATGAAACAGTCAACAAGCTTCTTCACGAGCAAGGAACAGATGCTTTGCCTGTCGTCTTGGTGGATGGGGAAGTTTTTAAAGTGGGAGGCTATCCTACAAATAAAGAATTCGCTGAGGTATATCAAATTGAAGAAAAGGAGTTAGAAGCACAAGAACCCAAGAAGAAACTGAATGTCATTCACATGAATACAAAGGAAGTGGAATAATGTTGAAATTTCAATCATCCCAAATTGGGCAAATTCCCTTCTTGTTTTTTACGGGAAAAGGAGGGGTTGGTAAAACATCAACCGCATGTGCAACTGCTGTTTCTCTTGCGGATGAAGGAAAAATTGTGTTGATTGTCAGCACAGACCCTGCATCTAATTTACAGGATGTATTCGGCATGGAATTGACAAATAAACCTCAGCCCATAAAAGGGGTGAAAGGTCTATATGCTTGCAATCTGGACCCAGAAGAAGCTGCCGAGGCATACCGTGAAAAAATGATCGGGCCATACCGTGGAAAATTGCCGGAGGTGGCGGTAAACCAAATGGAGGAGCAGCTGTCTGGAGCTTGTACAGTTGAAATCGCAGCATTTGATGAATTTACGAGCATTTTGTCTAATGAGGAGTTTATACAAAAATTTGACCACATTTTATTTGATACAGCTCCAACAGGACATACATTGCGCCTTCTTCAATTGCCGACAGCTTGGAACGGTTATTTAGAGGAAAGCACACATGGAGTTTCTTGTTTAGGTCCTTTAGCCGGATTGAATGAAAAGAAAGATATGTACGCTAGAACAGTAGATGTTCTATCCAATCCTGACAAAACAAAGCTTGTGCTGGTGTCGCGTCCTGATACTTCCTCACTAAAGGAAGCAGAAAGAGCATCAGATGAATTGAACGACATCGGACTTCAAAATCAATGCTTGGTTATCAATGGAGTCTTTCGAGAAAAAACGGAAGGAGATCCAATATCGGAGGCATTTTATCAACGTCAGCAAAAAGCAATTGCACAAATCCCATCTTTATTGCGCGAACTTGAAATTTATATGCTGCCATATGTGCCCTATTCTTTAACAGGTGTCAGTAATATTAGAACATTATTCGCAGATCATCAGATATCAACGAAAGATCAACAACACGAATTGCCATTACAGCAGTCAAGATTAGACAATGTTCAAGCTGTAATCGATGACTTTTCGGCTTCCGGAGCCCGGATCATTTTGACAATGGGAAAAGGGGGGGTAGGAAAAACAACGGCTGCCTCTATTCTTGCTGTCGGCCTTGCAGAAAAAGGACATCAAGTCCATCTCACAACGACCGATCCGGCAGCTCATTTAGATTATATGTTCCAAAAGGGCGAACTGGAACGTTTAACAATCAGCCGCATTGACCCAAAGTTTGAAGTTGAAGCGTATAAAAGAAAAATGATTGCAGCCGCAGCTCCTGATTTAGATGACGAGGCCCTCGCATACTTGGAAGAAGATTTGAATTCTCCGTGCACTGAAGAAATTGCAGTATTTCGGGCGTTCGCTGAAGTTGTCGACCGCTCAAAAAATGAGATTGTCATTATTGATACAGCTCCAACAGGCCATACACTCTTGCTTTTGGATGCTGCCCAATCCTACCATAAAGAATTGAAACGGACTACAGGAGAAGTGCCGGAAAGTGTGAAAGAATTACTTCCAAGGCTGCGCAATCCGCGGGAAACCAGCGTAGCCATTGTTACTTTGGCCGAAGCGACGCCTGTATTTGAAGCAAAAAGACTCCAGGAGGATTTAAAACGGGCGGAAATCGAGCCGAAATGGTGGATTATAAATCAAAGTCTGTATGCGACACACACCAAAGATCCTATCCTAACAAGCAAAGCCTTTTCCGAGAAAACATGGATCGATAAAGTAAGTGAGGAATTGGCATCCAAAACGGCTTTGATTCCTTGGGAACCTCAAGAAAAATTCGGATATGAACAGCTTAAAGAATATATAAAATAAATGAAAAGATTTCAGATGTGATGTTATTAAAATCAGGGAGGAATAAAAATGGTGATTACTGAATCGGCAAAACAAATGTTGACCCGGATCATGAAAGAACAGAATGCTGATGGAATAAGATTTTATTTCGCAGGCCAAGGATGCTGTGGCCCTCAATTGGGAATTGCACTAGATGCACCTGAAGCTGATGATGAAATTAAAGTGATTAACGGCATTCAAGTCGCTTTTGATAAAAGAATCCTAAACATGACAACTGACGTGACCTTGGATCAGCAAGGCGGCCAACTAACCTTATTAGGCGGAGGAGATAATGGTTGCTGTTAACATTTTAAAGCATGAGTTATTTGAGAACTTTAGTAGCTGAAAAATCACAACATACAATTAAAATTGAATATAAAAATTAAGTATCTAAAAAGTAGAAAGAGGCCGGGTTTAAATTCCGAGCCTCTTCATTTGATTTTATTTCCTCTTCGCACGCTTCCGCTTCTCCTTCTCCGCCCGGTAAAACTCATGAAACATCTTCATCAGTGCGCGTTTCTCAATCCGCGACACATAGCTCCGCGAAATCCCAAGTTCCTTCGCGATTTCCCGCTGCGTCTTCTCTTTCTTCAAATCAAGGCCAAATCTGCCGATGATGACTTCTTTTTCTCTGCCGTCCAAGATGTCGATGTATTTTTTGACTTTTTCAAGCTCCATGTTGAGCTGGATAGTGTCGATGACGTCTTCGTTTTCCGCTTTCAGGACATCGAGGAGAGAAATTTCGTTACCTTCTTTGTCTTGGCCGATCGGGTCATGGAGGGAGACGTCTTTTTTCGTTTTTTTCAATGCGCGCAAATGCATGAGGATCTCGTTTTCTATACAACGCGCCGCATAAGTGGCGAGCTTTGTTCCTTTTCCGGCTGAATAGCTTTCGATTGCTTTGATCAGCCCGATCGTTCCGATGGAAATCAGGTCTTCTGCATCTTCGCCTGTGTTTTCGAATTTTTTGACGATGTGGGCGACCAGCCGGAGGTTATGCTCGATCAGCATGTTTCTCGCGTGTTCATCCCCCTGGGCCATCAGCTCCAAGTACTTTTTTTCGTCACTGCTTGACAGCGGCTGTGGAAAGGCATTGTTTTTCACATATGATACTAAAAAAACGAGTTCCTTGATGACATAACCGAGCGCTGCAAAAACACCTGTCATTATCGGCACCTCCACATAATGTATGTAGGCAGAAGCCTATATGTAAATGTATGTTGGAGGGGGGATGTCTGTGTCTGTACCCGGCAAAATTGCCGGACTGCCAAATATTCCGGCGTTCTGTTCGGCATGCAGCCGCTTGTTTTTGCAACCGCTTCCATTTTTTAATCGTTTACAAAAGTTAACAATAGCGGGATAATAAAGGCAAGGAGGTGAGGGTGCCGGACGGTTCACCATAGGGTAAACGCTATCAACCAGTCGGTCCGGTGCGACAGATGAAAAACAAACGTCTTTTCATCCTTTCGTTAATTGTACTGAGCGTGGTCATGATTGGAGTTCAGGAAACCTTCCCAAACCTGCTGACGACAGGGTTAATGACTGTCGTTATTGCGGTGGCAGTTTTTAATATTTTAAAAGAATCGCTGAATAAAAAAGATGAAACACACAGCAAATGAGGCGGTAGAAAGCGTTTGCTTCTATCGCCAATAGGAAAACCGGCTCAAAGTGGTGAGCCGGTTTTCTTATTGGTTATTCTTTCAGCGCTTTTCCCATGCCTTTTAAAAATTGCAGACCGAAGCCGACGGCTCGGTTGATGTCCGGGTCGTTCATGGCTTTCAGCAGATCGAGGACCCCGGTTTTTTTATCGCTTTTTAAAAAGTCTTCTCCTTGTTTTGTGCCGGCGACGATGCTTTCTACCAGTTTCCCCATGACTTCCGGTTCGGCTTTGGAGAGAGCGCCGCCTGCTGCAATGGCTGTATTCATCAAGTTTTTGGCCGGTTCCTTGGACAGCTGGCCGAGGACGATTTTTGCGATATCTTCCTTTGCGCCGATCATGCTGTCTGCGGCATCAAGGACCCCGAGGCCGTTCAGTTCGCCGAGAAGCTTCATCGTTTTTGAAACGGCGGCTTCCTGTTCAGCCAAAAGGGCTTTGAGTTCTTCTAATTTTTCAAGCTTTATTTGCTCCTCAGATTTGTCTTCTTTGCGGATGGCGGTGATGGGAGCTGCCATGTGTGATGACCTCCTTTTGATTTAGTCTGTTAAATGAACATACCCCGGACGCTTCCATTTCCGCTCGACTTCAGCTCCGTTTTGCGGATGGCGTTTCTTATTGCGCGGATTTGTTTTCGGAAGCGGCGGTTCTGCGCATCCGCCGAGCACTTCCATACGCACCTTTGTCTGCTTGTAAGCAGGTGTATTGGTACGCGCATCTACTGCAGGGCCTGTCAAGAAATTGATCGCGGATTCTTTATCTGTCGAGTTCATCGGCAAATACAATTCGTTCGCTCTAACTCGGTCTGTCACAAGCGCGGTTAATCTTACGGCGCCAAACGGCGAGATCAGTCTGACCTGTGATCCGTCGCAGATGCCCCTGTCTTTGGCGAGCTCAGGCGAGACCTCAACAAAGACGTCCGGCACTTTCGCCTGGATGCCTGCCGATTTGTTCGTCATGTTTCCTTCGTGAAAATGCTCCAGCATTCGGCCGTTGTTAATGTGAAGGTCGTACTCTTCAGGAAATTCGGCAGGCTCTGTCCAGTCTGCGAGGGCAAAGCGCGCTTTCCGGTCAGGGAAGTTAAAGCCGTCTTCATATAAAAGAGGCGTGCTTTCTCCGGTCAGGCTGCCCCACAGGAAGCTGTTCCATCCTTCAATTGCGTCATAATCCGCCTTTGCGAACAGCGGTGACAGGCTTGCCATTTCTGAAAAAATGTCTCCCGGGTGGCTGTAATGCCAGTCAGCTCCAAGCCGGTTTGCGATCTCTTGAATGATGACCCAGTCCGGCTTTGCGTCTCCGAGCGGCGAAAGGGCCTGGTACAATCGCTGGACGCGTCTTTCCGTGTTTGTGAAAGTTCCATCTTTTTCAAGTGAAGCTGTCGCAGGCAGAACAACGTCGGCGTATTGGGCTGTTTTCGAAAGGAACATGTCCTGAACCACAAGGAAATCAAGGCTTGATAAAATGTCATGGACCCGGTTTGCGTTTGAATCGACTAAAGCCATATCTTCTCCGACGATATACATGGCTTTCATTTTGCCTTCTTCAACGGCGTGAAGCATTTCGATGTTGTCAAGTCCGGGTTTCTCGTTGATTGTTGTGCCGTAAGCTTTTTCGAACTTTTTCCGCGCTTTGTCATCTGTAATGTGCTGATATCCCGGAAGCCAGCCGGGAAGCGTCCCCATGTCGCAGGCGCCCTGGACATTGTTATGGCCGCGGAGCGGGTACGCCCCAGCGCCCTGGCGGCGGTAATTACCGGTAGCTAAAAGCAGGTTTGAAATTGCGGCGGACGTGTCGGAACCGCCTGTGTTTTGGGTGACTCCCATCCCCCAGAGAACGCACGTGCCGTCTGCATCGCGGATCATCTCAGCGATTTGGATCAGCGTCTGTTTATTGATGCCTGTGATTTTTTCTGCATATTCAAGGGTGTATGTCTCAAGCGATTGCTTATATTCTTCAAAGAAATTGACGTTTTCATTGATAAACGCCTGATCGTGCCAGCCTTGGTCGATCATATACTTCGTCACGGCCATCAGCCATACTTGATCAGTTCCTTGCTGCGGTCTGATAAACAGATCCGAGCGTTCGGCCATTTCGTTTTTGCGAAGGTCGGCGACGATCAGCTTTTGTCCGTGAAGCTTATGGGCGCGCTTCACGCGGGTTGCCAGTACCGGGTGACCTTCGGCCGGGTTGGCGCCGACGATGATGACGAGGCCTGCTTTCGCGATGTCTTGAATGGTGCCGGCATCGCCGCCCATGCCGACTGTGCGGAACAATCCGTCCGTTGCCGGAGACTGGCAGTACCGCGAACAGTTGTCGACATTGTTAGTGCCAAATACTTGCCGCGCCAGCTTTTGCATCAAGTAATTTTCTTCATTCGTGATTTTTGAAGACGAAATAAACCCGACGGCGTCTTTTCCGCTCTGCTCCCGAATTGAGCCTAATCTGCGGGCAACGTAGTCAAGCGCTTCTTCCCAAGTTGACTCGACAAATTCGTCATTTTTGCGGATCAACGGTTTGGTCAAACGCTCTTCCGCATTTACGAAATCCCACCCGAATTTCCCTTTCACACACGTCGAAATGGCGTTGACAGGAGCTTCTGACACAGGCTGAATTTTTAAGATGTCACGGCCTTTTGTCCATACTTCATATGAACAGCCGACACCGCAAAATGTACAGACGGTCTTTGTCTTTTTGATCCGCTGTGAACGCATCACCGCCTCGACTTCTGAAACGGCAAAGATGCTGCTGTATCCCGGCTCTACATCTTTGACAAGGTCGATCATCGGCTCCATGACATCCGGTTTGATACCTGTCATGAACCCGGCTTTTCCAAGCATCGATTTTTCCATTAGCGCATTGCACGGACAAACCGTGACACACTGCCCACAGCTGACGCATGATGACTCGTTGATTGAAACGCCTTCATCCCAGATCACCCGCGGCCGTTCACGCTCCCAGTCAATTGAGAGCGTCTCATTGACCTGCAGGTTTTGGCACACTTCAACACATTGTCCGCATGCGATGCACTGATTCGGATCATAGCGGTAAAAGGGGTGCGACATATCGACTGCGCAAGACGGGTCTTCTTTTGGCGTGTAAGGGTATTTCTGCTCTTCGATTCCCATCATTTCTGCCGTATTATGTAGCGTACAGTTGCCGTTGTTGTTGTCGCATACCGTACAATAAAGCAAATGGTTTTCGAGCAGGCGGTCCATTGCTTCTTTTTGTGCTGCTTTGACCCGTTCTCCAGACAGGCTGACCGTCATTCCGTCTTCTGCCCGCAGGGAGCATGCCCGCTTTAATTTTCCGTCTGCTTCCACAATACAGGTATCACACGTTTGAATAGGATCCGTCTCCGGAACATGGCATATTTGAGGGTGTTCAAACCCGTTTTTGTTCAATATGTCTAAAACGGTTGCCCCGGCCGCTGCTTTAATTTCTTTGCCGTCTATCCGGACACTGATTGGCTTTCCGTCCATCTTTATTCCCCTCCATCATCTTTTCAAAATCAAAAAAGCCATGTACATATATACCGAATCCTGGCGCGGAAAGCGGTATAAACATACATGGCGGAATAGTTTACTAGCAAAGCTTACTAACAGACCAATCCTATATTGTCAGAATTCGATAGATTCATAACACGACGGTATTACAAATCCATCAGCCCGGCTTTTATTATAAAGTGATATTGATTATAATTCAATAGAATAGGAAAATTTTAACCAAGTGAAATGTCTAAGGGGACATCGAGACAGATGGAAGGTTTAAACGGAAGGGGTATGCATGATGTCTAAAAAAATCCACGAATTCAACGATATGATCCGCAAGCTTCGAAAAGAGCTGTTTGGCAAGGGGCCTGAACGGATTCACACGGTCTTTGTCGACAATATGGCAGTTTCGACGCTTTACGGCAATTTGACGGCGAGCGAGCAATTTATCGCAAGCACGTCGGAGGGAAGGGAAATGGTCCATGCCGCAAGGACGACCCTGATTCAGAAACACTACTCCAATCACGTGCCGGAAGGAATGGAGCAGCTCATCGGAGCGAAGCTCGAGCACCTTTTTACAGACATCAAAATTCAGGAGGATATTGCGGTGTCTGTTTTTATCTTTGACCGCAATATTGAATACGGCACCGAATCAGCCAGCGGGGCTTGACGATCGGTCTCAAGTTCGAGGAGGAGTCATGATGATTGAACTGAAATCGAGTGAAAAACGAAAAGCAAAGGTTTTGTTAACAGAAGAAAGTCCGACATTCGCGCATGCGATAGCCGAAGGACTTATCGAAGGAAACGTTTATATCGATGATTTCCTCGCACCGGCCACTGTTCTTTTTCAAACAGCTGCCGGGATTTATTATGTCGCTGGAGATATCCCCGACAGCGGAAGGAGCGAATGGCTTCATTATCTGAATGAACAGAGGAACGGAGCGCGCTTTACCGTGTTTTCGGCTTCTGAAGAGTGGGACGCCTTTTTAATCGGGGGGCTTGGCGATCCTCTGCAGCAAATGGAGCGCGTGTCATTTTTCCTCGGAAAAGAGGAATGTGTTCGCAGCGCCGCATTTGCCGGTGTTGAAAGATTTTCTGAAGATGACCTTCAAAAAAGCACGAATTTTACGGACAAATACGCGATTGAGTATTGGGGAGGGCCAGACCGTTTTATGAAGAACGGTTTCGGATTTAAAGTGTCGCATGAAGGTGTGATCGCCAGTGAATGTGTCACCATTTTTTGTTCGGAACGCTTTGCTGAAGTTGATATCGCAACACACCCGGATTACAGGGGACGTGGGTTTGCAGTCCGCTGCGCCGACGCCTTTATCGCGTATGCAATAGAGAACCGCTTGAAACCGCGCTGGGATTGCGACCGGCAAAACGTTGCATCGATTCGCCTCGCTGAAAAATTAGGCTTTCGACCTGTCAAAACATATTCATTGTTTGTCGGAAAACCGTGAACCAATACGAATGTTTTTAAACAGGGGGGACAGGTTAAAGGCATAGTAAGGGCTGAACAATTTCAGGATGGCAGAGATTTCTCCCATTGAAAGTGCAGCTTCTCTCCTATATGATCGTAGTATTGGCTTTTGGAGGTGGAACGAATGAAAAAAAGCTTGGTGATGGTCCTCGTCTTTCTGCTTCTGCTTGCAGGCTGCGGAGAGGACGATCCCAGAAAAGTCGTAGCATTTGGAGACAGCAATACACGCGGCTCAAATTGGCAATTTCGCGATTATCCAAAAGCGGAAAAATGGGTCAATTTACTTCAGACTTCCCTTCAAGGGCAGTACAAAATAAATAATGCGGGAATAGGCGGAGAAACAACGGAAGACGCCAGGCTTCGATTCAGGAAGGATGTGCTGGATGACGAGCCGGCATATCTTTTTATCATGTTCGGAACAAATGATGCAGCAATTCTTGCGAAAGGGCTGCCGCGCGTATCCAAAAAAAGGTTTAAAGAAAACCTCTATTATTTTGTTAAAGAAAGCCGCCGCCGCGGGATAGAGCCGATACTAATGACGTGCCTGCCGATCGTCGAAGGAAGCGGGGACAACATCTTTTATTATGCAAGATACCGGGCTGCTTCGTTTGAAAAATACGGAGGGGCGCGTAAATGGCACGATTCCTATAATGACGTCACAAGGGAAACGGCGCGTGAACTTGATGTGCCGCTAATCGACAACTGGAAAAACATCGTGAAAAAAGCAGGCGGAGCTACAGATGAGAAGCTGATCCATTCGGGGTTTATCGACCCATCGGGAAATCACTTAACCCCAAAAGGCGCGCGAATTATTTTTGAAGGAATTAATGAAAGTAAAGTCATAAAAACTTCTTGATTTAAGTAAAAGGCCTAGCCATTTCTCCTTTTTCTTCATAGGCTGTTACTATAACAGTCTAAAGGAGGAATGATGCGATGGGATATCCTTTTCCCGCTGGTCCGTGTTCGTACCCGGCTTATCCCGGATATGCAGGCGCCGCATACGGATATGCGTTCGTTGTCGTCCTTTTAGTCGTCCTGCTCGTCATTGGCGGGTTCTACTGGCTTAGTCCTCACGGATTCTTCAAATAGCACCTCTTTTAGAGAGGTGTTTTTTCATGAAAAACAGTAGTAAGCGTATTATTCAAGTGATATAATATCAACCTAAGTGAAAAAAAGCGGCAAGAGCGCCCGGGAGTGCTTGAGCTATGAAGAGACGGAAAGCAGATGACCGAGCGACCTTCTTTTGATTTCGGTTTCAATCAGCTCGATGAATTCGCGGTTTAAATTCATCTCATTTGCTTTAATGTATGATTCTATTAAAAGTTCATCAGACAGCTTTTTCATACTTGGTACCCATTTAATAGGAAAGACACCTCCTCATAAAAATTGGAATAACCTGTTTGGAATAAGCATAAAATGTTAAGTTATATGATCTTTGTTTGAAGTACCTATAATCTATCATGAATATTGGGCGAGAACAATCGTTCTGTTATCCACACCAAAAAGTGGATAACTTGTGGGTATCATGTTTATAATTTAATAAAAGGTCGATGAAATATGAGTGGATACTGTGTGTAATTTTATCCACACCTGTTGAAGAATCCTATTATATGTCGAAAACTTTTCGGACAGCCGATTTTTTAAGACACTTTTAGATTTGATTCGACACATTGAAAAAAGAAGCAGTAATTGAAAGGAAAGGGTGCGGCTTTGTGTTAAAAAAGTTCTTTTTGCCGGATGAATTTGTAAAAAATATTTTTCAGATTACCCCTGAAAAACTAAAAGAGCGCAATGTAAAAGGGATTATTACGGATTTGGACAACACGCTTGTAGAATGGGACAGGCCTAGTGCGACACCGCGTCTCATCGAGTGGTTTGAAGAGATGAAAGAGCACGGCATTAAAGTGACAATTGTCTCAAATAATAATGAAAAACGCGTCAAAATATTTTCTGAACCGCTTAATATTCCGTTTATTTACAAAGCGAAAAAGCCGATGGGCAGAGCTTTTAGAAAAGCCGTCAAAAATATGGGGCTTAAAAAAGAAGACGTCGTCGTCATAGGAGATCAGCTCATGACAGATGTGCTGGGAGGGAACCGCAATGGGTTTCATACCATTCTTGTCGTGCCTGTGGCTGCTTCCGACGGCTTTTTTACGCGTTTCAACCGCCAGGTGGAACGCAGAATTCTCAGCGCTTTAAAACGGAAAGGCCATATTCAGTGGGAGGATTAAAGAATGGAAAAGGTAGTTTGTATCGGATGCGGAGTCGCCATTCAAACCGAAGATAAAAATAAACTGGGCTACGCGCCTGAAGCATCGCTGTTAAAAGACAATGTCATCTGCCAGCGCTGCTTCAGATTGAAAAATTATAACGAAATTCAGGATGTTTCACTGACGGACGATGACTTTTTGAAAATCCTTCACGGCATCGGGGAAACGGATTCGCTTATTGTGAAAATCGTCGACATCTTTGATTTCAACGGAAGCTGGATCAACGGACTAAACCGCTTTGTCGGAGGTAATCCGATCTTATTAATAGGAAACAAAGCAGATATTCTCCCTAAATCAGTCAAGCGCGAGCGCCTTGTAAACTGGATGAAACGCGAAGCGAAAGAGCTCGGCTTAAGGCCTGTTGATGTGCTGCTCGTCAGCGCCGGGCGCGGGCAGGGGATGAAAGACGCGATCGACGCGATCGAACATTACAGGCAAGGCAAAGACGTATATGTCGTCGGATGTACGAACGTAGGGAAATCAACGTTTATCAATCGGATTATTAAAGAGGTTTCCGGAGAGGGCGACATTATCACGACATCCCAATATCCGGGGACGACGCTTGACGCGATTGAAATTCCTCTGGATGACGGATCGGCGATGTATGATACGCCGGGAATCATCAACCATCATCAAATGGCGCACTATGTCGCGAAAAGCGATCTGAAAATATTAACGCCGAAGAAGGAGCTGAAACCCCGCACCTTTCAGCTGAACGAAGAACAGACGCTGTTTTTCGGCGGATTGTCGCGGTTTGATTATGCAAGCGGAGGCAGATCTTCGTTTGTATGCTATATGCCGAATGAACTCAACATCCACAGAACAAAGCTTGAAAACGCGGATCAGCTGTATGAAAAGCACGCTGGGGAAATGCTTGCTCCTCCTGCAAAAGAAGATCTTGACTCGTTTCCGGAGCTTGTCAAACATACGTTTACGATTAAAGAACCGAAAACGGACGTTGTGTTCTCTGGCCTCGGCTGGGTAACCGTCCAAGAGGCGAACCAAAAAATTGTCGCCCACGCGCCTAAAGGCGTTCACGTGTTTTTGCGCAAATCTCTAATATAAGTGCTAAGGGGAGAGAGTTATGAAACCGATATACGGACTGATTGGCAATCCGGTGGCTCATTCCATGTCTCCGGACATCCATAATGCGGCTTTGGAGGATCTTTCTTTAGAGGGGTATTATCACGCTTTTCGCGTGGAAAACGAAGATCTTGAAGATGCTGTGAAAGGTATGCGGGCCCTTGGCATTCAAGGGTTTAATGTGACCGTCCCCCATAAAGTATCGATCATGAAGCATCTCGACCGTATTGATGAAAGCGCCGAAGCTCTCGGGGCGGTCAACACTGTCAGAAGAGAAAAAGAAGGGCTGGTCGGATATAATACAGATGGAGCAGGATTTCTTAAATCGCTGAAGCCATCCCTTGATCGCCCCCTTTCTGAGCTTTCGATACTGTTGATCGGAGCCGGCGGTGCGGCGAGGGCGATATTTACCACTCTGGCAGCTGAGATGCCGAAGCAGCTGGACGTGGCGAATCGTACGCCTGAAAAGGCACTAGCGTTCACTCGGCATTTTGAAGGAGAGGCACGTGCTTTGTCGTTGCAGGAAGCGGAAGCAGACTTGTCAGCATATGATATCGTGATTCAAACGACGTCGGTCGGGATGCACCCGAACATCGAAGCTGCCCCGCTTTCATTGGCGAATGCGAAAGAAACGTGCCTTGTATGCGATATTATCTACAATCCGCTGAAAACGGCCCTGCTGCAGGAGGCTGAAGCAAAAGGCTTGAATACATTGGACGGAGTCGGCATGTTCATCGGCCAGGCGGCCCTTGCTTTTGAGCTGTGGACCGGACATGAGCCTAATATGGAAAAAATGAAATCAATTGTGTTGCAGCAACTAGGAGGAAAATCATGCTAACAGGAAAACAAAAACGCTATTTGCGCCGGGAAGCGCATCATCTGTCACCGATTTTTCAAGTCGGTAAAGGCGGAGTCAACGAAAACATGGTCAAACAAATCAGTGAAGCGCTTGAAGCCAGGGAATTGATCAAGGTGAGCGTGCTGCAAAACTGCGAGCAGCCTAAAGAGGAAGTAGCCGAAGCGCTGGCGGGCGGAGCACGCGCCGAACTGGTGCAGACGATCGGAAACATTATCGTGCTGTATAAGGAGTCGAAAGAAAATAAAAAAATTGAGCTTCCTTAACGCTTAAAGGTGGTAATCATGAGGAAAATCGGGATTTTTGGAGGGACATTTGATCCTCCGCACAACGGGCATTTATTAATGGCAAATGAAGTCCTGTATAAACTGGATCTTGATGAAATTTGGTTCATGCCCAACCAAATTCCGCCGCATAAACAAAAAAACTCGTTTTCGCTAAGTATGCACAGGGCGGAAATGCTGAAGCTCGCCATTTCGGGGAAAGAGCAATTTAAATTGGAGACGATCGAACTCGAAAGGGAAGGCCCTTCTTATACATTTGATACCATTCGCCTGCTGAAAGACCGATATCCAAACGATAAGTTTTACTTTATTATCGGCGCGGATATGGTGGAATACCTGCCGAAATGGTCAAACATTGACAAGCTTGTCAACATGATTCAATTTGTCGGAGTGAAGCGGCCCGGCTTTCAAATTGAGACGCCGTATCCGCTCGTTTTTGTCGATGTGCCTATTTTTGAAGTGTCATCATCTTTACTTAGGGACCGCATTAAAAATCAGCAGCCGACAGATTATTTAATTCCTGACGAAGTGAAGGTCTATGTGAAGGAGAATCATCTATATGAAACGTGAGGAAGCCTTAGCCTGCGTGCAAGAACAGCTGACAGAACAACGCTACATCCATACGGTCGGCGTAATGGAGACGGCTGTCAAACTTGCCGAACGGTTTGGCGCAGATGTGAAAAAAGCCGAAATCGCCGCGATATTTCATGACTATGCCAAATTTCGCCCGAAAGAGGAAATGAAACAAATCATCCTCAACGGGGGCGGGCCGCTTGAAGTGCTCGATTTTCATCATGAACTTTGGCATGCGCCGGCAGGAGCAACGCTTGTCAAAACAGAGGTTGGAATTACGGATGAAGACATCCTGTCAGCCATTCGATTCCATACGTCCGGAAGGCCGAATATGGCTCTTCTTGAGAAAGTGATTTATGTAGCGGATTATATTGAGCCGGGCCGCCGTTTTCCAGGGGTTGAAGAGGTTCGGACTCTCGCTGAAGAAGATTTGGATTCGGCCCTTATCCAGGCGTTGAAAAATACGATTACCTTTTTAATTTCAAAAAATCAGGCCGTTTATCCGGAAACGGTCGCCACATATAATGCTTTAGTAAACGATAGACATTAGGAGGAATTACTGAATGGATCAAGCTTCAATTTTAAAAATTGCCGCAGAGGCCTGCGATGATAAACGGGCGGAAGAAATTATCGCCTTAAATATGCAGGGGATTTCCCTCGTGGCTGATTATTTTCTGATTTGCCACGGGAATTCTGACAAACAGGTTCAGGCCATTGCCCGGGAAATTAAGGATCAGGCTGAAGAAAATGGAATCGATGTGAAGAAAATGGAGGGCTTTGACGAAGCCAGATGGGTTTTAATCGATTTGGGCGATGTAGTTGTCCACGTTTTCCACAAAGAGGAACGAGGCTATTACAACCTTGAAAAGCTGTGGGGAGACGCGCCGACTGAAGACCTTTCGTTCGGAGTTAATGAATGATCTATAAAGGATTTTCCGGTATTTATGACAAGCTGATGTCTCACGCCCCTTACGATGAGTGGGTCAGCTGGATTGAAAAAACGATCGGTGCACAGCAAAAAGAACGTATACGGATACTTGATCTGGCGTGCGGAACGGGTGAAATATCGGTCCGCTTGGCTGAAAAAGGCTACGATGTCACAGGAATCGATATCAGCGAAGATATGCTCGCGCAGGCTCAGTACAAAGCAGCCGTCCGGCAGCTCGACATTCAGTTCTTTCAGCAGGATATGCGCGAGCTTGCCGGGCACGGGCAAAAATTTGACGCGGTTGTGATCTGCTGTGACTCGCTGAATTATCTAAAGGGCGAAAAAGACGTTTTCAATACTTTTAAAAACGTTTTCTCTCTATTAAAAGAAGGCGGCCTTCTTCTGTTTGATGTTCATTCCATTTACAAAATGGATGTCATTTTTCCGGGAAGTACGTATGCCGATCAGGATGAAGAAGTGAGCGTCATTTGGCAAAGCTATGCGGGGGATGAGCCTCATTCAGCTGTTCACGATTTGACCTTTTTCGTAGAAAGCGGAGGCGTATACGAAAGGTTTGATGAATCGCATGAACAGCGGACTTTCCAGACGGAAAAGTATATCAGCTTATTGCGGCAAGCCGGATTTGAGGTGCAGTGCGTGACTGCCGATTTTTCAAAATTGGAGCCTGGCGCAGAGTCGGAACGTCATTTTTATACAGCGAAAAAAACAAAAACCATCGTTTAATCGTAACGATGGTTTTTCATAATGCATTTTTCCTTTGTTGAAAATTTCAGCGCATTCGTGAAACAATGAATCAAACGGAAAATTGCTTCTTGACTAGAGCGATATCTTCTTCATACTTCAAATGGGTGTTTCGGAACATCTGGCGGAACATATCCTGAACACCGCTTTCCAGCGCCTTAATTCCCTCACCGGTTACACCGCCTTTAACGCACACCTTTTCCTGCAGGGCGGGCAATGTGTAATGCCCTGTTTCGAGCAGCCTTCCCAAACCTACCAGCATTTCTGTCGTCATTAAAATCGCGTCTTCTTTTGATACGGAGGTTTCTTCGACAGCGGCCTGAATAAACTCCTGAACCAAATAACTGATAAAGGCGGGGCCGCAGCTGACAATGTCTGAGGCGACCCTCGTAATCCCGCTTTCGATTTCAAGAGGGATTGAGATCTTGCTCACTAAAGCCGTCAATTTTTCTTTTGCCTCAGCTGTGCAGCTTTCTCCGTAAGTCAATAATGACACGCCGGACAACGCTCTGTTCGTAATGCTCGGGATCACTCTTGCCGCCTGGCAGGAGACGACGGCTTCCAGCTGTTCGACCTGCACCGGACTCGTAATGGTGACCACAATCTGATCGCGGGTGAAGACGGGTGAGAGCCGTTTTAGCAAAGGATAAATATCCAGCGGCTTGACACAGATAAACACGGCATCACTTTCCGTAATCACTTCTTCCGGCCGTTCTGCAACCTGAATGTCTGGGAATCGTTTTTTTATGTTTAACGCTTTGTCGATCGTTCGGTTAGTAATAGTTAAAGATGAGGGAATGACCGCTCTGGATTCAATCAACGCCTCAATTAAAATGGTCCCCATATTTCCTGTCCCGATAAAGCCGATATTCAATCGTTCTCCCCTCCTTTGAACCTGTATCTTTTAAACGATATGAAAACTTCAGTCAAAATATGTATGAAAGCAGGTGAGCAGTTTGACAGATTGGCTAAAACAATATAAATGGCATGCGGCGGGAAGCGTGGCACTCGTCTTGATCATCAGCGCTGCCTTCATGCTGTTAAGCGGAAAGCGTGAAACTTCATCAGGCCTCTCCATTCCTGAAGAGGCTTCTGCACAGACTTTTGAGAAGAAAGAGGAGGTGAAGCGGGAAAAAAACGCGGGGAGAGAGGAGGTTATCATCGATTTGAAAGGCGCTGTGAAAAATCCGGGCGTCTATCAAATGAAGGAGGGAGACAGGGTGCACGATGCATTGAAAAAAGCAGGCGGCACCGAGAAAAAAGCGGACGAAAAGCAAATTAATCTGGCAGCCGTTTTGCGGGACGGTATGGTTCTTTACATTCCATTTGAAGGGGAAGAGGCTGCTGGCTCTTTTTCGGAAGCGGACTCAAGAGCAGACGGCAGCTCAGGTGATATCGTCAATATCAATACGGCTTCCTCTGAGGAGCTTCAGACGATTCCCGGGATCGGTCCTTCAAAAGCGGAAGCGGTAATCGAATACCGCGAGGAAAACGGAATGTTTCAGACGATTGAAGACATAACAAACGTTTCGGGAATTGGAGAAAAGTCTTTTGAAAGAATAAAATCTTCAATCACAGTAAAGTAAATTGACGTTTGTGGATAAACATATGTAAACTTAGGGAAGTCGACATCGTATTTTTGGAGGGAAAACAAGTGGAACGGATTTCTTGGGATCAATATTTTATGGCGCAAAGCCATTTGCTGGCGCTTCGCAGCACGTGTACAAGGCTTGCTGTAGGGGCGACGATTGTCAGGGATAAACGAATTATCGCAGGAGGCTACAACGGATCGATCGCTGGAGGTGTTCACTGTGCGGATGAAGGCTGCTATATGGTGGACGGGCATTGCATCAGAACGATTCACGCCGAGATGAACGCGATTCTTCAGTGTGCAAAATTCGGCGTTCCGACCGAAGGTGCTGAAATATATGTCACGCATTTTCCGTGTATTCAATGCTGTAAATCGATCATTCAGGCAGGTATAAAAACGATATACTATGCGAAGGATTACAAAAACCATCCTTACGCGGTTGAACTTTTCGATCAGGCTTCTGTTAAAGTGGAGCAGGTAGAGCTCGATGAGATGATTATCGACTTGAAAAACCAGGAAAAGTTATCGTTTGTGGCCGATCTGATCAAGCAGCTGGCTGAGAAAGGTCTTGAGGAAGAGGAAATCAGGAAAATACACGCAGAGGCCAACAAATTGTTTACAAGCTACGTGTAATCCAATGGATAAACATCGCATCTTCCCGTGCGGAGCGATTTCAGCGGCAGCCGGAATCGCTTCCGCTCACTCTTCTCTTTATCTCTTCCTCACCGTCGGTTTTTTTCTGTTCTTCATCCTCTGTTTCTTCAAGAAACAAATACTCCTTTTCATCATATGTGCAGCGATTTGTATTTTATATTTCACTTCTTTTTGCATGATCGATCATTTCAATACAACGATTTATCATGAAGGCAAATTTCACACGTTCGCTTCTGTTCGGGATATCCCCATAATAGACGGAGACCGGCTTTCTTTCACAGCCGAAACAGATAAGGGGGAAGCTTTGAAAGCGGGCTATACGATCCGGTCTCTGCAAGAAAAACGGGCGCTCTCCGCTCTTCAGCCGGGAAGCATCTGTGTCATGCAAGGTGAATTAAAAGCGCCGAAAAAAGAGACGGTTCCTGGAACTTTTGATCAAAAAGAATCCTTGTATCAAAAAGGGATTCACTGGATATTTGCAGTTCAGTCTATTGAAAACTGCAAGCCGGGCGGCGGTCTTATGCCATTTCTATTGAACATCCGAAAAGCGGGCCTTGATTTTACAGAAGAAAATATGGCGAACCCGGCTGCCGGTATTGTAAGAGCGCTTACTTTCGGTGACCGGTTTCTCATTGAACAAGATGTGCTGGACGGCTATCAGCGCCTTGGGATCATTCACCTTTTAGCGATTTCCGGGCTTCATGTCGGTCTGTTGTCGGCCGCTCTGTTCCACGTATTTATTCGCTTCGGTTTGACGAGGGAATGCGCCAAATGGCTGCTCGTTTTCGGGCTGCCCGTTGCGGCAGTTTTGACCGGAGGCGCCCCATCGGTAGTGAGGGCGGTTCTCATGTCTGAAATCTATTTGCTGGCATCACTGTCTAATAAGAACTTCAAAAGCGCCGATGTGATCAGCATCGCCTGCCTCGGACTGCTGTTGTATCATCCTTATCTGCTATTTCAAGCCGGATTTCAGCTTTCTTTTGCCGTATCCTTCGTTTTCATTCTTTCAAAAGAAATATTGATCAAACCGAAAAGCCGAATCTCTCAGCTGCTATTGGGGTCATTTTTGGCTCAGCTCGCTTCCCTTCCAATTCTGCTTATTCATTTTCAAGAGTTTTCATTTCTCAGCACAGTGATGAATCTGCTTTTCATACCTCTCTATATTTTTATCATCATGCCGCTGTCTTTCGGAAGTCTGTTGGCTTTCATATGTTTTCGTCCCCTGGGGGAGGCGGCAGCCTGTGTGCTGGACCGTCTGCTTATGTGGAGCCATCAGGCTGTTAAAGTGGTGTCTGCCGCAGATGTTTTCGTTTTTTCTGCGGTTAAACCGCCGGATATTTTGTTGTTTTTCTACTTCGCAGCTATTTTTCTGTTTTTGCTGTTTCTTGAAAAAGAGATATCGTTTCGTGCAGTTATGATTTCGTCCGGCTTCCTTGCCGCTGTGTTTGCGATTCACTTATGTCTTCCTCAGTTTGCAGGAGAAGGAGAGGTCACGATGCTTGATATCGGCCAAGGTGACAGCATGTATGTCAGCGCTCCCGGTCAGAATGGCACCGTCTTCATTGATACGGGAGGAACCGTATCCTTTCGGAAAGAGCAGTGGAGAAAGCGGAAAAAGGATTTTTCCCTGGGAGAGAGCGTATTAATGCCATTTCTGGCATCCAAAGGAGTCAAGAAACTCAATGCTTTAATTTTGACTCATGCTGATCAGGATCATATTGGTGAAGCTCAAGTGCTGATCCAAAAACATAAAGTCAAGCAATTGATCGTGCCGAAAGGCTTCGCAGCCGAACCGTCTGATGAAAAGCTGCTTCGCCTTGCCTTGAAAGAAGGCGTCAAGGTGCATGTAGCCAAAAGAGGTGACATCCTTCATATTGGCAATCTTGAATTTTATGTTCTTTCACCGAAAGAGGCGGACAAAAACAGCAAAAACAACGGTTCCCTCGTATTGTGGATGAAAGCGGGCGAATTTTCATGGCTGTTAACGGGCGATTTGGAGAAAGAAGGTGAAAATGAGTTCATGAAAGTGTATCCGAATCTTAAAGCGGATATTCTGAAAGTCGGTCACCATGGAAGCAAAGGTTCTACGGGGGAAGATCTGATTAAGCAAATTGAGCCGAAAACAGCCATCATTTCGGCGGGAGAGCACAACCGCTACGGCCATCCCCACAGGGAAGTGCTGGATATCTTAAACCGCCACCATGTGAAGGTGTTCAGAACGGATCAGCACGGTTCGATTCAGTACCTATTTCGAGATGGGAACGGAACGTTTTTGCTTCATCCCCCATATGATAAAGTACATTCCCCGCAAGAAAAAAAGACTGCTGAAAAACAGCAGTCGTCAAAAAGCCGCTTGCCTGACGGAGAGTAAGCGGTGTCCATGACTTGGCTTGATTAAGCGGCCAGATGTATAACAGTAGCGATAATAAACATTGTAGCGAAAAAGCCAAAAGACACGATGAAACCGACACCTGAATCTACAAGATCGTTACGTTTGCTTTGCACGTCTTTTTCAAATTCATTCACAATTTACCCCTCCTATTGATATCCAGTATAATTCAATTCTTTGCAAAAATCTAGGAGCTTCATGCAACCGTTTTCTAAAATTTATGAACATCGTCTTCTATAAACTAACCCGGGGGTTTATGGAAGGCGTTTATTATAAATGAGAGAGCGGGTGACTCCGCTTCTCTCTTTACTAATTGCAAAACACGCTTTAGGATAGAAAGGAAGGATGAAAGAGGGGAAAGTGCAGATGACGGTATTTGATATTTGGAAAAGCTTAAAAAAAGGCGATATTCATCCTGTTTATTGTTTATACGGGAAAGAAACGTATCTTCTGCAGGAGACGGTTCAAAGGATCAGACAAGCCGTTGTTGATGAAGAGACGAAGGATTTCAACCTTTCCGTATTTGATTTGGAAGAAGAGGCATTAGACCTTGCTGTTGAAGATGCTGAAACTTTTCCGTTTATGGGGGAGAAGCGTCTTGTAGTTGCGAAAAACCCGTCTTTTTTAACAGCTGAAAAAAAGAAAGATAAAACGGAGCATAACCTCGGGAGCCTGGAGGATTATATTGCGCAGCCGGCGCCTTATTCCGTTTTTGTGCTGCTCGCTCCTTATGAAAAGCTTGATGAGAGGAAAAAGCTGACCAAGCTCTTGAAAAAACACGCCCAAATGGTTGAAGCAAAAGAACTGAACGGCCGGGAAACGGCTGATTTTATCGCGGGGCTTGCAAAATCAGAGGGGAAGCTCATAGAACGAGAAGCGGCGGAAGAGCTTGTCATCCTGTGTAATGCCAGCCTGTCGGCCATTGCCCGAGAGGTGAAAAAGCTTAGTACATATATTGGTGATCGGGATTCGATCACGCTTGAAGACGTCAAAAAGCTCGTTGCCAGAGGTCTCGAGCAGAACATTTTCGAATTGATCAACAAGGTTGTGAACCGGAAGCGTACAGAAGCGCTGCAGATTTTCTATGATCTGTTAAAGCAAAATGAAGAACCGATCAAAATGATGGCGCTGATCGCAAACCAGTTCAGGCTTTTGATGCAGACAAAATACTTTTCGCAGCAGGGGTACGGGCAAAAGCAAATCGCCTCAAACCTCAAAGTTCACCCGTTCAGGGTGAAGCTCGCGATCGACCAGGCGAGGCTGTTTTCTGAAGAAGAGCTGAAAAGCATCATCGAGCATCTCGCCGTTATGGATTATGAAATGAAGACAGGCAAAAAAGACAAGCAGCTCCTGCTTGAGCTGTTTTTGCTCAAGCTTTTGCAGTCCGATTGAAAAAACGGCTCTCTTAAAATTAGAGAGCCGTTAGACTGTCGAGAAAACCTCGACAGTCTTTTCAGTTGTTCTTATTTCTTTTTCAGTTTACCTCCATAATCGGCAAGCTTCATCCTTAGGTGATAGAACATGCTTTGCATATTGCTTCGCTTCGGCTTTGAGGATATTGTCATTAGGATTGTGGGATGCAAAAGCCGGAAGAAACGTGCCGTGACATCGGATAATAGTACCCTCAATCGGCCGTAAATACTCTTTTACAGTGAACATATTGCGGCCCCCAACGCGATATTCCTCTTCCGCTCCGCCTGTTGTCGTAGCAATCATGAATTCTTTGCCTTTCAAGTTTTCGCCTCCGGGGCCGTGCGCCCAGCCGTATGTCAGCACATCATCAAACCATTTTTTCAAAAGAGGCGGACAGCTGAACCAATAAAATGGGAACTGAAAAACGATCCGGTCATATTCAAGTAATAATCGCTGTTCTTTTTCAACATCGATACTCCAATTTTGATACTCCTGATACAGATCACGAATCAAGACATCAGGATGATTTTTCAATTCGTTCATTAGTGCCCTGTTCCATTTGGACTCCCTCAGATTTGGATGTGCCGCAATTACCATTATTTTCATAAAGATCTTCCTTTACTGTTTGTTGTTTTCCTTGAACTTTTGTTCGTCCCAATTATTACGAATATTTTTGGCATTGCAAAGTACGCTTTTTTTTCGTACAAAGTCCTTTAAATCGTACGATTGCGGTGAAAGAACTTTTTATGGTAGTACGATAAACCGTACTATGTGTGTAAAATAAGAGTACTACCGCGAATCAGAATGATATGGTAACGTAACTGATATCACGAATCCGAATCGGGAGTTGACAAAGATGAAGTCAAAAGTACAGGAAATGAAGACGACGGAAGGTATAATCATAACTTTGGCGGCCATAGGAGGAAAATGGAAGCCGCTGATCCTGTTCGTATTACTTCATGAAGGCACCAAACGCTTCGGAGAGCTGAGGCGGATGCTCCCTGGTGTTACACAGGGGATGCTGACCAACCAGCTTCGGGAGCTCGAACATGATGGTCTCGTCAAACGGCAAGTTTATCAGGAAATCCCTCCGAAGGTCGAATATAGTTTAACCGGGCACGGAAAAACATTGGCGCCGGTGTTGACCGATATGTGCAGCTGGGGATATAAACATCTCGACTTTGTGAAAAAATTAAGTGATGAAGAGGAATGAGAAAGGGCAGGAAAGATAAAACCGAAAACATTGAAGGTCTGCAGGCTGTAAAAAGGGTGAAAATAAATAATTGAGAAAGGGAGACATGTAAAAGTGACAAAGAATTTAAGGACTTGCAGCAAAGGGCATGAGTATGATAAAAGCAGTGATTGTCCTGTTTGCCCGATTTGTGAGCAACAGCGCAAACCTGACAACGGATTTCTTTCATTGCTCTCTGCGCCAGCCAGACGAGCTTTGGAACACAATGGAATAACTTCTTTGCAGGATCTGTCAAAATACAGCGAAAAAGAGATTTTGCAATTTCACGGTATGGGCCCGGCATCTTTGCCTAAATTACGGGGGGCTTTGAAGGAAAAAGGGTTATCTTTTAAAAGTTAAACTCCATGAATGATTATTCTTGTACATAGCAAGGGAACTTCCTTTTTCGGAAGTTCCCTCATTTTGTATAAAAATCAATAATTATATGTTTGAATGAAAACAGCTGTCCGAAGACAGCCTCATTCAAAAAATAGCTCCGTGCGAGTGGAGCATGGCTGACATGAAAGCTCCTCTCTGTCGGCACAGACCTGAATCGCGCTATTTTTGCGGTCTGACGGCTTCTCATTTAAGAGAGCCGTTTTTTATGACGGCAAGCAAAAAAGCTTGGCATGGCCAAGCTTTCTATTATGCAGAAAGTCCGTTCACTTTTTTCGCTAGGTTTGATTTGTAACGAGCTGCGGTGTTTTTGTGGACAAGACCTTTTTTAGCTGCTTTATCGATTTTCTTTGCTGCTGCAGAAAGAGCTGCTTTCGCTTTGTCTGCTTCGTTGTTGCTTACGAAAGTTTCAACTTGTTTCATAGCAGTACGCATTGAAGATTTGATTGTTGCGTTGTGCGCGCGGCGCTCGTTGTTTGTTTTTGTGCGTTTGATCGCTGATTTAATGTTTGGCAATGTGTTTCACCTCCTAAGACATAACCTCTGTTCCTTTTCTATAGGTTAGATCTCAACAATAGAACAAATTGTATTCTATCAAACACACCCTTAGATTGCAATATAAATGTAAAGTATTTTTATTTGAAAGCGCCGCTTCGTGGGAATGTTTGCAGACCTTGTGGGCACACTAACACCAGTTATGTTTTTGGAGGGAATGCAAATATGGAGAAAAAGAAGCTTGATTTAAGTCAATATGCAGTCCGGACAGACTTAGCCGTGGAAGCGAGGGATCTGGCAGAGGAAAAGGAAGCTTCTCCAAAGAAAGAGCTGAAAGGGTTTACAGTCAAAGAATACGAAAAAGACGGGATCAAAATTCAGACGATGGACATTGATGAAGAAGGAGCGAAGCTGTCGGGGAAAAAAGCCGGCCGCTATTTAACCTTTGAAACACAAGGGATCAGGCAGCAGGATTCCGTCTTGCAGGAAAAAGTCGTCAATGTGTTCGCGAAGGAATTTTCCGCATTTCTCGATTATTTGAACATTCCGCGGGATGCCAGCTGCTTAATTGTAGGGCTTGGCAACTGGAATGTCACGCCCGACTCGCTCGGCCCACTAGTGACGGAGAACCTTCTCGTGACGAGGCACCTTTTTCAGCTGCAGCCCGAAAATGTAGAGGATGGCTACCGTCCGGTGAGCGCGCTTTCCCCGGGAGTCATGGGCTTGACCGGGATTGAAACGAGCGACATTATCCAAGGGGTAATCGATCGCTCAAAGCCCGACTTTGTCATTGCCATTGATGCGCTGGCATCAAGGGGGATCGAGCGTGTGAATTCTACCATTCAAATTTCAGACAGCGGGATACACCCCGGGTCTGGGGTGGGGAATAAAAGAAAAGAATTAAGCAAGGATACGCTTGGCATTCCGGTCATCGCCATCGGTGTTCCGACGGTGGTCGATGCCGTCACAATCACGAGTGATACGATTGATTATATGCTGAAGCATTTTGGGAGAGAGATGAGAGATGACAGTCCGTCCAGGTCACTCGTTCCCGCGGGGATGAGCTTTGGGAAAAGAAAGGTCCTCACCGAAGAAGACCTTCCCGATGAGGAGCACCGCAAATCGTTTCTCGGTATAGTCGGAGGCCTCGCAGAGGATGAAAAAAGGCAGCTGATCCATGAAGTCCTCGCTCCGCTCGGCCATAACTTAATGGTGACCCCTAAAGAGGTCGATACCTTTATCGATGATATGGCAAATGTGATTGCGAACGGTCTGAACACAGCGCTTCATGAAAATGTCTCGCAAGACAATAAAGGAATGTATAACCACTAAGATCAAGGCGGCTGACCAGGCCGCTTTTTTTCGTGCTTATAGCATTGCCGAAACTTGTTCTACTTCCTCTATCTTGTACATAGTCTATTTACTAGACAAGCTCTGGAGGGATTTGCGATGAGAAAAAGGGGCAGGAATCGTCAGTTTGTGCTGGCTGTAAATGGAAGAAACGCGGTTAAGACAGTATTCTTATTTATCGTCAGCCTGCTGCTCGTTTTTATTTTATCAGGCGTGCTGACATCGCTGCGTCCTGAGTTGAGGCCGTCTTCATCGTTGTACCGGGTGACTGATGAACTGGCGGGCGAGACCTTTGGGCTCATTTTGGGAATGGAAAACCACTACTTTGCATCAGAATTGCCGGAACCGAATAAACGTTTTGAGCTTTCTCCCATCGTCTTGAAACTGGCGACCAGCATTAATTTGAAAGATCCGCGAAGTTTTCTCGGACGGGAGCTTCCGGGCTTCTCTCATTTTGACTCGGAAATCCTCATTGCAGGGCAAGGGACGGATTACACAAATATGCCGTCAGAATCTCCGCCGCCGACAGAGGTCTTAAAAGAGGAGAGAGAAGCGAATCTTGCAGAGCTTGAAGGGAAGCAGAAAAAGAAAACAGGGGAGGAAAAACCCCCTGAACAATCGACGGGCGGCCGAAAAGTCGTATTTATCTACAATACGCACAATACGGAATCGTATCTCCCCTTTTTAAAAGGTGAGACGGAACCTAATCGGGCGCTTCATTCGAAAGCAAATGTTACGCTTGTCAGCGATATGCTCGCAAATGCGATGAAGTCGCAGGGTGTCGGGGCAATGGTTGATAAAACCGACTTTCAGGCGAATTTGCGGAAAAAAGGCTGGGCTTATGCCCGTTCCTATGATGAATCAAGGCCGGTCGTTAAAGAGGCGATGGCTCAAAACAAAGATTTACAGTATTTTATCGATATTCACAGGGATTCGCAGCGGAAGAAAGCGACAACCGCAACTGTCAAAGGAAAAAGCTATGCACGTGTTGCATTTGTGCTCGGCAAGAAGAGCTCTAATTTCGAATCGAACTTAAAGCTGGCAAAAGAACTGCATGAACGGCTGGAAAAAAAATATCCCGGATTGAGCCGCGGTGTTATATCTAAGGGAGCTGCCGGGGATAATGGCATATATAATCAGGATTTAAACGAAAGATCCGTCTTAATCGAATTTGGCGGCGTAGATAATAACCGCGAAGAGCTGGAGCGGGCTGCAGAAGCGATGGCGGATGTATTCAGCGAGATGTATTGGAATGCTGAAAAAGTTGATGCAGACACCGGTGAAGACGATAAGAAAAAACAATAGGACAGGTGATGGAAGTGGCTTCTTTTATGGGAAAATGCATATTGGCTTGCGCTGTCATGTTTTTCGGCGTCCTTCTCGGCATGCAGCAGGCGAACAACGGAATGATTGAAATGAAAGGGTATCAGGACCCTGATTTAAAAGCGGCGCTCAGCATATCTGAAGGGGATGCGAAAGAGGCGTCAGTCCTCGGCCATCAAATCGATTTGGAGGAAAAACAAAAAGAGCTGGAACATCTGGAAGCTTTCAACCTCTTTTCCTCGGCAGGCCGCGCCCTGGCCGATTCGGTCACAAACACAGCCCGTTCATTGTATGACTGGATAAAGAAAAAAACGGAATAAGTAAAAGAAAAAACGAGCCGGATGGAGGACTCGTTTTTTCTTTTTCGGGTTTAGAAAGCATATGTGACTTAGCATTGAATCTTCACAACCCTATTGATATAATCTAAGCTAGCGCATATTGCGTTTCATAGTAGGAGTGATTAGTGTGACAGATAAAGAAAAACGATTACAAAGGCAGTCGAGAATCCGAAATTTCTCTATTATCGCCCATATCGACCACGGCAAGTCAACGCTTGCGGATCGAATCCTGGAAAAAACGGCGGCAATCACTCAAAGGGAAATGAAAGAACAGCTCCTCGACTCGATGGATTTGGAACGTGAAAGAGGAATCACCATTAAACTGAACTCCGTACAGCTGAAATATCAGGCAAAGGACGGAGAGGAATATATTTTTCATCTGATCGATACCCCGGGACACGTCGATTTTACGTATGAGGTTTCGAGAAGCCTTGCCGCATGCGAAGGCGCGATTCTCGTCGTCGACGCCGCACAGGGAATCGAGGCGCAAACGCTGGCAAACGTTTACCTTGCGCTTGACAACGACCTTGAAATTCTGCCGGTCATTAATAAAATCGACCTTCCGAGCGCAGAACCCGAACGCGTCCGCCAGGAAGTCGAGGATGTCATCGGTCTTGACGCTTCAGACGCCGTCCTTGCTTCAGCAAAAGCAGGCATCGGAATTGAAGAAATATTGGAGCAGATCGTTGAAAAGGTTCCCGCACCAAGCGGAGATCCGGAAGCGCCGCTTCAGGCTCTGATCTTTGACTCTCTGTATGACGCATACCGCGGGGTCGTCGCCTATATCAGAGTCGTCCAAGGTACCGTAAAAGCCGGTCAAAAAATTAAGATGATGGCGACGGGAAAAGAATTTGAAGTCACTGAAGTCGGCGTTTTCACACCGAAGGCTGTTCCGGTTGACGAACTGACTGTCGGCGACGTCGGATTCCTGACGGCCGCAATCAAAAACGTCGGAGACACCCGTGTAGGGGATACGATTACAAGTGCGGAAAACCCAGCGCCCGAAGCCCTGCCAGGCTACAGAAAGCTGAATCCGATGGTCTATTGCGGTCTGTATCCGATTGATACAGCGAAATACAACGACTTGCGGGAAGCGCTTGAAAAACTTGAGCTGAACGATTCAGCCCTGCAGTATGAGGCGGAAACGTCCCAGGCTCTCGGATTCGGCTTCCGCTGCGGTTTCCTGGGGATGCTCCACATGGAAATCATTCAGGAGCGGATTGAACGCGAATTCAACATCGATTTGATTACGACGGCTCCGAGCGTTATCTATGACGTATACATGACAGACGGAGAAAAAATCGTCGTCGATAACCCGTCAAATATGCCTGATCCGCAGAAGATCGACCGGGTCGAAGAACCGTTCGTCAAAGCGACGATGATGGTGCCGAACGACTTTGTCGGCGCGGTCATGGAACTGTGCCAGGGCAAGCGCGGCCAGTTTATCGATATGCAGTACCTTGATGCGAACCGCGTCAGCATTGTCTACGAAATTCCGCTTGCGGAAATCGTCTACGAGTTTTTCGATCAGCTTAAATCAAATACGAAAGGCTATGCGTCATTTGATTACGAACTGATCGGATATAAACCGTCCAAGCTCGTGAAAATGGACATTATGCTGAACGGCGAAAAAATCGATGCTCTTTCCTTTATCGTTCACCGCGATTATGCGTATGAACGGGGTAAGGTTATCGTCGAAAAGCTGAAGGAACTCATTCCGCGCCAGCAGTTTGAAGTGCCTGTCCAGGCAGCCATCGGCACAAAAATTGTCGCCCGTTCAACCATCAAAGCCATGCGCAAAAACGTTTTGGCGAAGTGCTACGGTGGGGATATTTCCAGAAAACGCAAACTGCTTGAAAAGCAAAAGGAAGGAAAGCGAAGAATGAAACAGGTCGGCTCTGTCGAAGTTCCGCAGGAAGCCTTTATGGCAGTCCTGAAAATGGACGACAGCGGTCCGAAATCATAATCATGAGCCGCCGCAGCGTAACACACTGCGGCTTCTTCCTGTAAAAGAAGGTGAAAATAATGAAAGCAGCATATATCCATATTCCGTTTTGCGAGCACATTTGCCATTATTGCGACTTCAACAAGTTTTTTATTCAATCTCAGCCCGTTGATGAATATTTGCGCTCTTTAGAGAAGGAAATGGCCAATTCAATGGAAGCGGCCGGACATCCGGAGCTGAAAACGATCTTTATCGGGGGAGGAACGCCGACATCGCTGTCGGCAGCGCAGCTTGAACGGCTTCTTGATTCCATTCATCGCGTTTTAAAACCGTCCGAAAGCCTTGCCGAATTTGCAGTGGAAGCCAATCCCGACGATTTATCGGCTGAAAAGCTGGATGTTTTAAAAGCCGCCGGTGTAGACAGGCTGAGCTTTGGCGTACAGACGTTTGAAGACGAGCTGCTAAAAAAAATCGGCAGGGTCCACGAGCAAAAAGACGTACTCGTTTCCTTTGAAAGAGCGCGAAAGGCGGGATTTGATAATATCAGCCTTGATCTGATGTTCGGCCTGCCAGGACAAACCATCGGCCACTTCGCCTCATCGCTCGATACGGCGCTTGCCCTCGGGGCTGAACATTATTCGGTCTATTCGCTGATCGTCGAACCGAAAACCGTTTTTTATAACTTGATGAAAAAAGGCCGGCTTCATCTGCCGCCGCAGGATCAGGAAGCTGAAATGTACGAACTCGTGATGCGGAAGATGGAAGAAGCGGGCATCGGCCAATACGAAATCAGCAACTACGCCAAAACAGGATATGAGAGCAAACATAACCTCACATATTGGAACAATGAGGAGTATTTCGGTTTGGGCGCGGGCGCGCATGGCTATATCAATGGTGAAAGAACGGTAAATGCCGGCCCTGTCAAACATTATATCGACCTGATTGAGCAGTCAGGCTTTCCTTATAAAGAAAAACACAGGGTTACAAAAAATGAACAGATTGAAGAAGAAATGTTTCTCGGTCTTCGAAAAACCGCGGGAGTAGACAAAGAACGCTTTTTCGAAAAATACGGAAGAACTGTCGACGATCTCTTCCCGAAAGTGCTCCGTTCGCTGGAAGAAACAGGGCTGATTGTGAACACGAGCAAAAATGTATTTTTATCACATAATGGAAAACTATTGGGGAATGAAGTGTTTCAGGCATTCCTGGGTGAGTTATAATTGACATTTTGATTTCGGTTTGGTAATTTTGATATACAATTAGCACTCAGTTGTGTCGAGTGCTAACAGGGGTGATATGGATGTTAACAAATCGTCAGCTGTTAATCTTGCAGGTTATCGTCAACGATTTCATTCGTTCAGCTCAGCCGGTAGGGTCAAGAACGCTTTCCAAAAAGGAAGATATCACATTCAGCTCAGCAACGATCAGAAACGAAATGGCTGACTTGGAAGAGCTCGGTTTTATCGAAAAAACCCACTCATCTTCAGGCCGGATTCCTTCTGAAAAAGGCTACCGCTATTATGTCGATCATCTGCTTTCACCCGGAAAGCTGTCAAAAACGGACTTGAACATTATTCATTCGGTTTTCAAAGAAAAAATCTTTGAACTCGAAAAAGCGGTGCAGAAGTCGGCTCAAGTGCTGTCTGATCTGACAAATTATACATCGATTGTCCTCGGTCCGAGACTGAGCGAAAACCATCTTAAACAGATCCAGATTGTGCCGATTCAGCCCAAGAAGGCCGTTGCCATTCTAGTAACGAATACCGGCCATGTCGAGAATAAAACGATCAATTTTCCGGCGGAGGTCAATCTTTCCGATCTCGAAAAGCTGGTGAATATATTAAATGAACGCCTTAGAGGCGTGCCGATCTCAGAGCTGAAAGACAGGATTTTCAAAGAGGTCGTCATCTTCTTAAAGTCGCATATCCAAAATTACGATACGATTTTACACGGGCTCGGCGCAACGCTGGATTCATCTGTTCAAACCGACCGGCTGTTTTTCGGCGGCAAGATTAATATGCTGAATCAGCCCGAATTTCACGATATTGACAGAGTGAAATCGCTATTGTCGCTCATTGAGAAAGAACAGGAGCTTCTCCGGCTTTTTCAGTCGACTGAGTCAGGAATTACCATTAAAATCGGCAAGGAAAACGACTATGAAGAAATGGAAAACTGCAGCCTGATTACCGCGACATACACGGTCGGCTCAAAACAGATCGGCTCCATCGCGGTCATCGGGCCGACGCGCATGGACTACTCCCGCGTCGTCGGTTTGCTTCAGCACGTATCATCTGACTTGTCAAAAGCGCTGACAAGTTTGTATGATGGGTAAGGCAGTACCTAAAACAGAGACAGAAGGGAGAAATCCCTTCTTTATCATGAAACTCATCCTTTAAGGGAGGTGAACACAGATGGCAGAAGAAAAACAAACCGAAGAGCTAAACGAACAAGAGGAACTGAACGAGACAGAAGCGGAGACAGCCGAAGCCGAACAAACGGCTCCTGAAGCTGATGCCCCGGTAGAAGACACTCAAACAGAAATGCTTGAAAAACAACTAAAAGAACTTCAAGAACGTCTTGAAGAAAAAGAAAATAAACTTTTACGTGTTCAGGCGGACTTTGAAAACTACAAAAGACGCGCACGCCTTGATCTTGAGGCTGCTGAAAAGTACCGTTCCCAGCGCATCATCAGCGATTTGCTGCCGGCGCTTGACAACTTTGAACGCGCACTTCAGATCGATCCTGACAACGAGCAGACGAAAAGTCTGCTTCAAGGGATGGAAATGGTGCACCGTCAAATTTTGGATGCTCTTAAAAATGAAGGAGTTGAACAGATCCCTTCAGTCGGAGAGCAATTTGACCCGAACATGCACCAGGCTGTTATGCAGGTCGAGGATGAAGCGTACGAATCAAACGCAGTCGTTGAGGAACTGCAAAAAGGCTATAAACTTAAGGACCGGGTGATCCGTCCTTCTATGGTAAAAGTCAATCAATAACTACATAGCAGGAGGTAAAAATCATGAGCAAAGTAATCGGAATCGACTTGGGAACAACGAACTCATGCGTTGCAGTGCTTGAAGGCGGAGAGCCGAAAGTCATCCCAAATCCAGAAGGAGCCCGCACGACTCCTTCGGTTGTTGCATTTAAAAACGGAGAGCGCCAGGTGGGTGAAGTGGCGAAACGCCAGTCCATCACGAATCCGAACACGATCATGTCGGTCAAGCGCCACATGGGCACGGACTATACAGTTGAAATCGAAGGCAAAAAGTACACGCCGCAAGAAGTGTCTGCCATCATCCTTCAGCATTTGAAATCATATGCTGAAAGCTATTTAGGCGAAACTGTATCTAAAGCCGTAATCACAGTTCCTGCATACTTCAACGATGCAGAACGTCAAGCGACAAAAGATGCCGGTAAAATCGCCGGACTTGAAGTTGAGCGGATCATCAACGAGCCGACTGCAGCTGCGCTTGCATACGGTCTGGATAAGACGGAAGAAGATCAGACGATCCTCGTCTACGACCTTGGCGGCGGTACATTCGACGTTTCCATCCTTGAATTGGGAGACGGCGTATTCGAAGTTCGTTCTACAGCGGGTGACAACCGCCTTGGGGGAGACGACTTTGACCAAGTGATCATCGATCATCTCGTCTCAGAATTCAAAAAAGAAAACAGCATTGATCTTTCTAAAGACAAAATGGCGCTCCAGCGCTTAAAAGATGCGGCTGAGAAAGCGAAAAAAGACCTTTCCGGCGTATCTTCTACGCAAATTTCCCTGCCGTTTATCACAGCAGGTGACGCAGGTCCGCTGCACCTTGAATTGACACTGACCCGCGCGAAGTTTGAAGAGCTGTCTTCACACTTGGTAGAGCGCACAATGGGCCCTGTCCGTCAGGCTCTTCAAGATGCGGGACTTTCTGCAAGCGAAATCGACAAAGTGATCCTTGTCGGCGGATCAACACGTATCCCTGCCGTTCAGGAAGCGATCAAAAAAGAAACTGGAAAAGAAGCGCATAAAGGCGTCAACCCTGACGAAGTCGTAGCTCTTGGTGCAGCCATTCAAGGCGGCGTCATCACAGGCGATGTCAAAGATGTTGTCCTTCTGGACGTAACTCCGCTGTCACTTGGTATCGAAACAATGGGCGGCGTGTTCACGAAGCTGATTGAGCGCAACACGACAATCCCGACAAGCAAGTCCCAAGTGTTCTCAACAGCGGCTGACAACCAAACAGCGGTTGACATCCACGTGCTCCAAGGTGAGCGCCCGATGGCTGCTGACAACAAAACGCTCGGACGCTTCCAGCTTACAGATATTCCGCCGGCTCCTCGCGGCGTACCGCAAATCGAAGTGTCATTTGACATCGATAAGAACGGTATCGTCAACGTCAGCGCGAAAGATCTGGGCACCGGCAAAGAGCAAAACATCACGATCAAATCTTCTTCAGGCCTTTCTGACGATGAGATCGAGCGCATGGTTAAAGAAGCTGAAGAAAACGCCGAAGCGGATGAAAAGAAAAAAGAAGAAATCGAGCTTCGCAACGAAGCGGATCAGCTTGTTTTCACAACTGAAAAAACGCTGAAAGATCTTGAAGGCAAAGCAGACGAAGCGCAAGTGAAAAAAGCGAATGAAGCAAAAGACGCGCTAAAAGCTGCGATCGAGAAAAATGACCTTGATGAAATCAAGGCGAAAAAAGATGAGCTGCAAGCGATCGTCCAAGAGCTTTCAATGAAGCTTTACGAAGAAGCTGCAAAACAGGCTCAGGCTCAGCAAGACGGCGGCGCCGGCGCTAAAAAAGCCGACGACAATGTCGTTGACGCTGAATATGAAGAAGTAAACGACGACAAAGATCAAAAATAATTGAAATAAAATGTGCTGTGCTTACCCCGGTTTGCACAGCACATGACCTTACAGGCGATGAAAGTCAAAGTCAGGATCTCTTGACTTTGACTTTTTTCTTCCTAAAGGACAAAAGGAATTGAAAAAACATAATTTGAAATGATACAATCTAATTTATGTGAGAAAATCGGGAGTGTGAAGAGATGAGTAAGCGTGATTACTATGAGGTGCTTGGGGTAGGTAAGAGCGCTTCTAAAGATGAGATTAAAAAAGCTTACCGCAAGCTTTCTAAAAAATATCACCCGGACATCAACAAAGAAGCCGGAGCGGATGAAAAATTCAAAGAAGTCAAAGAAGCCTATGAAACACTTTCTGATGACCAAAAACGGGCCCATTACGACCAGTTTGGCCACACCGATCCAAATCAGGGATTCGGCGGCGGAGGTTTCGGTGGCGGCGACTTCGGCGGCTTTGGGTTTGACGATATTTTCTCAAGCATTTTCGGAGGCGGCGCAAGGCGGAGAGATCCGAATGCCCCGAGGCAGGGCGCCGATCTGCAGTATACGATGACACTGTCATTTGAAGAAGCGGCCTTCGGAAAAGAGACGACGATCGAAATTCCGCGTGAAGAAACATGTGAAACATGCAGCGGCTCAGGCGCGAAACCGGGAACAAAGCCGGAAACATGTTCACACTGCGGCGGCTCAGGCCAGCTGAACATGGAGCAGTCGACTCCGTTCGGAAAAGTCGTCAACAGAAGAGTATGTCATTACTGTAATGGAACCGGTAAGCAAATTAAACACAAATGTTCCACTTGCGGCGGTTCAGGAAAAGTGAAAAAACGCAAGAAAATCAATGTCACCATCCCGGCGGGTGTGGATGACGGCCAGCAGCTTCGAGTATCCGGACAGGGTGAACCGGGGATCAACGGCGGTCCGTCAGGTGACTTATTCGTCGTTTTCCGCGTCCAAGAACACGAATTTTTCGAGCGCGATGGAGACGATATTTACTGCGAAATGCCGCTGACATTTGCACAGGCTGCGCTCGGGGACGAAATCGAAGTGCCTACTCTTCACGGTAAAGTAAAATTAAAAGTGCCGGCGGGCACGCAGACTGGCACCAAGTTCCGCTTAAAAGGAAAAGGCGTTGCCAACGTACGCGGGTACGGTCAAGGCGATCAGCACATCGTCGTCCGCGTCGTGACACCGACGAATTTAACAGAAAACCAGAAAAATATACTCCGCGAATTTGCAGAAGTGAGCGGAAATATGCCGGATGAACAGGAAATGAGTTTTTTCGATAAAGTAAAGCGCGCCTTTAAAGGCGATTAATGATTGGATGAGGAGTTGGTAGTATGAAATGGTCCGAAATCTGCATTCACACGACACATGAAGCGGTTGAGCCCATCTCGAATATTTTACATGAAGCTGGTGCGAGTGGAGTCGTGATTGAAGATCCGCTTGATTTAATTAAAGAGCGTGAGAATGTATACGGAGAAATCTACCAGCTCGATCCCAATGATTATCCTGATGAAGGAGTCATCATCAAAGCGTATCTCCCGATCAACAGCTTTTTGGGGGAGACCGTAGAAGGAATCAAGGAAACCATCAATAATCTGCTGCTGTATGATATTGACCTCGGACGAAACAAGATTACCATCAGCGAGGTTAACGAAGAAGAATGGGCGACAGCATGGAAAAAATATTATCATCCCGTAAAAATTTCCGAGAAGTTTACGATTGTTCCGACATGGGAAGAGTACACACCGGTTCATACGGATGAGCTCATCATCGAGATGGACCCGGGAATGGCATTCGGAACAGGTACACACCCGACAACCGTACTTTGCATACAGGCGCTCGAAAGGTATGTGAAAGAAGGGGATTCGGTCGTGGATGTCGGAACGGGAACAGGCATTTTGAGCATTGCATCAGCCATGCTTCGCGCGAAACAGGTTGAAGGATATGATCTCGATCCCGTAGCCGTGGAAAGCGCCCGCTTGAACTCCAAGCTCAATAAAGTCAGCGATCATATCGAGATTAAGCAAAATAATCTGCTCGACGGCGTTGAAGGAGAAAAAGACGTCATCGTTGCCAATATCCTGGCCGAGGTCATCTTGCGCTTTACGGATCAGGCATACGATCTGTTGAAAGACGGCGGCTATTTCATTACGTCGGGAATCATCCAGCAGAAAAAACAGGAAGTCAAAGATGCACTGGTGAAAGAAGGCTTTACGATCGTCGAGGTTCTTTCAATGGAGGACTGGGTCAGCATCATCGCTAAAAAATAATCGTTAGTAGGTGTGACAAGCGTATGCAACGATATTTTATCGAACAATCAAAACAAGAGGTCACAGCCGCACCCGCGTTCTCGATCAAAGGCGAAGACGTTCATCACATTGCGACCGTGATGAGGATGTCTCCCGGAGACGAGGTCATTTGCTGTGCAAAAGACGGCCATGAAGCGAAATGCCGGATCGAGTCCGTCACAAAAGAAGAGGTTTTATTGAGCGTAATCGAATGGACGGGGCAAACACGCGAACTGCCCGTCCAGATCCATATTGCCAACGGCCTTCCTAAAGGAGATAAGCTGGAATGGATCATTCAAAAAGGGACAGAGCTCGGTGCAAGCTCGTTTATTCCTTTTCAGGCATCACGCTCCGTTGTTAAACTTGATGAAAAAAAGGCAAAGAAAAAGCGGGAAAGGTGGGCGAAAATCGCCAAAGAAGCCGCAGAACAGTCCCACAGAAACGCGATTCCCGATGTAGCGCCGGTTCACACGTTTCAACGTTTGCTTGAGAGCCTTGAGGACTTCGATAAATGTGTCGTTGCATACGAAGAGTCATCAAAGCAAGGCGAGACGAGCCGGTTTCAATCCGTGCTCAAAAGCCTGCCGGAAGGATCATCCGTACTCATGGTGTTCGGTCCTGAAGGCGGATTTTCAGAGGATGAAATTGAGGCGCTTAAAGAAAAAGGAGCCCTCGCCTGCGGGCTCGGTCCGCGGATTTTAAGGGCGGAAACAGCTCCGCTGTACGCGTTGGCGGCAGTTTCTTATCATACAGAGTTATTAAGAGGTGAATAACAATGGCAACCGTTGCATTTCATACACTTGGCTGCAAGGTCAACCATTATGAAACAGAAGCAATCTGGCAGCTTTTCAAAGAAGCCGGCTACGAAAGAAAAGAATTTGAAAGTTCGGCGGACGTATACGTCATTAATACATGCACCGTCACAAATACAGGTGATAAAAAAAGCCGCCAGGTGATCAGACGGGCGATCCGCCAAAATCCTGACGCCGTCATTTGCGTGACAGGGTGCTACGCCCAGACTTCCCCGGCGGAAATCATGGCGATCCCAGGCGTTGATATCGTCGTCGGTACGCAGGACCGCGAAAAAATGCTCGGCTATATTAAGCAGTACCAGGAAGAAAGACAGCCGATTAACGGCGTCAGCAATATTATGAAAGCAAGAGTGTTTGAGGAGCTTGATGTTCCTGCGTTTACCGACAGAACGCGTGCTTCTTTGAAAATTCAAGAAGGCTGCAACAATTTCTGCACATTCTGCATCATTCCGTGGGCGCGCGGCCTGCTTCGTTCCCGCGACCCTGAGGAAGTCATCCGCCAGGCGCAGCAGCTCGTTGATGCCGGCTATAAAGAAATCGTTTTGACCGGTATTCATACCGGCGGTTATGGAGAAGATATGAAAGACTACAACTTTGCGCAGCTGTTGAAAGAATTGGACAGCCGTGTGAAAGGTCTGAAACGAATCCGTATCTCTTCAATCGAAGCGAGCCAAATTACAGACGAAGTGATCGAAGTGCTTGACCGCTCAGACAAGATCGTCAGACACCTTCACATTCCGCTTCAATCCGGCTCAAACAGCGTTTTAAAACGGATGAGAAGAAAGTATACGATGGAGTTTTTCGCCGACAGGCTGACGAAACTCAAAAAAGCTCTTCCGGGGCTCGCAGTCACTTCTGATGTGATCGTCGGCTTCCCGGGGGAAACGGAAGAAGAATTCATGGAGACGTACAACTTTATTAAAGAACACAAGTTTTCCGAGCTCCACGTCTTCCCGTACAGCAAACGGACCGGAACCCCGGCAGCGCGCATGGACGGCCAAGTTGACGAGAACGTGAAAAACGAACGAGTTCACAAACTGATCGCCCTTTCAGATCAGCTTGCGAAAGAATACGCATCAGACTATGAAGGCGATGTTCTGGAAATTATTCCGGAAGAGCCGTTCACGGAAACGGGCGAAGACAATCTGCTTGTCGGCTACACGGACAACTATATGAAGGTTGTTTTCGAAGGTTCCGAAGACCTGATCGGCCAGCTTGTTAAAGTGAAGATCTTAAAAGCCGGCTATCCGTACAATAAAGGACAGTTCGTCCGCGTCGCCGAAGACGGCGTCCATGAAAACATCCGCTTATCGTCATAAATGATCAACTCAGCCGGTTCACAAAAAGGTGTTCCGGCTTTTTTGCGAATCTCATAAGAGACAACCACTTGAAAAGGAGTCGGGACGATGACAAAACAAATGGCACGAATGATCGATCACACGCTATTGAAGCCTGATGCTGTCAAATCCGAAATCGAAGCGCTTTGCAAAGAAGCACGTGAATACGGTTTTGCTTCCGTTTGCGTCAATCCTTGCTGGGTAAAGCTGTGCGCCGAGCTTCTTAAAGATTCAGAAGTGAAAGTATGCACGGTTATCGGCTTTCCTTTAGGTGCGGCGTCTCCGGAAACAAAAGCTTTTGAAACCAGGCAGGCGATCGCAGACGGAGCCGGTGAAGTTGATATGGTGATCAACATCGGTGCATTAAAAGATCGCGATACCGGAACCGTGGAGCATGACATCAGAGCGGTGACAGACGCGGCCGCCGGCAAAGCTCTCGTAAAAGTCATCATAGAGACCTCACTGTTGACGGATGAAGAAAAAAGGCTCGCTTGTGAACTGGCCGTAAAAGCAGGCGCCGACTTTGTCAAAACATCGACCGGTTTTTCCGGCGGCGGTGCGACAGTTCAAGATATAAAACTGATGCGGGAAAATGTCGGACCTGATATCGGCGTTAAAGCTTCAGGGGGCGTCCGCGATAAGGAAATTGCCCTTGCCATGATTGAAGCCGGAGCGACGAGAATCGGAGCAAGCGCGGGCGTGTCGATTGTCAAAGGCTTAACAGCGAATGAAGACTACTAATCAAACAAAACCAGGCGTTTACCGGGCCTGGTTTTTGTTTGGAATGAGAAACATGATCAGCGAATGAAACAGATTTGAGAGCGGCAGAAACAATAGGGACGTGACGACGTTGAAGAGCAGGCTGAAATGGGCAATCTGCTGAGCGGGGCTTGCCGACAGTCCGGAAATAAAGCCTGTTATTGATGAGAGCAGGGGGTATACAGCTGCTACACCGATGACATTAAACAGCACATGGGCATAAGCCGTTTGCCTGGCTGCAGCTCCGCCTTTGAAGGACGCCATCACGGCTGTGATACATGTCCCGATATTGGAGCCGAGAACAACGCTCATCGCTTCGGTCAAACCGACGACATCTTGATCCATAAAGCTCATCAGGATGCCGACACACGCCGAACTGGAATGAATCATCGCGGTCAAAACCGTCCCGATGATCAAGGCGTAAAGCGGTGAATCTTCGGCAAGCTGCACAATATAAGCGCCCGAGTCTAGCTGTGACAACGGCACGGCAAGCCGGCTGAAGCCGCTGATACAGAAAAAAATAACACCCAAGCCGATCATGCTTACGCCCACTTGCCGAAAAGGGGATTTTCCGGCAATGAAAAGAACCGCACCTGCGGCAAAGAGGGCAAAAATCAAAAATTCCAGCTTCACTGCCAAAAATTCCGTTGTGAAGGTGGACCCGATGTTTGTTCCCAAAATGAGCGGAATCGAACGTTTAAATGAAAGGGCGCCTACCGAGACAAAGCCAATAACGATCACCATAAAAGCCGAGCTGCTTTGCAAAACCCCCGTAAATACAATGCTGACCAAAAAGGCTTTCACCGGATGATCCGTGAAAAACAGCAGCCGCTTTTCGATTTTTTCAAATGTCAGTGAAATCAAGCCTTTTCTCAGCATGCTCATGCCTTTGAGAAAAAGAACGATCAATAATATGAATAAGATCAGGATTATCATCAGTTTTTCGAACAGCCTCCTTTATAAATATATACAGACAAGCTGCCGAAATCATGACTGAACAATAAAACGTTCTCCTTGGTTGACCTTACCGGAGGCTTATATTATAATGTCAAAGTACATGTTTATATGTATGTCTTTTTTTAAAGCAGTCGATTGGTGTATTCGGAGGGAGGGAAAGAGAATGTCAAAAACGGTCGTTAGAAAAAACGAATCGCTTGAAGATGCTCTTCGTCGCTTCAAACGCAGTGTATCAAAGACAGGTACTTTGCAGGAAGCAAGAAAGCGTGAATTTTATGAAAAACCTAGCGTAAGACGCAAGAAAAAGTCTGAAGCTGCAAGAAAGCGCAAATACTAAAAGAGGGTGGATTTATGAGTCTTCTTGAGCGGCTGAATCAAGATATGAAGCTCTATATGAAAAACCGTGAGAAAGACAAACTGACTGTCATTCGCATGGTCAAAGCTTCGCTTCAAAACGAAGCAATCAAGCTTAAGAAAGACAGGCTGACCGATGATGAAGAACTGACTGTTCTTTCTCGTGAATTAAAACAGCGTAAAGACTCCCTCCATGAATTTTCAAACGCTAATCGTTCAGATTTAGTAGATAAAGTTCAAAAAGAGTTAGACATTCTGGAAGCTTATATGCCTGAACAGCTGACGGAAGAAGAGCTGCTCGGCATCGTCAACGAGACGATCGCCGAAGTCGGCGCCTCTTCAAAAGCGGATATGGGCAAAGTGATGAGCGCTATCATGCCGAAAGTCAAAGGCAAGGCGGACGGCGGTCTTGTCAATAAGCTTGTCAGCAAACAACTGTCTTAAGAAAAAGACGCCTTTAAGCAATTAAAGGCGTCTTTTTTTGTGCGTGTTCATACAATAGAAAAGTAGTAGAAAGATGAAACCTTTGCTACATTTATAACGTATGTAATGTTAATGATAATAGGGGAAGGAGGCCTCAGACATCATTGCTGCTGAAAAAATTTAGAATTTTTGTTGCTCTGGCCAGCGGTTTTGTTTTATTCTTATTACTAGGCGTTCATTTGACCGTGAAAGCGGATGGAGATACAGTGTATGTCATTCCGATTGAAGAAACGGTTGAAAAAGGGCTTTCAAAATTTCTTGAGCGCTCTTTTCAAGAAGCGGAAGATATGAATGCCAAACATATCATACTCGATATCAATACCCCCGGCGGAGCGGTCGACGCAGTCCTTGACATGGCTGATACGATACATAACTCCGACATTCCGGTGACCGCTTATGTGAATAGAAGGGCTCTGTCGGCAGGCGCTTACCTCGCCTTGAATGCAGACGATATTTATATGGCGCCCGGCGGGAAAATGGGAGCTGCCGCGATCATTGACACGCAGGGAAATGCCGCTGATAAAAAGTCGGAATCTCTGTGGCTCGCTGAAATGGAAGACGCAGCCAAAAAAAACGGGCGTGATCCGAAATACGCTCTCGCGATGGCCGATGCTGACGTCGATGCTAAAGAAGTTGGGGCGCCGAAGGGCGAGCTGCTCACATTAAGCCCTGACAAAGCGCTGGAAGTCGGCTATTCAGAAGGCACAGTTTCGAGCCTTGATGATCTTTTGAAAAAGCTGAACTTGAAGGATGCTAAAATCGAGCGTGCCGAGGTGAGCTTCGCCGAAAAGGTGGCCCGGTTCATCACGCATCCGGTCGTGATTCCGATTCTCCTTTCAATTGGAAGTCTCGGGTTGATTGTGGAGCTTTATTCGCCTGGTTTTGGGATCCCCGGCTTTATGGGACTCTCCGCGCTGCTGCTCTTTTTCTACGGTCATCTCGTCGCCGGGCTTGCCGGAATGGAAACGATCCTTCTGTTTGCAGCAGGCATTATTTTAATCATTTTAGAGATTTTTCTGCCGGGCGGAATAGCAGGGATTGCCGGCCTGATCGCGATTGTTTCGAGCCTCTTTTTAGCATCGGGAAGCTTTAAGGTCATGGCCGTCTCCATTTTGATTGCAACTGCTGTTTCTATAGCGGCATCCATTCTATTGACAAGGGTGTTGGGGAAGCGTATGAAATTTTTTAAAAAATTGATCTTAACCGACTCGACAAGCACGGAAAGCGGATATGTGTCAAATGAAAGCCGGCGCGATTTAATTGGTAAAACCGGCGTCACGTTTACACCGCTCAGACCGTCCGGAACGGTCATCATCGGCGATGAACGGCTTGATGTCGTATCTGAAGGCTCGTTCACCGCGAAGGACAAGAAAGTGAAAGTGGTTAAAGTGGAAGGCTCACGCATTGTTGTGAGAGAATTATAAATTACATTATTAGGAGGAATATTATGGATCCGTCAACACTGTTTCTTTTGCTTATTATAGCAGCCGGAATCATCTTACTAGCTGTCTTCTTTACATTCGTCCCGGTCATGCTGTGGATCTCGGCTTTGGCCGCTGGTGTTAAAATCAGCATTTTCACACTGATCGGAATGAGGCTCCGTCGCGTCATTCCAAACCGCGTGGTGAACCCGCTGATCAAAGCGCATAAAGCGGGACTTGATGTTACGATCAATCAGCTTGAAAGCCACTATCTTGCAGGGGGTAATGTTGACCGGGTTGTCAACGCGCTCATCGCTGCCCAACGTGCAAACATTGAACTCACATTCGCCAGATGTGCGGCCATCGATTTAGCGGGCCGTGACGTGCTTGAAGCCGTTCAAATGAGCGTTAATCCGAAAGTCATCGAAACGCCGTTTATTGCCGGTGTAGCAATGGACGGTATCGAGGTGAAAGCAAAAGCGAGAATCACGGTTCGCGCAAACATCGACCGCCTTGTCGGGGGAGCGGGAGAAGAAACAATCATTGCCCGTGTCGGCGAAGGGATCGTTTCGACAATCGGTTCCTCCGATAATCATAAAAAAGTGCTTGAAAACCCGGATATGATTTCACAAACCGTCTTGAGCAAAGGATTGGATTCAGGCACAGCGTTTGAAATTCTATCGATCGATATCGCTGACGTTGACATCGGCAAAAACATCGGAGCGATTCTGCAGACCGACCAGGCTGAAGCCGATAAAAACATCGCCCAGGCGAAAGCGGAAGAACGCCGCGCCATGGCGGTTGCGCAAGAACAGGAAATGCGCGCCCGCGTCGAAGAAATGCGCGCTAAAGTCGTCGAGGCAGAAGCCGAAGTGCCGCTTGCGATGTCTGAAGCTCTCCGCAGCGGAAAGATCGGAGTCATGGACTACCTTAATATGAAAAACATCGACGCCGACACAGACATGCGCGATTCTTTTGGAAAGATGACGAAAGACCAAAATGAAGAGGATCATAAATAAACAAGCCCCTGTAAAAAGGAGGGAGCTCATTGCTTGATATCCTGTTCGACAATCCGATTATCATGGCGGCCATCATCGCAGCCATCTCCTTCATATTCAACAAGCTCGGAAAAAATGATGAAAATGAAGAAACAAAGCGTAAACCGGCGCCTGAACGGCCGAAAACGCAGACGACGCCGAAGCAGACGGCACAGCGCCGGCCGGCAGAAAACAATAAACAACGGCCTGCAGCAGCTGCGGCTGCTGCAAAAAGCGAAGATATGGCCGCAGAGCTCCGCAGAATCCAAGCGGATGCCGAGCGGTCCATGCCGGCCGTTGAACGGGCCATTAAAAAGCAGAGCAGCCGGGTGATCAACCGGAAACAAGAGCTGCTCGATTTGAATAAAAACACGATTGTCCAAGGCGTTGTACTCAGCGAAGTATTCGGCCCTCCACGGTCGAGAAAGCCGCATTACACAATGAGGCGCCGCCCTAAAATTTAAGTATTAGAACCCCCATATCACTCATACATATGAGATGAAAGGGGGTTCTTTTTTTATGGCGCAAAGAAAAAACCGCATCAAAGCGTGGCTGACAAGAACATTGGAAATTCCCCCTGATGTCATGATGGATCTTCCGAGAATCACGATGATAGGAAGACTTCACATATATATTGAAAACCACAGAGGGCTTTTGCTTTTCAGCGATACCGAAGTAAGGCTGATGCTCAAACAGGGGCAGTGCATCATTCAAGGTAAAAACTTTGTCATCAAAACAATTTTGCCTGAGGAAATTCTGCTTGAAGGCACGATTGAGCTCGTACGCTATATCGATTCATAAGTCGGGGGGAAAGAATCGTGAAGAATAAATGGCTTTCTTTTTTTTCAGGAAAGATCCAGCTTGAGATAACGGGAAAGGGGATCGAACGATTATTAAATGAATGCACCAGGCGCAGCATCCCGATGTTTAATGTTAAGAAAAAGAAAGACGCTGTCTTTCTTTATATTCCGCTTTCTGATGTACATGCCTTCCGGAGGGTCATCAGGGATTTTGACTGCAAGTGCCGATTCGTCAGACGAAAAGGTTTTCCTTTCCTCGTGCAGAAGTCTAAACGGAATAGCGGCTTCACGATTGGAATTGCTGGTTTTTTTATCATCATGTTTTTATTGTCCAACATGCTTTGGAAGATTGACATAACAGGAGCCAATCCGGAGACAGAACATCAAATCAGACAGCACTTGAATGAAATCGGCGTCAAAAAAGGCCGCCTTCAGTTTACAATGCTGACCCCGGAAAAAATTCAGCAGGCGCTTACAAAGCGCGTCGAAAACATCACCTGGGTGGGCATTGAATTAAACGGCACGGCCCTTCACATGAAAGTGGTTGAAAAAAATGAACCTGACAAAGAAAAATATATTGGTCCGAGGCACATCGTCGCCAAAAAAGGGGCAACCATCTCGAAAATGTTCGTGGAAAAAGGCGAGCCGCTCGTCACCGTGAACCAGCACGTTGAAAAAGGGCAAATGCTTGTTTCCGGACTGATCGGGAGCGAAGAGGAAAAGCAAAAAGTCGGAGCCAAAGGGAAAATCTACGGTGAAACCTGGTACAAGTCAAAGGTAACGGTTCCGCTTGAGACATCATTTGAGGTTTTTACGGGTAAAGTAAGGACAAGTCACAAGCTATCCTTCGGTTCTTTTTCCGTGCCGGTCTGGGGCTTTTCTTTTAAAAAAGAAGAGTTCTCACGCCCGAAGACAGAAACCGAAAAACACTCACTGCATTTTATGAATTTTACGCTTCCTGTCGCGTATGAAAAGGAACATACGAGGGAGAGCGAACAAATCAAAAGGGTGTACTCGAAAAAAGAAGCGGTCCTTGAAGGGATCGAAATGGGAAAAAGAGACATCAGGAAAAAAATCGGCAGCGACGGGAACATTATCAGTGAAAAAGTTTTGCACGAAACGAGTGAGAATGGTAAAGTTAAATTGATCATCCTTTACCAGGTTATTGAAGACATTGTTCAAACAACACCAATTGTTCAGGAGACTAAAGAATGACAGAACACTTACTTGCGATTCATCAGCAACTGGAAAGTCCGAACGAGGCTCAAGCGCTGTTTGGGAACCAGGATTCCCATTTGAAGTTAATGGAGGAAGAGCTGAACATTTCGATTGTCACGCGCGGTGAAACCGTCTATGTGACCGGAGACGAAGAAACGTTTGAAATCGTGGACAGCCTGCTTGCATCCCTCTTGAATCTCATCCGCAAAGGAATCGAGATATCAGAACGCGATGTCTTGTATGCGGTCAAGATGGCGAAAAAGCAGAAGCTTGAGTTTTTTGAAAGCATGTATGAAGAGGAAATTACGAAAAACGCCAAAGGAAAACCGATCAGAGTCAAAACCATCGGTCAAAGAGAATATATCGCCGCCATGAAAAGGCACGACTTAATCTTCGGCATCGGCCCTGCAGGAACGGGGAAAACCTATTTGGCTGTCGTAAAGGCCGTTCATGAACTGAAAAACGGACGCATCAAAAAAATCATTTTGACAAGACCAGCTGTTGAAGCAGGGGAAAGCCTCGGGTTTTTGCCTGGGGATTTAAAGGAGAAAGTCGACCCTTATTTAAGGCCGCTCTATGACGCGCTCCATGATGTGCTCGGAACGGATCATACGGCACGGCTGCTTGAAAGAGGAACGATTGAAATCGCGCCGCTTGCTTACATGAGGGGGCGAACGCTCGACGACGCATTTGTGATTTTGGATGAAGCGCAGAATACGACACCGGCACAAATGAAAATGTTTTTGACGAGATTGGGTTTTGGTTCTAAAATGGTCATTACAGGCGATATTACGCAAATCGATTTGCCGAAGGGCGTCACATCGGGGCTTGCCGTTGCAAAAAAGATGCTCCTTGATATCGAAGGCATTTCAATTGTTGAACTGGATCAGACGGACGTGGTCAGACACCCGCTTGTCGCCCGTATTATTGAAGCATACGAAAAGTCAAAATAATTCCGAATGGCCCGATCGCCCGTTATCGGGTCATTTTTTAGTTTCCCGCGGGAAAAGAGGTGCTTTTGTTGAAAAAGAAAAAAAGAGACGGAAAGTTTCGGCTCATCCGCTTGGAAAACGGCCGTTTCCTTCCCGTCATTCTTTATGCGGCTTTATCCGCGCTGATGTTCATCCTGTTGTTTTTCCATGTGAGGCCCGAGTCTCTCGACCTCGATTTATTTTCGATCAGCGAGAATACGATCTATGCGCCGGCGACAGTCGAAGATCAAAAGGCAACAGCTAATAAAAAACAGGAAGCGAGAGAGGAAGTTCCCGACCAGTACACCTTGAAAAAAGAGTACTCTGACAACAGGGTCGACCTTGTCTCATCAATATTCGACATCATTAAAGAAGTGAAAAAAGAAAGCGCAGAACAAGAGAAAAAAGACAAGCAGGCCCCGTCTGAAAAAGACCAGATCAAATCTGTTGAAGAAAAGCTGACTTCAGATGTGACGGACTCGCTGTCGCAGGATTCAGTCAAACACCTGCTGAAGGCCAGCGACGGAGAGCTTTCCATGACACAGGATTCGGTCATCACCGCCGTCAATGACGTGATGAGTAAAGAAATCCGCGCCGGCAAGCTTGATGAAGCGAAAGAGCATGTAACGAAAGAGCTGAAAGGTAATTCGATACCTTCAAAATTAAAAAACGCCGCTGATGAAATCGGACGCTTTGCAATCATTCCCAACTATGTATACGATCCCGACAAGACGGAGCAGAAGCGTCAGGAAGCGGCTGACAGCGTGCAGCAGGTGCAGATCAAGCAGGGGCAGATACTCGTTGAGGAAAATCAGCTGATCGACAGGGAAGTCTATCGAAAGCTTGAACTGACAGGACTCTTAAGCGGAGCCAACATCTTCAAGCCTGTCGGCGGACTGCTGCTTTTAATCGCGCTTTTCATCTCAGCTTTGGTTTACTATTTCGAAAAGCAGTACAGCAGCCGGATTCCGAAAAATAAGTCGCTCATGCTGTTTTCATTGATTACAGCGATCGTTTTAATCGTCATGGAAGTGATCAGCCTGTTTCAGCAGCTTGAAATCGGCCATATCGGCTATCTCGTGCCGATTGCGATGGGCGTGATGCTCATTAAACTGCTGATCAATGAAAGGCTGGCGATCCTGTCGAGCATGATCCTTTCCATTTGCGGAAGCATGATGTTTAACCAAGGTGTGACAGGCACGTTTAACTATGGAATCGGAACGTATTTCTTGATCAGCTCGATGGCGGGTATACTGTTTTTAGGGAAGCATAATGCGAGGGCGAAAATCCTCCAGGCCGGCTTGTTTGTCTCCCTGATCAACATCGTCGTCCTGTTTACCCTGCAGCTCATTCAAAACACGGCGCAAACCGGACTTGAGATGGGTACATACCTTGTCATGGGAGCGGTGTCCGGCATCGGATCGTCAGTTCTTGTGCTCGGGCTCATGCCGTTTTTTGAAAGCGGCTTTGGGATTCTGTCCACGATGAAGCTTCTCGAGCTTTCAAACCCGAATCATCCGCTGCTCCGCAAAATTCTGACCGAAACACCCGGCACATACCATCACAGCGTTATGGTTGCGAACTTGTCGGAGGCGGCATGCGAAGCTGTCGGAGCAAACGGGCTTTTGGCAAGAGTCGGAGCCTATTACCATGATATCGGCAAGACAAAGCGGCCCCAATATTTTATAGAAAACCAAATGAATATTGATAATCCGCATGACAAGCTTTCTCCGCAGCTGAGCAAAAACATTATCATTGCCCATGCGACAGACGGCGCCGATATGCTGAGGGATCATAAAATGCCGAAGGAGCTTGTCGACATCGCCGAACAGCATCACGGCACATCGCTGCTCAAGTTTTTTTACTATAAGGCGAAAGAAAAAGGCGATCAGACGACTGAAGAAGAGTTCCGCTATCCCGGTCCGAAGCCCCAGACAAAAGAGGCGGCGATCATCTCGGTGGCCGACAGCGTCGAAGCAGCCGTCCGCTCAATGCATAACCCGAATCCCGAAAGGATTGAAAAGCTGGTGCGCGGGATCATATCAGATAAGCTGCAGGACGGGCAGTTTGACGAATGCGATTTGACTTTAAAAGAGCTCAATATTATCGCGAAGACGCTCTGCGAAACGCTGAAAGGCATTTTTCATTCCCGGATCGAATATCCGGAAGCTAATCCTAAACAGAAGGTGAAACACACATGAGTTTAATTCTAGATATCACAGACGAGACCGGACGGGTCCCTGAAGACCAGCTTGCTGAAATTGAGAAGATTCTTCAATTCGCAGCGGCAGAGGAAGGCGTCGCAGACGGCGCCGAAGTTTCGGTTACGATCGTCAACAATGAAGAGATACAAAAAATCAACAAAGAGTACAGAGGCAAAGATTATCCGACTGACGTCATTTCATTTGCCCTTGAAGAAGACGGCGAAGGAGAGATTGAAATTATCGGCGCTGACATGCCGCCCGTTCTCGGAGATATCATCATCAGCGCTGATAAAGCACGAGAACAGGCCGAAGAATACGGGCATTCACTGATGAGAGAGCTGGGTTTTCTGACGGTTCACGGCTTTTTGCACCTCCTCGGCTATGACCATATGACAGAGGAAGAGGAAAAAGAGATGTTCACTAAGCAAAAGGAAATTTTGAATCGATATGGGCTCTCAAGATCCTCATAAACAAAACGAATGGCGCCGTCTGAAATGGAGTTTTTCAAACGCCTTTACAGGAATAGTCAAGACGTTCATGTCGGAGCGCAATTTTAGAATTCATTCTGGAGCCGCCATCCTCGTGATCGCCTGCGGCTTTTTCTTCAGGCTGACTCTGATCGAATGGTCCATCATCTTGATCCTGATCGGCGGAATGCTCGCCTTGGAGCTGATGAATACGGCTGTGGAGCATACGATCGACCTTTTCACAAAAGAGAATCACCCGCTTGCAAAGGCGGCAAAGGACGCGGCGGCCGGGGCGGTTTGCGTGTTTGCGGCCGTTTCGTGTATGATTGGGTTACTCATCTTTTTGTCAAAATTGTTTTGATGCCGTGCCTTTCATTGTGCTCAATTCTTACAAAAATTTTACATTTGTGATTTGGGCGTGAAAAAGAAGCCATTTTTATGTAAAATAAAAGTGTTAGCGGTACCATAACCGCTATAGGAAGGAATACACACATTGACTAAACAAGAATTGATTGCAGAAGCTTTAAAAGCAAGGGAATTTGCATATGTTCCGTATTCGAAATTCAAAGTCGGCGCTGCCCTTTTGACTGAGGACGGCAAGGTGTACAAAGGCTGCAACATTGAAAATGCTGCATACAGCCTGTGCAACTGCGCCGAGCGGACAGCGTTGTTCAAGGCTTACTCGGAAGGGGAAAAATCGTTTAAGATGCTTGCCGTCGCTGCGGATACGCCGGGTCCGGTGTCGCCGTGCGGAGCGTGCAGACAGGTGATTTCCGAACTTTGTTCAGCAAACATGCCTGTCATCTTAACCAATCTGAATGGCCAAGTCAAAGAAATGACGGTTCAAGAATTACTGCCAGGAGCATTTTCATCGGAGGACTTACATGACACAGGAAAGCTTTAAATCAGGATTTGTCTCCATTATCGGACGACCAAACGTAGGAAAATCTACATTTTTGAATCGCGTGATCGGCCAAAAAATCGCCATCATGAGCGACAAACCGCAAACAACAAGAAACAAAGTGCAAGGTGTGCTGACAACCGATACATCCCAGACGATTTTTATCGATACGCCGGGCATTCATAAACCGAAGCATAAATTGGGCGATTTTATGATGAAGGTGGCGCAGAACACTTTAAAGGAAGTCGACTTGATCTTGTTTATGATCAATGCAGAGGAAGGCTACGGAAAAGGCGACGAATTTATCATCGAGCGCTTAAAAGGAGTCAAGACGCCGGTATTTTTGATCGTCAACAAAATCGACCGGATTCATCCGGATGAGCTTCTTGTGCTAATCGATGAGTACAGAACCAGGTATCCGTTTCAGGAAATCGTTCCGATCTCCGCCCTTGAGGGAAATAATATCGATACGCTTTTAAAGCAAATTGAGGATTATTTGCCGGAAGGTCCGCAGTTTTACCCGAGTGACCAGGTGACCGATCATCCGGAGCGATTTATCATTTCTGAGCTGATTCGGGAAAAAGTGCTGCATCTGACAAGGGAAGAGATCCCTCACAGCATTGCGGTCTCGATCGAGTCCATTCAAGAACGGGAAAACGGTTCTGTGTATGTGAGCGCGACCATCGTCGTCGAACGCGACTCGCAAAAAGGGATCGTCATCGGAAAAAGAGGCAGTCTGCTTAAAGAAATCGGCAAGCGGGCAAGAACCGATATCGAGGCGCTGCTCGGATCATCGGTGTTTTTAGAGCTGTGGGTTAAAGTGCAGAAAGACTGGCGCAACAAGATGTCTCAGCTTCGTGATTTTGGATTTAGAGAAGACGAGTATTAACGGACAGAGCTTGACCGCGGTTTAGTCGTGACAAAATCTCTCGAAATCAAAGATATATTAGAAAAAATTGTTTAACATGAAATGGAGGATACAAGGTCAAGATAATCTTAAGAATTTGGATGTTTAAAAAGCTAGTTATAAACAGAAAGGTGGGGCTTTTTATGTTGAATTTTACTTGGAATGTATTTTCACAAACAGGAAGCGTTGACACGTACCTCCTTTTTAAAGAATTGGAAAAGGAGAACCTGGAAAGACCCGAAGTACTTGAAGAAGAGCTAGCGCAAATTGACTTTCCAATTTTGTGATCATGCTTGACCCCTCCAATTTTTGGATGGTGCACATATGCTGACGAAATGTGAAGGTATCGTCCTTCGTACAAATGACTATGGTGAAACAAATAAAATCATTACGCTGTTGACGAGAGAACACGGGAAAATCGGTGTGCTGGCAAGGGGCGCCAAAAAGCCGAACAGCCGCTTGTCAGCGATTTCCCAGCCGTTCCTTTATGCTTCTTTTTTATTCCGCAAATCATCCGGTCTCGGCACATTGGAGCAGGGCGAGATGATCGAAAGCATGAGGCATATCCGCGAGGATCTGTTTTTAACAGCATATGCGGCCTACATCGCTGAATTAATCGACAAGGGAACGGAGGAAAAGAAACCGAATCCGTTTTTATTTGAGCTGCTTCTTCAGTCGATGAGGAGGCTCGATGACGGTACAGATCCCGACATTATCGCCAACCTTATCGAAGTTAAAATGCTCAGCGTGATGGGGCTGTATCCGGAGCTGGATGAATGTGTGCACTGCAAAAGCAAAGACGGCACATTTCATTTTTCGATCCGCGACAACGGCTTTATCTGCCACCGCTGTTTTGCGAAAGATCCATACAGGATACCGCTGTCTCCCGCATCCGCCAGGCTGTTGAGGCTGTTTTTTTATTTTGACCTGTCAAGGCTCGGAAATGTCTCGGTCAAACAGGAGACGAAGGATGAGCTGAAAAGGGTCATTCAGACGTACTATGACGAGTACTCAGGGATATACCTGAAATCGCGGCGCTTCATGGAACAAATGGACAATATGAAAAAGATGCTGGGCGATGAAAACAAAAGTTGACAACCTCTTCATCTTTTTATAAGATCATGTCATGAAGATTGGATTAAATAATGACGTTGCGTTGACGGAAAGAAGTAATTGCGCACGGCCTCATTGAAGCGACTCCGGGGCGGTGAAAGCCGGGGATGAGAGCGTAATGAAAGGCATTCCCTGAGCAACTTTTAAAAAAGAGGCTGAGACATTTCCTCTCAGCAATTAGGGTGGAACCGCGGGAGAACTCTCGTCCCTATGTTTGTGGGCAAACAAGCATAGGGACGGGAGTTTTTTTCTGCCCAAACCAGCCCTATGCCAAAAATTAAACTTGAAAACACGTTATGTGGAGGTGCTTCATTTGAATATTCAAGAAATGATTCTGACCCTGCAAAAGCACTGGTCCAATGAAGGATGCGTACTTTTGCAGTCGTATGATGTAGAGAAGGGTGCAGGAACGATGAGTCCATATACATTTTTGCGGAGCCTTGGTCCTGAACCTTGGAAAGTCGCTTATGTGGAGCCGTCAAGACGCCCTGCGGACGGTAGATACGGGGACAATCCGAACAGGCTTTATCAGCACCATCAATTCCAGGTGATCATTAAGCCGTCTCCCGACAATATTCAAGAGCTTTATTTAGATTCATTAAAAGCCCTTGGAATCGACCCTCTGGAGCATGATATCCGCTTTGTCGAGGATAACTGGGAAAATCCGTCGCTCGGCTGCGCCGGGCTTGGCTGGGAAGTGTGGCTTGACGGCATGGAAATCACCCAGTTTACCTATTTTCAGCAGGTCGGCGGGCTTGAGTGCAAACCGGTTTCTGTTGAAATCACATACGGGATTGAACGCCTTGCTTCTTATATTCAAGACAAAGAAAACGTCTTTGACCTCGAATGGACGAACGGCTATACGATAAAAGATCTGTTCAAGATGGCTGAATACGAGCATTCCGTCTATACGTTCGAGACATCTGACGTCGACATGCTGTTCGAATTGTTTGCAACATATGAAAAAGAAGCAAACCGCCAGATGGATCAGGGACTTGTCCATCCTGCTTATGATTATGTACTGAAATGCTCGCATACGTTCAACTTGCTTGACGCAAAAGGAGCGATTTCTGTGACGGAGCGCACAGGATATATTGGTAGGGTGAGAAACCTGGCCAGAAAAGTGGCGAAAACGTATTATGATGAACGCGAAAAGTTGGGTTTCCCAATGCTGAAGGAGGAAGAGGCTTCACATGAGTAATCAAGATTTGCTTTTAGAAATCGGATTAGAAGAAATGCCGGCGCGCTTCATGCATGACAGCATGACTCAGTTTGGTGAAAAACTGGAAAGCTGGCTCAAGGAAAAAAATATTGCCTTCGGCTCCGTTAAGCTGTATAACTCTCCTAGAAGACTAGCCGTTCTTGTCGAGAACGTGGCGGAGAAGCAGGACGATGTAACAGAAGAAGCGAAAGGACCGGCAAAGAAAATCGCCCTTGACGAGAACGGCGAATGGACAAAGGCGGCCATCGGCTTTTCACGGGGGCAAGGAGCAAGTCCGGAAGATTTGTATTTTAAAGACATCAAAGGAACGGAATATGTTTTTGTGCAAAAATTCCAAAAAGGTCAGGATACGTTTTCATTACTTCCTGAGCTCGGCGACTTGGTGACAAGCCTCCACTTTCCAAAAAACATGCGCTGGGGCAGCGAAGATTTGAAATATATCAGGCCGATTAAATGGATCGTCGCGCTGTTCGGCAGTGAAGTCGTTCCGTTTTCAGTCGCTCATGTCGAAACCGGCCGCACAACACAGGGTCACCGCTTCCTCGGAAAAGCAGCCGACTTGAGCGCACCTTCTGAATACGAAGCGGCACTGGAAAGTCAGTTTGTGATTGCCGATCCGGACAAACGGAAGCAGCTGATCGTGAAGCAGCTTGACGAACTGGCGGCTGAAAAGTCTTGGGACATTCCGAGAGACGAGGATCTGCTGGATGAGGTTACCCATCTGGTTGAATATCCAACGGTTCTGTTCGGTTCGTACGAAGAGGAATTTCTCGCAATTCCTGAAGAGGTGCTCGTGACAACGATGAAAGAGCATCAGCGTTATTTCCCTGTCAAAGATAAAAACGGCGATTTGCTTCCTTACTTTGTGACCGTCCGCAACGGAGACAGCCGCGCCCTTGAAAACGTGGCGAGAGGGAACGAAAAAGTGCTGAGAGCAAGGCTTTCAGACGCCGCCTTCTTCTATAAAGAAGATCAAAAATTAAACATTGACGAGAATGTGAAAAAGCTCGAAAAGATCGTTTTCCACGAAGAATTGGGATCGCTTGGAGACAAAGTGAGACGCACTGAGGCGGTTGCTGAACGGATCGCTGACGTCATCGGTGCGGATCAAGAGACGGTGCAGCTGATCAAGCGCGCTTCGCACATTTCAAAATTCGACCTTGTGACACACATGGTTTACGAATTTCCTGAGCTGCAGGGCATCATGGGTGAAAAATATGCGCGGATGCTCGGTGAGAAAGAAGAAGTGGCGCTCGCTGTCAATGAGCACTATATGCCGAGACAAGCCGGAGGGGAAACGCCTTCATCAATCGTCGGCGCCGTCGTCGCATTAGCGGATAAACTTGATACGGTCGCTTCATTCTTTAAAATCGGCGTCATTCCGACAGGATCTCAGGACCCGTATGGACTGAGAAGACAGGCGAGCGGCATCGTCCAAATCCTGCTTGACCGGAACTGGGGCATTTCATTCAAAGAACTGGCTGCGTTTGCCGGACAGGAAGCAAACAGCGAACTGCTTGAATTCTTTAAACAGCGCCTCAAATACGTATTAACAGCGGAAAACATCCGCTACGATGTCGTGGATGCCGTGCTCGAAAGCTCGAACCTTGAGCCGTATTCGTCTGTCAAAAAAGCCGCTGTCCTTGAATCGGCTGCAGCAAAACCGGAATTTAAAGAAACGGCTGAAGCGCTGGCAAGGGTTATTTCGATCAGCAAAAAGAGCGAAACGAAAGCCATTGACGCGTCACTGTTTGAAAACCCTCAAGAAGAGGAGCTTTTCAAAGCTTATGAGGCGTGCAGACAGCAATTAGAAAGCCTTTACGAAGCAAAAGATTATGAGGGCGCCTTCAGTGAGCTGTCCAAGCTGAAAGAGCCGATCGAAGCTTATTTTGATCACACGATGGTCCATGCCGAAGATGAAAGATTAAAAGCGAACCGCCTGGCGCAAATGGCAAGCCTTGCGGAGCTGATCCGATCTTTTGCAAACATCAATGCCATCATTGTAAAATAAACACCGCAGAAGACGGTTGCTGACAAGCTGGCAATCGTCTTTTTGCTCAAATCGGTTTTTCACATCCTTGTCAAATTGTGCCTGTCTTTTTCATAGAATTCAATTGTAATTGCTGTTATTTTAGTCTTCATATGCGTTATAATATGTTATCGACTTTTATACATAACGAACGAATTGTGAGCTTCGGCTTAAAGGTGGTGAGTACGATCGAACTAAATAAACGTCAGGAGCATATTTTGCAGATTGTCAAAGAGAACGGGCCGATTACCGGAGAACATATCGCGGAAAAGCTGAATCTGACAAGGGCTACACTTCGTCCGGACTTGGCGATATTGACGATGTCAGGATTTTTGGAAGCAAGGCCGCGGGTCGGTTATTTCTACACGGGAAAGACGGGCACGCAGCTCTTGGCTGATAAGCTGAAAAAGCTGCAGGTGAAAGACTTCCAGTCCATTCCGGTGGTCATTCATGAAAATGTCTCCGTTTATGATGCGATTTGCACGATGTTTTTAGAGGACGTAGGAACGCTTTTTGTCGTTGATGATAATGCCATCTTAGTCGGTGTACTTTCACGAAAAGACTTGCTCAGAGCCAGCATCGGCAAACAGGAGCTCCCTTCAATACCCGTCCATATCATAATGACGAGAATGCCGAACATTACGCTTTGCAGGCGCGACGATTTCATTTTGGACATTGCCAAGATGCTTATTGAAAAACAAATTGACGCACTGCCTGTTGTAAAAGATACAGAAAAAGGCTATGAAGTTGTGGGAAGAATTACGAAAACGAACATGACAAAAATTTTAGTCGGCTTATCTGAAAATGAAATCATGTAGAGTAACTTCAAATGGAGGGATATCATGAGTAATCGGACGATTTATGTTGTATCAGACTCTGTCGGCGAGACCGCTGAGCTCGTAGTCAAGGCGGCTATCAGCCAGTTTAACGGTTCATCCGAGCAGACAAACATCAGGCGGATTCCTTATGTCGAAGACCGCGGAACAATAAAAGAAGTGATCTCGCTGGCAGAAGCGGACGGCGGCATCATCTGTTTTACGCTTGTTGTCCCGGAGATTCGTGATTTTTTAATCGCCGAAGCGGAAAAGGCGAATGTCGTGTATTACGATATCATCGGCCCGCTGATTGAGAAAATGGAGACGGTCTACGGCTTCAGCGCGAAATACGAACCGGGCAGAGTCCGGCAGCTTGACGAAGATTATTTTAAGAAGGTAGAGGCCATCGAATTTGCCGTGAAATATGACGACGGCAGAGACCCGAGGGGCATCTTAAAAGCGGATATCGTGCTGATCGGTGTGTCGAGAACGTCCAAAACTCCGTTATCCCAATACTTGGCGCACAAACGGTTAAAAGTGGCAAACGTTCCGATCGTTCCCGAGGTGGATCCTCCCGAAGAGCTCTTTACCGTTGATCCGTCTAAATGCATCGGGTTAAAAATCAGCCCGGATAAGCTGAACCATATTCGCAAGGAGCGCCTGAAATCGCTCGGCCTCAACGACAAAGCGATTTACGCTAATATCAATCGCATCAAAGAAGAGCTGGAGTTCTTTGAAAAGATCGTCGGCCGCATCGGCTGCAATGTCGTAGACGTGTCAAATAAAGCGGTAGAGGAAACGGCCAACATAATTCACAACATGATGACAAAAAGGGTCTAAGAATAAAACTCAGGACACCCCATCCTGGGTTTTTGCTTTGATGGTTTTGGGAAAAGTGAAAATGATAGCATCTTTAACCCATTTGTATTATAATAAAAAATTGTGATAAAATAATTAACTTTTAGGTTTAAGCTTAGTACAGAACGAATAAACTATTATGGGTATCGTGTCAAGAATTTCCCGGAAAAAACTTTCGACAAATTCTTATAGATCGATTATTTTTGAAACCTGTGTGATTTTGCCTGTATTTATAGCAGGAGATTGATGGAGGGATGGAGAATTAGTCTTCTTGAAAAAGAAAGGACGATTTTTGTCGATGCAGACGCATGCCCGGTGAAAGATGAAGTGCTCAAAACAGCGGCGGATTTCGACGTAAAGGTGGTATTCGTGGCTTCATTCGAGCATTTTCAAGTCACAAGGAAAGAAGAAGAGAATTGGACATATGTCGATCCGCACAAAGAAGCAGCCGATCTGTACATTGCCAACCATGTTCGACCAGGTGATGTCGTCGTGACACAAGATATCGGGCTGGCATCGCTTTTGCTTGGCAAAAAGGTCTATGTGATGTCGGAGAGAGGCTTTCTTTTCGAAGAGGACACCATTGATCATGCTCTTTTCCGCCGTCACGTCGCACAAAAATTGAGAAGAAGCGGACGTTACACGAAAGGTCCGAAAAAACTGGTCAAGGAAGACCGAGAGCGATTTGTCAAAGAGCTGCAAAAAATCTTGTCGAAAATTGAAGGATTTACGTACTAAGCAGCGAATTATGTACGACGGAGTGTTGGAACATGGGCAATCGTATACCAGACGAAATTGTAGAACAGGTGCAAAAATCAGCTGATATCGTAGAAGTTATCGGAGAGTACGTCCAGTTGAGAAAACAGGGGCGTAATTATTTTGGGCTTTGTCCTTTTCATGGTGAGAATACGCCATCTTTTTCCGTTTCCGGAGAAAAACAGATTTTTCATTGTTTTGGCTGCGGAGCGGGAGGGAATGTTTTTTCATTTTTAAGACAAATGGAAGGCTATTCATTTACCGAGGCCGTCTCTCACCTGGCGGACAAATATCAAATAGATCTGCCGGAGCAGGTTGCAGCTGTATCAGCATACAGCACAGGCAGTTCGGATGAACAGAAAATGGCGGAAGCTCATGATCTGTTAAAGAAATTTTATCATCATTTGCTGGTCAATACAAAGGAAGGCCAGGAAGCGCTAGATTATTTGCTCGGAAGAGGCTTTGAGATGGAGCAGATCGAGCAGTTTGAAATCGGATGCGCCCTTGATTCATGGGATTTCATCACAAAGTTTTTGGAACGGAGAGGTTTTGATCTTGCGCTGATGGAAAGAGCCGGACTCATCATCAGACGCGAGAACGGTGACGGCTATTTTGACCGTTTCAGAAACAGGATTATGTTTCCGATTCATGATCATCACGGCGCAACGGTCGCTTTTTCCGGACGGACGTTCACCGGGGAGCAGCCAAAATACATGAACAGCCCGGAAACGCCGCTTTTTCGAAAAAGCAAGCTTCTCTATCATTTCCATCAGGCCCGCCTTCACATTCGAAAAGAAGAGAGGGCCGTCCTTTTTGAAGGATTTGCCGACGTCATTTCAGCCGTCAGTTCCGGTGTGAAAGAATCGATCGCCACGATGGGCACATCGCTGACAGAAGAACATGCGAAGATCATCAGGCGAAATGTCGCAGAGGTCATCCTGTGCTATGACTCGGATCATGCCGGTTATGAAGCCACGCTGAAAGCGGCGGAGATTCTTCAGAAAAAAGGCTGCGACGTCAAGGTGGCCATGATACCTGACGGGCTGGATCCCGATGACTACATCAAAAAATTCGGCAGCGAGAAATTCAAGAATGATGTAATAGGGGCCAGCGTTACGATGATGACGTTTAAAATGAACTATTTCCGCAAGGGCAGAAACCTGTCTGATGAAGGAGACCGTTTAGCCTATATCAATGATGTACTGAAGGAAGTCAGCCTTCTCAGCGGCCCTTTGGAACAGGAAATATACATCAAACAGCTGGCAAATGAATTTTCAATCTCATTTGAATCCTTGAAGGATCAGCTTTCCGTATTTGAAAAGCAGGCTGTAAGCCGCAGCAGGGAAAGCAGCCGTCAGGACTCAAAAGAGCGGCAGGCGGCCGTTTCGCGCGCGCCGCGAAGAAAGACGGGGCTTCGGCCGGCTCATGAGAACGCGGAGCGGATGCTCCTGGCTCACATGATTCATGATCGGGACGTCATTCGAAAGGTTTTAGACCGGGTGGGCTTTGAATTCAATCTTGATCAGCACCGCGCGATTGCCGCTTATTTGTACGCCATGTATGAAGAAGGAGCGGACATTTCCATCCAGGAGCTCTTTAAAAGAGTTGAGGATCAGGAACTCGGTCAGCTTCTGACAGATATCTTAATGCTTCAGGTGAACGAAGAATTAAGTGAAGCGGAATTATCTGATTATGTAAAAAAAGTGTTGAATTATCGAAATTGGTCAATGATAAAAGAAAAAGAAGCTGCAAGGGCGGAAGCCGAGAGGCAAAAAGATTTCATCAAAGCGGCAACTTTGGCACAGGAAATTGTTAAGCTGAACCGTTCGCTGAAATAAACCGTTATATATAATAGGAAAAGCTTTTGGCAATGAATCCTAACGGAGGAGCAAAAGCTACTTGTCCTAATCATATATTGTCAATTTATGATTTGCTTTCCCGTGAAGCCATAGAAGAGAGAGAAGGCTTTACTCGTGAAATAGGAACAAAAAAAGCGGGATGCTTTTAGAATTCGTCTGTAAGTTTTGGAAGGAGGGATCCATGAATGGCTGATAAACAAGCACACGAGACCGAAACTGAATTCACATTTGAACAGGTGAGGGATCAATTAACAGAAGCCGGAAAAAAACGCGGAGTGCTCACATATGAAGAAATTGCAGAGCGCATGTCCAGCTTCGAGATCGAATCAGACCAAATGGATGAGTATTATGAATTTTTAGGAGAACAAGGCGTTGAATTAATTAGCGAGAACGAAGAAACTGAGGATCCTAATATTCAACAGCTGGCCAAGGCCGAAGAAGAATTTGACCTTAACGATTTAAGCGTGCCTCCGGGCGTTAAGATAAACGACCCTGTCCGCATGTATCTGAAAGAAATCGGACGGGTAAACCTTTTGTCTGCAAAAGAAGAAATCGAATACGCGAAAAAAATCGAAGAAGGCGACGAAGAGTCGAAGCGCCGTCTCGCTGAAGCCAACTTGAGACTTGTCGTCAGCATCGCAAAACGGTATGTCGGCCGCGGAATGCTTTTCCTTGACCTTATTCAGGAAGGAAACATGGGCCTGATGAAGGCGGTAGAAAAGTTTGACTACCGCAAAGGATATAAATTCAGCACATACGCCACATGGTGGATCAGACAGGCGATTACAAGAGCGATTGCCGACCAGGCGAGAACGATCAGGATTCCTGTTCATATGGTTGAAACCATCAACAAGCTGATTCGTGTTCAAAGGCAGCTCCTTCAGGATCTCGGCCGCGAACCAACGCCTGAAGAGATTGCGGAAGATATGGATCTGACGCCTGAAAAAGTCCGTGAAATCCTAAAGATCGCCCAGGAACCGGTTTCACTTGAGACTCCGATCGGTGAAGAGGACGATTCACATCTGGGAGACTTCATTGAGGATCAGGAAGCGACTTCTCCGTCAGATCATGCAGCATATGAATTGCTGAAAGAACAGCTTGAAGATGTACTGGATACATTGACAGACCGTGAAGAAAATGTGCTCCGCCTTCGCTTCGGCCTTGATGATGGTCGTACAAGAACATTAGAAGAAGTTGGTAAGGTATTTGGGGTAACAAGAGAACGAATTCGTCAAATAGAAGCTAAAGCACTTCGTAAATTAAGACATCCAAGCAGAAGCAAACGCTTGAAAGATTTTCTCGAATAAACTTGAACGGGTCAGGAGATCCGTTCTTTTTTCACGACATAATGAAAGCGCTATTATTGGTAACCCGATTATATTTTACTTAATTTCTTTCGAATTTGCAAATATCCAAAAGTGCATTTTGAGTCATTATAACCTTGAGATCGAAGGAAAAGCCCTTTATAATTGTTGTTGTAACCGTATTCAAAAACTGGTCTTTAAATGGAAAATGAACAATCACTTCATCATCCGTTATTTTGTCTAAAATGTGAACTTCATCAGCTTTTGTTTCATAATCGGTTTACTTTTTGTAAAATTAAAGTAGAATTAGAATTGTTTACATAAGGGGCAGGGGTAAATTAAAAAGGGGGATGTAAAATGAACCGCAATCCATTGATACCATTTTTGTTAATCGCCATTATGGGCATAGGACTTGTTTTTATCTTATCCATAAAAGGCCTTTATGACGAAAAAGAAATTGCAGGCGAAGGGAATAAAACAGCTCAAGAAGACAAGGCGGATGCCTCGCCTGAAGAAATTTACAAAGCGAACTGTGTAACCTGCCACGGCGAGAATTATGAAGGTGTATCAGGTCCTAAACTGAAGGGCGTCGGGGACCGGATGGATACAGGTGCGATTAAAGAAAAGATTGAAAAAGGCGGTAACGGAATGCCGGGAGGACTTGTTCCGGCGGAAAAGCTTGATGATATGGCAAAATGGGTGTCAGAGATTAAATAGCTTTTCCAGATTGGCTAAATCACCAAAAGGATTCGTAATGAAAGCTTAGACAAGAGCTTTTGTGCGAATCCTTTTTTGTTTTCATTAAACGGGGGTTTTTGCTTAGCGGTGAGTCATGTTGAAGGGTGATTTTTGGACTATTTAGATTTTCGGTCCCGGCCTTTAAGAGGATGATGCGTCTGCCGGAAATAGGCCTTTGTTACTTTTTTGGGGGCGCATTCCAGCTTTACAGGGGAAAAAATAAGCAATCCACCCTATTTAAGTAAGATTGCATCTATTCTACTATTATATAAATGGAGAAAATGTAGCGGATGCACTGGTGCCATCCGTCTATTTGAGTATTTCCCTGAGGTGAATCATATGAGTCATGAGAGCACATTGAATCATATCCACAGCACGATTAACCAAAAGCTGGCTGATGTAGAAAGCCGGATTGAACGTGTCAAAACAGCAAAAAAGGAGATTGAGAAAGAACACGAAACCGGGATTGTCGAGATCAGACAAATCTTGCACCCTCATCTGAACAGCCACTGGACGGGGGACTTCGCCAATGATTTTGATGACGAACGGGATGAAGCTCATACATCAATGTACAACATCGTGAACGGAAAGTACGAAGGCTATATTTCACAGCTGGAGAGAAAAATTTTTGCGCTGGAAATTGAAAAACACAGCCTTGAATTGGCGGGAGCGGCAGCTAAAGAGGCGGATCATTTGCTTTCTCTCGGAGAAAAAGCGGTTGATCAGTTGAGCGATAAACTCCGCTCAATCAAAAACAGTTGGAGCTGGTTTTAATGACGACAATCAAGCTGAAACATGAAGCGGTCATCAAAAAGCTGGAGGCCGTAAGAGAGGCGCTCGATGCCCTAGACCTGCCAAATCCTCCGAAAGCGGCGGGGAAAAATAAATTGACATATGTGACAAAGTGCCACGAACGCGAGCAGAACATTCATCAGATGGTGGCCGATTACAAAAAAGCCGTACACAAAAACATAAAGGATACGAAGGAAAATGTCGATTTGCTGAAAGAGCAGGACAAAGCAATCGCCAGAAAATAGCCCTTAGGTTAGAGAGGACAATTCAATGAAAGTATTTGAAGCGCATTCTTTAATTGAAGCAGCGAATAACCGCAAGAAACAATACGAAACCTTTGAGGATCAACTGCAGACGCTCAAAAAAGCGTTTCTTGGGGTCGCTGATTTAGGTGAAAATTTTCAGGGGAAAGGTGCCGACAACATTAAAGACTTCTACAAAGGACAGGCAGAGATCGTAGACAGCTGGTTAAAGCTTGTTGAAGCGCAGATTGCTTTTTTTAAAGGTGTATCGGGTGATATAAAGGACAAAAAGCTGTCCGATTCTTATGTGGAAGTCTCTTTTTTGGATCATGAACTGAAAAACGCTGATTTGAAAGCGACGGAAATCGTCTCGGGGCTCAAGCTGGAAATGGATAAAATCATCGCAAGTATCAGCGATATCGTTGACTTGGACAATTGGACGCTCGACGATTATATTGATAAAATGTCTAAAGCGCAAACAACCCGGCAAAACACCATCGACGCCGTTAATCAGCTGGATGAATCGCTCAAGACCGAATACACAAACTTACAAGCGCTCGACAGCGCTGTGCTCGGCAAATATTCCGGGCTGATGGAAGCTACAAGCCACGGAAAAACCGCCTCGCCGATGTATTTTAGCTTGAAATCGTTCCACTCAAGCGAGATCTATAAAAATACGATAGAAGTCGAAAATCAAGCCGCCAATTATATTGAATTCAAAAATGAACAGGCAGAAGCGCGCAGGCTTCAGGAAAAACAAGAAGAAGAAGCGAACAAGCCTTGGTATTTAAAAGCGCTTGACGCAGCCGGAACATTTGTCGGAGAAGTCAGCGGGTATTATGATTATAAGAGAGCCGCTGAAGGCGTCGACCCGGTCACAGGAGAAAAGCTGACAGACGGCCAGCGTGTCGCCGCCGGAGCAATGGCGGCAGCAGGATTTATTCCGATTGTAGGGTGGGCAGGCCGAGCCTTCAAAGGCGGCAAAGCCATTTATAAAACAGGAAAAGGACTCATCGCCGCTGAACACGCGCTTGACGCTTACAAAGCCTCAAAAACGTTGAACGTCTTGAAAATGACGGAAATGGGCGCCTACGGCCTTGTCGCTTCAAATGGGTTCTCAGAAGCCGTCACGGGCAAGGACATGTTTGGAAACAAAGTTTCTGAAGAGAGGCGGAAACAAGGCCTGATCGAAGCAGCTTTGAGTCTCGTCGGTGCAGGTGCTGTCGCAAAAACGGCAAACCACGGCGCTCAAACATTGGCCAAAACGGCCGGCAAAAACATTCCGCTCGCCAAATCGCCAAAAGTGGCGCTGGTACAAAAAGGAAACAACATCCTTGAAAAGGTGAAATCCTTCCAAGTTCCGACAAACGTCCGCGTCTACGTCGAACAGCCGGCCTCGGCAACAGGCCACCGCATCGGCACCCCAATTGTGCGCGTGAATGTGGAAAAAACGCCGGTGAAAGAGCTTGGGATTGTGAAGATGGTGAGTGGTGGGGGGAACGTCAGTAAGGGAGCCAATAGGACTGGTAGTAAAATAGATGTTGGAAAAGCTGATTTAGATGTTCTACGCCAAAAATGGAATGTTCCTAAAACTGACACTGTTGCGGTTGGAAAGACAGATGTGGAAGGTTTGGAAAATTTAGTATTTGAGGGTGGATCGCCTAAAGTTAGAAAAGAAGCCGGCCTTCCCGATTTAGACTCAGTAATGCCAGATAGACCTATAAAATCTCCGGGAAAAATCGCAAGTGCAACAAGACATGCTGAAGAAGGCGTGTTAAATGACTTTATAAGCAAAGTAGAAGCTTTAGGAAAAAATCCTGCTGAAATAACAGGAACATTAAAAATTCACCAATCTAATCCTAAAGGAGTTTGTCCAACCTGTATTCAAGGACTAAATAATCCGAATGTGCCATCTGGAATATTTAAGCAATTCAGCAATGTGTTTCCTAATTTAACGATAGAAGTAACTTCTGAGACTATTCAAGGAATCAAGCCAAATGGAAGATTGAATTTAGTTATTAAAAATGGTGAATATATTTAATTGAGGAGTGTAGTAGATGTTTCAAGAGTGGGAAGAATTGAATGATCATTTAAAATCTGCATATTATTTAGGACTTTGTGAAGCAATAGTTCCTACATTAAAACAATCAAATGATTTCAATTATATAAAAGAAGCATTAGATGCCTGCTGGAAGTGGCTTGAACACAAGAATATAGAAGCAGACGATCTTTATACTTACCTGGAAAATTTAGATGACACAGGGATTTTAACTTTAATGCAGCTTGAATCAAATGAAGATGATCTAGATGCTTGGATATGTATTGCTGATGCAATATCTTATACAATATACAAAGCATATAAATATCAGAAAGATGAGTATTTACCTGAAACCATCGAATCTATTGATTCTTACGAGTTATTTGAGGAATTTCATAGTCACTTTAGTTTATTATCTAAAAATCCAGGTCAAAAAGAAAAAGCTTTTTTGAAGTTTTTGAAAAAAGAGGGGTCAGAAAAAGTTTCCAGGGAGAGTATTCAAGATTTTTTACTTAATAGTGCAGAATAAAAATAAGAAAGTTGGGATATCCCAGCTTTCTTATTTTGAATAGGAATATCTAAAGAATTTTATAAAAGTGGAAAAAAGAAAAAGCTCCCTATTTGGAACAGAGGCGGTGAAACCGAAGAGTTATTGAAAAGGTGGTTATCTAAATGAATTTTGGTAAGAAGACTCAATTAGTCGAAGAAGTAATGAGCTTTATTCGTAATAACAAGATGTTTTTCAATAAGAACTTTAGTGTACCTAATTTGCAAGTCATTAATAGTTTTAGTGATGCGCAAAATTTTGCTTGGTCACAAGATTTAAATGAAGTTGATACAGTGTGGGAGAATGTTAAGTCATTCGGAACTGAAAATATTGTAGAAAAGATATACGATTTAGACTTAGCTACTCAGCAAGATGAATTATACGAGTATTTCGGTGACTATGAAAATTACTCTGAAAATTTTCTTCCGTTTGATTATGTAGATATTCATGAGGAGATTGAAGGAGACCTCACAATGTGTGCTTTAAATCGGTTGGTCAATGGAAAAACAAATAATTTTTATGAAAAGGTTTTTGAGATATATAAAGAAGGCGGATGGCCTTGCGGTTGGAAGCGGACATATCCTAAAGGGGAATTTATTGTCTTTGTCCCATCTAGTAGCAACGAATAAGAAAAAATAAATATAATCACTTGCAAACCTTGATTGGCCGTATGCTTTTCAAGGCTCTTTGAAAATTTGAGACAGTTTAGTGATAACAAGTTAATGTATATAAAGGTAAATGAATTACAACGAGAAAGTTCAGCTTATCACTTCCTACAGTTAGAGCATAAAGAAAAGCGTCTACGTAGAACAGCCGACCACATCGGCACTCCAATTTTCCGTGTGAATAAGGGGGGAATCATGGATAATATTTTTTTGGGCAATTTACAAAATGAAGTTAAAGCAGGATTTGTTTTAACAGTTGCCGAAAGAGTATTTTCTGTAATCAGCATAGACGATGAAAGGTATCCGGAAGGAAGACAAGCATTGGACAAATGTTGGTTATGGGTTGAATCTTATGCCGTTACTGGTGATGACTTATACGAGCTTATTGATAACGCAGACTTTACAGGAATTTCAGAATTTGCTGAGGAAGAAGAAGACTTGAATATTGCTAGGCTGTGGTCACTATTGGTTGATGCTGTCGCTTATACTTCTTGGGAAGCTTATAAAAAAGAAAAAGTAAAATATTTACCACAAGCTTTAGAAGGTATAAATAAAGATAGCATTACCATCTTTTTAAACAGTGCAGTGGAAACTGGTTTTATCAGATCGAAAGAGGTTGAAAAGATTAGAAAGGGCATTGAGGATTATCAGAGTACAAACGAGGAGATCCCCACAAAAAGAGAAGAGTTTATAAAGTTATTTTAATTAGGAAAGAACTCAATCGTAAGTTTAATATATGTTTATTAACCGCTCCTAAAGTTAAGAATAAAGCACTTGATTGTCAAGCAAAGGGGATCCAATTCTTATATGGAAGACCCTTTTTTGGATCATGAACTGAAAAACGCGGATTTGAAAGGGGCGGAAATTGTCTCGGGGCTCAAGCTGGAAATAGATAAAACACCTAAAACACTTAGGACATGCTCAACTAACTCATGCTGAATCTTACGCAGGGCTTATGAAAGATGCGGAAGAGTAACAAGCCAATAATAATTGAGACTACCAAATAAGGTGGTATGAATATGATCACTTATAATGGACCGGTTGAAGAACCAATTGAAAACCCGAATGATGATTTTATAAGAAGTATTATATTTGAAAAAGGCGAGGATTATTGGAAGCAAGGAAGCGGTGATTCATGTTTTGAAGTAGTGGGCTGTGATGAATGGTTAATTTTCTTTTATAATGAACCATATGGTTTCTTTATAATGAGACATCCAGACTACCTAGTTCCAATGAATAAAAATGTTGAAATAGAAACGGTGGAACATTTAGTAGGTGGGGAGCCAATGAAGGTTCCGTCTTGCAGTTATGTGGATCGTGACTTAGCTTACCGTATAATTAATGAGTTTATTACCACTAAATCAATGCCGACTTTTATAGAATGGGTAGATTTGTATGAAATAGACTTTGACCAAGGATTTTGATTAAGAAAACAGTAACTCCTATTTTCGAAAGGCTTTATTGAGTTATGACGGGACAATAAAATATGATTTTATAGAAACTTTGATTGGCAATAGCTTGCAAGGTTTCTTAATGCATGGATAGTTGAAAAAAGAAATCAATATATGATTATTCATATTTCATTTTGTCATACATAAAAGACAAGAAGACGATCATGATTATTGCTTGCTCCAAGTAGGAGAGCTTGTGGACACAGTCCTTTGTATTCTAGTGTCGGCAGTTTGGTCTGTGTGAAATAGAATGATCCTCCATCATCATCTATTGCAAATAGTAAAGTACTGACACATTATTTGTATAAAACTTGGAAGTAAAACAATTAAGAGGACAAGACCTGAACTCAAGAGATGAATATACAAATCAGGAGTGAACACTTTGTCTAATTCCAAAAAATCATTAGAACCTATAAATATACCAAGCGGCTGGCTCATTAAATATAATAATTTAACCGTCACTCAAGAACAAGTTGAACCAAATACCAAATTATTAGAATTAGAAAAACAAAAATATCATGCTGCGGTTAAAATCATGAAAGGCCAGGATGAATATCTTATTCATATTTATGATAATCATAGAGAAACGATTGACACAATCCATGTTGAAGATCGCCGGCAGTTAGTGAACGAATTGGAACGGATCAATTTGGAAAATTGAAGCGGCGGCATTTGGAGGAAACATTTTCATTTTTGAAGGACCTCCTGACTATTTACGTCTGAGAATTCCTCAAGGATGGACCGTCTCTTATAATAAACTAATTGATATCGATCCAGATCAGTTAGAGGAAGACAGTGATGACTGGTTTAACTTTACGTCATCATTATTGCAGTTGGAGCATAAAGAAAGCCGCTTGATTTTAGATGTCGGCTGGTACATAGATATTGATCCTTCAGGCACTTTTTATATGCTGTTAATAAAGAATCAGGACTGGGAAAACCCGTTAGAAGACATGGAAACGAGAAGACCGGAAAAATTAGTGGCCCATATAGAAGCCACCCTGCAAAAAGCAGGGGAACTTAAATATAAATAGCCAGCTGATAATCAGGGAAAGTTGTATTCCATGCATCCGGAGCCGGCCGCGATATGTTTGGAAATCAATTATCTGAAGAAAAGCGTAAACAAAGCCTGATGATTGCAGTGGCTATTGGGGGTATGGGTCACTATTTGAATCGTGTACATACCAGAAATATGCCTGTTTCTTATTCACCTGTAAATAGGAGTAAAGCAGATAAAAAGGTTACAGACATGATTGATAGCGCTAATCGAACAGTTGAAAAGGTAAGTCCATCAACTGATGTGGTTACTTACAGACGAGTTCAAGGCGGAATTCCACCAAATGCAAGCAGGGTTCGTATAGATAAAATGGCAGAGTTAGTATTCCAAATACAGTTCCTGCTCCATGGATGGAGTGGATAGAAGAGTACGCTGCTAATGGCAGGATAATAAAAAATGAGTGACTGAGAACGTTAAGGGGGGGGGGGAGAGCTAAAATGTTATTAGAACCAACGTATGCTGAAAATATAATAGTTGGGGTTGTTTATAATAACGCATGGAACTGGTATGTCACAGAAAAAGATGTATGGTTTTTAGATTATAATAAACTCGACGAGGCCTACAAAGCTAAAGGGTTTCAACTAGATGATTTCATTGATGAGAGTGAGCTTTAAATCATCTGATGCATGAAATTTTTCAACACAATGCAACTGATGATCTGTTAGATTTCAGTCCATCATTATTAATTGATTTTGATAAGCGAAAGTTGTATTCCATGTACCCAGAGCCGGCATCTTATGAAGAATATGTACCGAATAACTGGAGCGGGATTTATGAGGACTTTACAAGTCTAGTTCCTGCAAATCAAAAGTATTGGATCAATCATAAAGGGAAAAGTTTATTTTCAAAAAGATAGGAGAGTGTCTTATGAATAGTCATGATACGGTAACCATGTTAAATGAGGAATTTGTGAATGATCAGACAGGTGAAAAGGTCGAAGGCATTACGATTATCATAGATGGACAATTTAAACAAGTTCTAGATATCATTAAAGCCAAAAGCGACAGTTATGAGAATTACACTGAGGTCATACGGGACGCTGTTTTTGAGGGTGTAAACAGTATGACGATGAAGCTGAGAAATAAAGAATAATAATGAATGATTAAAACATACCCCGATTTACCAAAAGACAAACAGAGCTCCCCATTTTTTGCTTGCTGAGGGGTTCTTTTTTTATATGCTGATCATTCTATAAGACATCTTACTGTCCCGGCTTATCCCGGTATGAATCAGTAACTTTGAATGAACTGAACAATTTAGATATGATCTGGTAAAGGCGCTTAAAAAAATGGGATGATAGAAAGTTGGTATTTAAAGATGAACATCAACAACATACACGATTTTAATTTAAACCAAGAAAATGACTTTTTAACGATACAAACAAAACTAAAAAAACATATCAATCTAGTAAACTCCATCAGTAAAGACGATCTGCAAACCTGTGCGGGGGTTGATTTAGCTTATTGGGAGGAAGATGGTGAAGCGTTTGGTGTCTGCAGTATCATCGTGCTGGATTTTCATACGAAGCGTGTCATTGAAAAAGTAAATAGTGCAGGGAAAATCGATGTGCCTTATATCGCGGGGTTTCTTGCTTTTAGGGAGCTGCCGCTTATTATAAAGGCGGCTAAGAAGCTGACGATTGAACCGGATGTTTTTTTATTTGACGGGAATGGCTATCTCCATTTTAACCATATGGGGATTGCGACACATGCGGCGTTTTTTCTCGAAAAGCCAACGATCGGCATTGCGAAAACTTACTTGAAAATAAAACAAACTGATTTTGTGATGCCTGATAATAAATTCGGCGCTTATACCGATATTGTGATTGATGGCGAAGTCTACGGACGTGCGGTGCGGACAAGGCAAGATGTCAAACCGATTTTTCTATCATGCGGACATTTGCTTGATTTAGACAGCAGTTATGACATCGCGATGAGCCTGATCAATCGAGAAAGCAGGCTGCCGATTCCGGTTCGGCTCGCGGATCTTGAGACACATGCTTTACGTGCGTACTACAGAGAAAATCAAAAATTGGCCGAGTAGAATGTTGATTTGCTGTTCCAGCTTGGAAACTACAGCGATTTTTTATATGATAGTAAAAGAAAAATGAATCTAGAAAAGTTGTGATAATTGTGAATGAATTGAAGTTATCGAAAAGGCTGCAGACTGTGGCGGAATACATAACAAAAGGGGCGGTTGTGGCTGATATCGGGTCTGATCATGCGTATTTGCCTTGCTATTGTGTGTTGAATCGCCTGGCAAGCGCCGCGATCGCCGGAGAAATCACAGATGGTCCTTTTCTTTCTGCGAAACAGCAGGTTGAGAAACTGCAGTTAAGTTCGCTCATATCCGTAAGGAAAGGAGACGGGCTTGAAGTGATTGAAAAGGGCGAAGCTGATGTGATCACGATTGCCGGAATGGGGGGCTCGCTCATTGCTCACATTCTAAAAGCGGGCAAGGATAAGCTCTCAGGTAAGGAACGTTTGGTTTTGCAGCCGAATATCCACGCTCACCATATTAGAGAGTGGCTCTATCAGGAAGGCTATGCACTGATCAATGAAGAAATCCTTGAAGAAGACGGCAAGTACTATGAGGTTCTTGTCGCGGAAGCGGGCGATCGGGATGCGGCTTACGATGGGGTTTCCTTTGCGGCAGGCATGCTTGTCGGCCCATTTTTGGCCAAACAACAAAATGCTGTTTTTATCAAAAAATGGTCGCAAGAACTGAAACATACAGAAAACATCTATCAACAAATTGAAGCGGCTCCTCCGAGTGCAGAAAATCAACAAAAATTGCTTGAGCTGTCAGAACGGATAGAGATCTTAAAGGAGGTACTTAGAAGATGACAAAAACGATAAACGGGCATGAAATCATTCAATTGTTTGAACAGTTCTCACCTAAGTCTTTAGCCGTTGAAGGCGATAAAATCGGCCTGCAAATCGGCACGCTGAACAAAACGGTGGCTAATGTCATGGTCACGCTTGATGTTCTCGAAGAAACGGTTGATGAAGCGATTGCAAAGAACGTTGACTTAATCATTGCGCATCATCCGCCTGTTTTCAGGCCGCTGAAACATGTCATCACAGATCAGCCCGGGGGAAGGCTGATCGAAAAGTGCATCAAGCATGATATCGCCGTTTATGCGGCTCATACAAATCTCGATGTCGCTGACGGCGGAGTCAATGACATGCTTGCGGAAGCGCTGGAATTAAAGAACACAAAAGTGCTCGTTCCGACCTATGAAGAGCCGCTGAAAAAACTTGCCGTCTATGTCCCGAAAGATTATGAAGAACAGGTGCGCGCAGCGCTTGGAGACGCCGGAGCCGGTCATATCGGCGCCTACAGCCACTGTGCGTTTTCTTCAGAAGGAGTCGGCAGCTTCAAGCCGCTGTCTGAAGCCGATCCGTTTATCGGCAAGCGGGGCGAACTTGAACGGGTCGAAGAGGTAAGAATCGAGACCGTTTATCCGTCAGGTATTGAAAAATCCGTGATTAAAGCGATGAATGAGGCCCATCCGTATGAAGAAGTGGCCTTTGATATTTACCCCGTCGAGCAGAATCCGCTCCAAAAAGGGCTGGGCCGTATCGGTGAATTGAAAGAAGAGATGACACTTGGAACATTTGCCAGCTATGTAAAAGAAAAGCTGGAAGCGAACGGAGCGCGGATGGTAGGCAAGTCTGATGCGAAAGTAAGGAAGGTCGCTGTATTAGGGGGCGACGGTAACAAATACATCCATCATGCAAAACGAATGGGCGCCGATGTATATGTCACAGGAGACCTTTATTTCCATACGGCGCACGATGCTATGATGATCGGGCTGAATGTGGTCGACCCCGGACATTATGCCGAACAAATCATGAAAAACGGAGTTGCGAAAAAGCTGACGGCGATGTGCCGGGAGAAAAAATACGATGTCGCCGTCTTTCCATCAGATACAAATACGAACCCGTTTACATTTGTATAAAAACAAAACCTGAAGCTGAAGAGCTTCAGGTTTTTGCTTTTACTTTAGGCAAGATTTTTTGAAGAGGTACTTCGTGACTGATCTGCCATGTTGACGGGTCTTCATGATCAAATTGTTCTAAAAAGCGGATGACTTCTTTTGTAATCGGGGTCGGGGTCGAAGCGCCGGCCGTTACAGCGACGGTTTCCACGCCGTCGAGCCATTCCAGCTTTAATTCGCTTAAATCGCCGATCCGGTATGCTTTCGTACCTGCGATTTCTTCGGAGACCTGGGCGAGACGGTTCGAGTTATTGCTTTTCGGATCGCCGACAACGATTGTCAAGTCGGCTTTTTTCGCCTGCTCGGATACCGCTTCCTGACGCACTTGGGTGGCCAGGCAAATCTCCTGGTGGAATTCAACATCCGGATATTTTTCTTTTACTTTTTCCATAATATCATGGACATCCCATTGGGACATCGTCGTTTGGTTCGTGACAATCAGTTTCTCCGCATCAATGTCCAGCCTTTCCACGTCTTCTTCGGTTTCAACAAGATGAACGATATCCGGGGCGACACCGACCGCTCCTTCAGGCTCCGGGTGTCCTTTTTTTCCGATGTAGATGACGTGATAGCCGTCCGCTTTCATTTTTCGGATTAAATCGTGTGTTTTTGTCACATCAGGGCAGGTGGCGTCAATCGCGACAAGACCTTTATCCTCAGCTATTTTGCGGACTTCAGGCGAAACGCCGTGAGCGGTGAAGATCACCGTTCCTTTGTCGACCTGATTCAAAATCTCAAGCCGGTTCGGACCGTCAAGCGTATAAATGCCCTCTTTTTCAAATGCGTCGGTGACATGTTTATTGTGAACGATCATACCTAAAATATATATAGGTCTCGGCAGACTTTTATCGAGAGCCGCGTTTTTGGCGATGACCATGGCGTCGACGACACCGTAGCAATAGCCGCGCGGCGATATTTTAATTACGTTCATTCTTAGTCCTCCTATAAAGAAGTAAGAGCCGGGCATGATAAAAAGCCGTAAAAAACGGCTTATTTTTGCAGTCTCTATAGACCTCATTATATCTGATCCCGCAGGAGATATCAAAGAATGTTATACATACAGTTTAGGTTTTGATCCTCCGGTTTTTCTTTTTGCAGACGGAGGGGCTGAACGGCTCTGTTTTTTTCTGATTTCTTCGGCTTTGGATTTTTCGGGTGTTTTGGAAGATACTTTTATTTCTTCTTTCTTTTCGCCGCTCGTTTCGGTCTTGTTGTCCGGTTCGTCTTTTTGTTGTTCGCTGTCCTCCGCTTCAGTATCATCGGAATTCAGCTGTCTGAACATTTTCACCATGCCAGGGAGATTGCGGACGAGGGGTCCGTATTGCTGAATCATCGGCGTTACTTGCTGGGCTACACCGAGCGCTTTTTGAACATTGCCGAGCATGTTAGAAATGGTAGCCGGATTGGCAAGACCTTGAATGCCTCCAAGGCCGCTTCCGGTTCCGCCGAGGCCCGCACCTGTTCCCCCGGACGCGGCAGATCCGGGAAGAAATTTCGAGAGCAACCCCTGAATCCCTCCTCCTCGCGCGCCTGCTTGCTGCTGGGCGGCGCCCAGCGGCTGAAACATTTGCTGCAGGCCGCGGGGCTGCGCTTGAGGGGGCTGCATTCTCATCCCCTGATGTCTCGGCATCAAGGCTCTGCCGGGCCTTTGCGGCATCTGCGGTCTTGGCTGATTTCTCATCGGCTGTTGCTGAAACATACTTGTACCTCCTTTCAAAATCCTTCTCTTGATAGGGTATGCACCAACGGTGGCGAAGTGCCTTTGCCGCCGGCCCGAATAGGGCGGGGGTGATGGTTTTTTTCCGCAGGATCAGTTATAATTTAATGATGGACATGATATCAGCCTTTTTTTAAGCAGTGCGGCATAAAAAAGGATACATAAGCGCACAATTCAGCCATATAGGATAAAGCTTGGATCGCCGGAATAAAGGCTTTCCAAGAAGGAGTTGGGAAAATGAAACAAACGAAATTTGAAATGTACGATTTAAAGCCGTTTATTATAGAGGCTGTTCACCACTTGGGATTTTATGAGCCGACTGATATTCAAAAGCGGTTAATTCCTGCGGCGCTGAAAGGGGAGAGTGCAATCGGGCAGTCGCAGACAGGTACGGGAAAAACGCATGCCTATCTGCTCCCGCTCTTAAGCAGGATCGATCTTGAAAAAGAGTTCGTTCAAGTCGTGATTACGGCTCCGACAAGGGAGCTCGCCAACCAAATTCATCAGGAAGTCCTGAAAATCACCAAATTTTTAGGGCCTGATGAAGCGGTTCGTTCTAAATGTTTCATCGGCGGGACCGATAAACAAAAATCGATTGACAAATTAAAAACGCAACCTCATCTGGTGGTTGGTACGCCGGGGCGAATTGCAGATCTGATCAGGGAGCAGGCGCTCGATGTTCATAAAGCCGGTTCGCTCGTTATCGACGAGGCGGACTTAATGCTTGATATGGGATTTTTGGAAGATGTCGATTTTATCGGATCGCATATGCCTGAAGGCTTGCAGATGCTCGTATTTTCCGCAACGATTCCCGAAAAATTAAAGCCTTTCCTGAAAAAGTACATGGCCAATCCGAGGTATGCGCATGTTGAGCCGAAGCACATCACGGCCGAAAAAATCGAACACGTGCTCATACCTTCCAGACACAGGAATAAAAATGAGCTGCTGCTCGAGGTTATGACCCATTTAAATCCGTATTTGGCGATTGTTTTTGCCAATACAAAAACAACGGCTGACGAAATCGCCGCTTACCTGGCGGACAAAGGGATGAAAGTCGGGCTTCTTCACGGAGGGCTTACGCCGCGGGAACGAAAAAAAGTGATGAAGCAAATCGGCGATCTGGAATTCACCTATATCATAGCCACTGATTTGGCTGCAAGGGGAATCGATATTAAAGGCGTCAGCCATGTCATTAACTATGAACTGCCTGACGATCTTGATTTTTACGTTCACCGCGTCGGTCGTACAGCGCGCGCCGGAACATCCGGAACAGCGATGACGTTTTATGATACATCTGACGAAGATGCACTTGTGAAGCTAGAACAGATGGGAATCGTGTTTGAAAACATGAGGCTTGAAAAAGGCGAGTGGAAAAAGATCGATGACCGCAAGCGCCGTCAGAACCGAAAAAGAACGCCTGATGAAACGGATGAAGTCGCCAAGCGGCTTGTGAAAAAACCGAGAAAAGTCAAGCCCGGATATAAGAAGAAAATGCAGACGGAAATCAATAAAATAAAAAGACAGCAAAAAAGAAAGCAATTTAGAAAAGGAAAGTAGGGGAAACAGTTTTGTTGAAAATCGGTTCACACGTCTCAATGAGCGGAAAACATATGCTGCTCGCGGCCAGTCAGGAGGCAAGCTCCTACGGCGCCAATACATTTATGATCTATACGGGAGCGCCGCAAAACACGCGCAGGAAAAAAATCGAGGATTTGAATATTGAAGCAGGAAGGGCTCATATGGAGGAGAACGGCATCTCTGATATCGTCGTTCATGCCCCGTATATTATCAATATCGGCAATACAACAAATCCGGCCACATTTGAGCTCGGTGTCGAGTTCCTGCGTTCTGAAATTGAAAGGACATCGGCGATCGGCGCCAGACAAATCGTTCTTCACCCGGGAGCTCATGTAGGTGCGGGCGCAGAAGCGGGCATACAAAAAATCATCGAAGGATTGAACGAGGTCATCGACCCGAATCAGAATGTGCAGATCGCTTTGGAAACGATGGCCGGCAAAGGTTCAGAATGCGGGCGGTCGTTTGAGGAGCTGGCACAGATCATCGAAGGCGTTACACACAATGAACATTTATCCGTCTGCTTCGATACATGCCATACCCATGACGCAGGTTACGATGTAGTATCCGACTTTGACGGTGTCTTAAACGAATTCGATAAAATCGTCGGAATCGACCGTTTAAAAGTGCTTCATATTAATGACAGCAAGAATGTCAGAGGCGCGAGAAAAGACCGTCACGAAAACATCGGATTTGGAGAAATCGGTTTTGATGCGCTTCAATACATCGTTCACCACGATCAGCTGACATATATTCCGAAAATCCTTGAAACGCCTTATGTAGGAGAAGATAAAAAGAACAAAAAGCCGCCGTACCGGTTTGAAATTGAAATGCTTAAAAATAAACAGTTTGATGAAGGGCTGCTGGAAAAAATCAAGCAGCAATAAAAAAGGGGGGCGTATCAGCTCCCCTTTTTATGATACGTATTGAGAAAACAGCTGGTTCAAAAGCTGCACCGCTTCTTTTGAAGTGACCGCTTCCACCTGCTTGAGCAGTTTATTGCGTTCTTCCTCATTAAAAATATTGATGTTTTTTCCTTTCACAAGCTTTTCTACTTCAAGCGCCTGTTTTCTTGTTACATGAATTCCGTATTGTTTAGCGTACTTCAGCACCTCGTCAGCCGTGACCTGATTTAAACGCTGTAGCACGATTTTTTGAAATAAAATCACGTCCATTCCTCCCCTCTGAACTAATGTATGGCGTAAAATTAAAAATGTGTCATTTTTTTATTTCAGTCTGTTAAATGATATGATGATGATAAGGGACGGTTTGGCCAGTTTGGGAAAAGGAGAGACAGAATGGCAAATACCACAAAACAGCATAAAAAAGAATCAGCGGTCAAAATGGCATTCCGGATCGTCATGATTCTCGTCGGGGCTGCCTGCGCAGCCGCCAGCATCGAATTATTTTTAGTGCCGAACAACATCATTGATGGGGGCATTATCGGCATGTCACTAATATTGGACTACATTTTTAAAGATACTCCGTATATCAACTTCGCACTGCTCGTCGTCGTTCTTAACATTCCGTTTATGTTTTCAGGCTACAAGCACATCGGAAAAACGTTCTTAATTTCAACCCTGATCGGAATCATCAGCTTGTCAATTATCGAAACCTTGTTGCATCATGTAGAAGGGGTTACGACTCAGCCCGTCCTGGCAGCCGTATTTGGCGGTCTTCTGCTCGGATTCGGCGTAGGGCTTGTTATTCGTAACGGCGGTTCTATGGATGGAACTGAGATACTCGGCATTTTGCTTACGAAAAAGCTGCCGTTTTCAGTCGGCGAATTTGTCATGTTCGTCAATGTCTTTATTTTTGCGTGGGCAAGCTTTGTATTCGGCCTTGAGCAGGCTATGTTTTCGGTTATGACATACTATATTGCGATGAAGACGATCGACGCCGTTATTCAAGGGCTTGATGAGACGAAAGCGGTTATCATCGTTTCAGATCAATACGAGGAGATTTCCGATGCGCTGCTGCATCGCCTCGGCCGGGGAACGACCAAGCTCAAAGGGAAAGGCGGCTATTCCGATGAGGACACAGAGGTGATTTATGCCGTTGTGACCAGGCTTGAAGTGACGAAGCTGAAATCGATTGTTTTCGATATTGATCACAATGCTTTTATTACGATTATGGACACGCACGAAACGCGTGGAGGAAAGTTCAAAAACGCCATCCATTAGGCTTTCATTTACTTTTTTTTAGTTTATATGTATAATTTAAAGATGAACTGGTCAATCGTGAAAATGGCTTGCTGCTTTTCGGCTGCCATTTTCTTTTTGTGCGATAAATCGTAATGATTCTGGAGAGTTTGAAGGTGAACGTATTGAAACAACCTATTATTGAAATGAAGCATGTATCATATTCCTATGATCATCGAAATGTGATAGAAGATATCAATTTAAACATTGAAGAAGGGACTTTTCTCGGCTTGGTCGGTCCAAACGGATCGGGAAAGACGACATTGCTGAAATGCATTCTCGGGCTGATTAAGCCGCAGACAGGCGAACTTAATTTGTTCGGCGTCCCTCTCAGAAAATTTAAGGACTGGAGCAAAATCGGCTTCGTATCCCAAAAAGCAAACAGCTTTAACACCGGTTTTCCCGCTTCAGTATATGAAGTGGTGGCAAGCGGTTTAACAGCGAAGCTCGGCTTATTCAGGCGCATGTCTAAAGCCGATAAGCAAAAGGTGGATGAAGCGATCGAAGCCGTCGGCATCACGTCCTTGAAAGACAGAAACATCGGTGAGCTTTCGGGAGGACAGCAGCAAAGAACTTTCATCGCGAGAGCGCTTGTGAGCGAACCGAAGCTGCTCATTCTTGACGAGCCAACGGTTGGAGTCGATCAAAAAACAGTTGAAGGGTTTTACAAGCTGCTGGAGAAGTTGAATCGTGAAAAAGGCATTACGCTCATTCTTGTCACCCATGATGTCGGCACGGTTTCCGATAAAGTCACACACGTTGCCTGCATGAATAAACATCTTCATTTTCACGGCAATACAGAAGAGTTTGAGTCCATGACAGATCAAGACTTGTCTCAATTTTACGGGCATGATGTTCAAGCCATCAGCCACAATCACCATCATCATGGAGGACACGAATAATGCTGACACCTTTTTTTCATTATGAGTTTTTGCAAAACGCTTTTATTTCAGGAATATTAATCGGCCTCATCGCGCCCTTGCTCGGTGTATTCATCGTTGTCAGGCGCCTGTCGCTGATCGCGGATGCGCTCAGCCACGTTTCTTTAGCCGGCATAGCGGCGAGCCTGTATGCAGGCAAACAGTTTGCAGTGCTCGCCGGGGTCAGCCCGATCTATTTCGGAATGGCGTTTTCCGTTGCCGGCTCTTTGATCATCGAGAGGCTGAGAACGGTTTATAAACATTATCAGGAGCTGGCGATCCCGATTATCATGTCGGGAGGAATCGGGATTTCCGTTATTTTTATTTCGCTTGCGGACGGATTTAATACGGATCTGTTCAGCTATCTATTTGGCAGCGTCAGCGCTGTTTCGCGGGAAGACATGCTGGTGATCGTCGGAATTTCCGCAGCCGTTCTGATCGTGGTGTTTTCCCTTTTTAAAGAGCTGTTTCTCCTGTCATTTGATGAAGAGCATGCAAAAGCTTCGGGGATTTCCGCGAAGTGGATTCATTTTATATTTATTTTGATCGTTGCGCTTGTGATCGCCGCCTCTATGAGAATCGTCGGTACGCTTCTCGTTTCAGCGCTGATGACGCTCCCTGTCGCTGCGAGCATGCGCATTGCCAAGGGGTTTAAGCAGGCGATCTTCTTATCGATCCTATTCGGTGAACTTTCCGTCATCGTCGGCCTGGTGCTTGCTTATCATCTCGATCTGGCGCCGGGGGGAACGATCGTGATGCTGTCGATCTTTATCCTGATACTGTGCATCAGTTATAATAAAATCAAAAGGAGGATTCGCCGTGAACGTACAGGAAGCGCTTGATTTACTGAAGGAAAAAGGATATAAATATACAAGCAAACGGGAGGATATGCTTCAGCTGTTTAGTGATTCTGATAAATATTTAACGGCGAAAAATGTCCTTTCCGCTTTAAACGATGATTATCCGGGGTTAAGCTTTGATACGATCTACAGGAATTTGTCGCTGTTTGAAGAACTCGGCATATTGGAAACGACTGAGCTTTCCGGTGAAAAGCTGTTTCGTTTTAAATGTTCTTCTGCTCATCACCACCATCATTTTATTTGCATGGTGTGCGGCAAAACGAAGGAAATCGAACTATGTCCGATGGAAAAGCTGACAGACGATCTTGACGGCTACCAGATCAGCGGCCATAAGTTTGAAATTTACGGAACGTGCCCGCGATGCGAAGAAAATAGCACGGAAGCGCAGTAAAGAAAAGCGGCATATGGCGTTTAAAGCCATATGCCTTTTTAACGCAAAAGCATGTAAGAGACTTTATCTTACATGCTTTTTGCGCCTTTAATCGTTTTCGCGTTCTTTTTCAGCCATTCGGCGGCTTCAAGCCAGCTGTCGACTCTGACGATGTTTGAATCGGTTGGAAGCTGATTGTACGGCGTATTAAACAACAGAACCGGAATGCCTGCTTCTTTTGCAATCATGGTTGCATTCCCGTGGTGGTCCTCAAAGAAAACATCGATTTCATGCCTGAAGACGGCTTCCAGTTTATCGTGTCCGCCGACAAGTTCTATATGGTCATAATGAATGTCGCGTTTCTCGAACCAGTTAAAGGTGATATCCTCCAGATGGTGTCTTCTTGCCGTAATGTATATCAGCTTATGCTGTTTTTTCAGCTCATCCAGCGTCTGTTTGGCATATTGAGCCAGCAGCGCTTCCTGATAGATGCGGGGCTCGTTTTCGTTCATCCATTTCCAAAAATCTTCTTGGGATATATTCAGCAGCTTTGTTAAGTCATATTCCTTAATATCTTCCAATGTAATGGAGAGGCTGAACGACTCGTTCAAATAGGGAACAAAAGTATCCTGGGCAGTAATCGTTCCATCAATATCGATTCCTAAATGTAACATGTCCACACTCCTTATCATCCATTCCTCCAGTGTATCATAATCTTTTAACATTTACAGTAAAGTTTAGCAAACATGAATCGGGCTAAAATGCTTAAACTATAAATGCTCCTTTATGGATTAAAGAGGGGGGATATCGAATGGAAAGAGATCAAAATGTTCGCGATCGTAACCGGGCCGGTTATGATGCTGACCTAGTCGATGCGACTTTAGATAATGATGACTTTTTAGAAGAAACAGCAGCAGAAGTTGCCCCGACTTATCGTACAGATAACAGGGACAACGGCGAAGCGCGTAACGATGCCGATGCTGCCGGCGGACGTGTAACCGGATATATCGGGCTTGCGCTTTCGATTATTTCCTTGTTTATGCTTCCAGTGCTGTTAGGAATTGCAGGGATCATTGTCGGTTATATAGCCAGAAGACAAGGAGCAGCTGGCTTAGGAGCATGGGCAATGGGTATCGGTGCAGTTTCCTTGGTGCTTGGCATATTCATCACCCCGTTTTTCTAACGGAAAAAGCTTGACGGATATCCGTCAAGCTTTTTTTATTATGTGTTTAATTTTTCTTTTTCGGCCGCTTGTTTGGCATAATGCTCTTCGGCGAGCTTGTCGATTTCTTTTTTCAATTCCTCGACCATCGTTTCCTCAGGCACTTTCCGGACGATTTCGCCTTTGCGGAACAGGAGGCCTTCGCCGCGTGCGCCGGCAATTCCGATATCGGCTTCGCGCGCTTCTCCGGGACCGTTGACGGCACAGCCGAGAACGGCAACTTTGATCGGCGCCTTGATTTTAGCGATGTAATCTTCGACTTCATTGGCGATGCTGATCAAATCGATTTCGATCCGGCCGCAAGTCGGGCAGGAAATCAATGTCGCCGCATTGGAAGCGAGCCCGAAAGATTTCAGGAGCTCCCTGGCGACTTTTACTTCTTCGACCGGGTCCGCGCTTAAAGAAATCCGCAATGTATTGCCGATTCCTTTTGAAAGGATCGCGCCGAGACCGGCGGCGCTTTTCACCGTACCGGCAAACAGCGTTCCCGATTCGGTGATGCCTAAATGAAGCGGATAATCGAATGCTTTTGCCGCTTTTTCGTACGCTTCAATCGCCAGATTTACATCAGACGCTTTCATGCTGACGATGATATCGTGGAAATCGAGATCTTCAAGAATTTTAATGTGGTGCAGTGCACTTTCGACCATGCCGTCTGCTGTCGGATAGCCGTATTTCTCAAGGATACGTTTTTCCAGAGAGCCCGCATTGACGCCGATCCGGATCGGAATGCCCTTTTCCTTCGCTGCATTGACAACCGCTTCAACCTTTTCGCGGCGGCCGATGTTCCCAGGATTGATACGGATTTTATCGGCTCCGCCTTCGATCGCTTTTAAAGCCAATTTATAGTTGAAATGAATATCCACGACAAGAGGGATGGATATCCGCTTTTTGATCTCAGGAATCGCGTCTGCAGCCCGTTCATCAGGACAGGCGACGCGGACGATTTGACATCCCGCTTCCGCGAGTCTGTTGATTTCGGCGACGGTTGCTTCAACGTCATGTGTTTTCGTTGTTGTCATGCTTTGAATGACGACTTCGTTATTGCCGCCTATTGTTAAAGGTCCCACTTTAACGGGACGCGTTTTTGTACGATGTGTGATTTCACTCACTTGAATTCGCTCCTTAAGTATAATTCGGAGGCGGTTGCTCCTTTTCTTATACCAAATCGTTTACAAGTCTTATTGTAACAGCCCGTTCATGAAACTGACAAGAAATTAACGCTTATTCAGGATAAACGGGAAACTTGTAGGTGACGCCTGCTTGAATGCGGCTCGCCTTCACATTCGGATTCAGCGCTTCAAAATCTTCGGCTATTTTGTCGGCCGGAACGGCGCTGTTCCCGATGATTGAAAATACGGTCTGTCCGGGTTTGACGGTAACGGTCTTATATTGCAGGCTTGCAGCCGGAGCTTCCGCTGCCATGGTTGAAGCCGGCAAGGCGTTTTGAGGGATGGTGCCTGATTTCAAGTCATAATAAACAATGAACAGGGCGAGCAAAATCGAAAACAGCACAATCACACGTTTCATCTGATTTGTCCCCATTTCGTGCATTTTTTATTATGTTACGCTTGTCCCTCTTTCAACATGACAATAAATTTGCTCCTGCCCGTTTTACCTTGCTGCTTTAGAAGCCGGCGTCTCTTTAATGGCGAGAAACAGGATGATAAAGTTCACAAACCAGTTCAGGAGAAACTGACTTGGAACCACTGCCTCCAGCGCGTCCATAATTGCAAAAAACACGGTTGCGAGCGTGATCGAATAAGCAGACATCACCCAAAGCTGTTTATAAGAGAGCATTTTCTTCTGACCATTGCGAATGATCAGCCCGATGACGGCAAGAACCGAGACATCAATGAATTTTCCGGCTGCCGTCGCCAAAAACAGCAGAACGCATAAGACGGGAACAATCACCGATTTATTTTGATCAACTAAAGAAAGGATATCATCCTTAGACATGTCCTCGGGAAGCATTGTGTATGGCATTTCCTGGACTTGGCCGTCAATGGCGATAACGAACTTATCTTTCAGGATGCCGACGGAATTCCGTTTGTCTTCAATCTGTTTTGTTTTATAAGAGCCGCTCGGATCAAAAACGATGACAAATCCGAATGACTGTGATTCAATCGCTTTCTTTGCATCTGTTTGCAGTGAGCCGTCTTTTATGGAGAAATCGGGGAATTCTTTCACAGCTGACTGAAAGCTGTTCATTGTATTCACCACTCCGCTGCTGATATGGTAAAGGTTCGGGAGAGCGGCGATGATGCTGAGCAAAAATACGTATAAAATCGTTCTCCCTATGCCTTGGAAACGCATTTTGCCAATCGCGTGAGGGGAATATGTACTTTTAAAAAATCGCTGAAATAAATTCATTCGTTTTTCACTTCCTATTTCTATAATGTATCTGCATTATTGTATCGTCACAAAAGGACGAATACAAGAAAACTTATCGATCAACAGGGGTTCTGGAAGTTTCCTTTTGGAAAAATGGGTATAATATGAAGCATCACAATCGATTGGAGGGGATTCGCATGGATGTTTTATATTGGATCATCGTTGCGGCGATGTTCATCATTGCGTTCATCGGCCTTGTTTATCCCATCATTCCGAGCGTCGTTTTCATCGTAGCCGGCTTTGTTCTATACGGATTTTTATTTACATTCGGGCATTACTCCTACTTATTCTGGATCATTGAAGGCATTTTTACAGCCGTATTGTTTGCCGCCGACTATATTACAAATCTCCTCGGTATTAAGCGCTTCGGCGGCAGCAGGGCGGCGATATGGGGCAGCACGATCGGCCTTTTGATCGGACCGTTTGTGATACCGGTGGCAGGCATTATTTTGGGGCCTTTTATCGGGGCCTTGGCAGGTGAGATGATTGTTCATCAGAAGGATATCAAAACTGCCGCTAAAATTGGAATCGGTTCGCTGATCGGTTTTATTTCCGGAGTTTTAGCTAAAAGCGTGATCCAGTTAATCATGATCGGCTACTTTTTATATACTGTGCTTTAAATTTTTCCCTGCATGTTTAAAAAGAAGGTGAAAAGGATAAAGTTTAGTGAGCGCTTGAAATGCACTTGTGATCATTTTGTGAGCATTTCCATTGAAACAAGCCTTTTCTTTTGATACATTGAAAGAGGAAAGGCTTGCTAAAGGCGGCATTTCAATACATACAATATTAAGGAGGAATTGATGATGGCTTACAAACTTCCAGAATTACCTTATGCTTACGATGCGTTAGAACCACACATCGACAAAGAGACGATGAATATTCACCATACGAAGCACCATAACACATATGTTACAAAATTGAACGAAGCGGTGGCAGGCAAACAGGATCTTGAAAGCAAATCTGTTGAAGAGCTTGTTGCAAACCTTGATGCTGTACCGGAAAACATCCGCACAGCTGTCCGCAACAATGGCGGTGGACATGCCAACCACTCATTGTTCTGGAAACTTCTTTCTCCAAACGGAGGAGGCGCTCCGACTGGTGAATTGGCAGAAGCGATCAACGGCAAATTCGGCAGCTTCGATCAATTCAAAGAAGACTTTGCCGCTGCAGCAGCTGGCCGTTTCGGCTCCGGCTGGGCATGGCTTGTTGTCAATAACGGAGAGCTTGAAATCACAAGCACGCCAAACCAAGATTCTCCTCTTTCAGAAGGCAAGACTCCTATTTTAGGTCTTGACGTATGGGAGCACGCATACTACCTGAATTACCAAAACCGTCGTCCAGATTACATTAAAGGGTTCTGGAACGTCGTTAACTGGGATGAAGTTGCACGCCTTTACAGCGAAGCAAAATAATCCAGCTTGAGAAAAGAGGCCCGCTTAATAGCGGGCCTTCAGACCGTTGACAAAATAGGTCGGATTTCTATGATCCGACCTATTTTTGTCCATTTTGTTCTATTTTTCCGACGA